>NZ_JBBMQI010000004.1:0-223715 GCF_038899935.1 Pacificibacter sp. AS14
CGTTTCGTTCCCATAGTTCGTCTCCTTTGCTGCAATAAATGCTATCAAAGGAGCGGCATCAAACCGTGACAGGTCCAGAGGTGGCTACCTATCGTGGCAACTACGCGTTAAGCTCAGTGCTCGATCGCAACCAAAAGCAAGCAAGTAACTGCTAGCCCAGCCTTTAAAATGCTACCCCAGTGATACCCGCAATGGCTTTGCACAATTGGGGGCTGATATAAGCCACACCTAACTGTTTGTTCCCATTTGGTAAAAATGGTGCCCAGGGGCGGAATCGAACCACCGACACGAGGATTTTCAAACGGTCTTGCTATCCGTGCATTCTGTCTCAAAACCGCTCAGCTTGTGGCGTAAGCGATTGAAACAGCTGATCTATGTGCGCGGCCGATCGTCTCGGCCCATCCCATACCGAAGCATTCAAGCACACCACTCCTGCTACCCGTGCGATACCCAAAGTGACCTTTGATGTCGTAGCTTCTTCAAAGCAGCTCAAATCAAGTCAAGTCGCTTCAAACCACATAGGCTCAAGATCATTGAAGGATTCTTTCCAGCTTTAGTCAAAGATCAAGGCAAAGCTACGCTGAGTTCGGCCGCTAGCTGACTACGATTAGGGGGTGAACAAATCGACGGACCAATGTCCAAATCAGCAATGTCTTCCTCCTTAGTAACACTTGTCAGAAGTGCTGCGACGACACCATCTTCTCCCAACTCAAGAGCCCGCTTCAAATATGACTCAACCGCAGTCTCGTTTTTTGGAACGTATCTGCCATCATTGTAAGTTTGCGCCGCGAACAGTGCTGCCTCAGAAAAACCAAGGGATATGGCCTGGTCTAGAAGATCAAGACCAGTCTGGCGGTTGGCAGGTACTGCTTCCTGTAGGATATGCATACGACCCAAATTGAATGCCGCAGCTGGTGATCCTCCTTCCTCTGCAATCTGGAACAGCTCTTGGGCCTTGGCCATTGAGGCCGCTCGCGAAATGTTGGAGGGCAGTCTTGTTTCTTCATAGTATCTTAGGCCCAAGAGGTTTGCTCGGCAGGAACTTGTCATCGCAATTTCTTTTGCACCACGCAGGCTTTCTGCACGAATCTGGTCGGTGTCTATGTCGTCAAACAATCCAATCAGCATTTCCTTTTGGTCATTGTCCAAAACGGCCATTTGATTATTAGCACCAAGGAAGTACTCAAGCACCTCATCGGTCCGCTCTTTTAGCCCCTCAATGTTAGCTAAAGCACTGAGATTACCCAACCTTGCGCCTGATAACAGCCAGCGTCGTCCTTCGGCCATTCTTTCATCGAAGGTCAGATTCAATGGTTCAGTTCCCAAACCTAACAAGAGACGGACCCCAATGTTGTTCTGCGCATTTGTTCCCCCAAGCTCTGCAGCTTTGAGATATAATCTAGTCGCCTCATTTTCGTTGAGCGGGACCCCGGGCAGTCCAGATCTGTGAATATCCGCCAAAACCGAGTAGGTAAGCGGGTCCTGCGTCCCCATTTCTATTGTAGTATAACCCGCCGCAATGGCTGCCTGACCATGATCAAAAGCAACGTCTTGGTTCGTCTCGGTCATCGCCAAATCGTGATGCAAATTCATCAGGTTATGCGCCCCACTGTGGTTCCCCAGATCAATGGCTTGTTGAAAAAATGCGATGGATCTAAGGGCGTCTTTTTCGACCCCGAGGCCATCTTGGTAAATTCTACCGGCGCGGTTGGCACAACGACCATTCACTTCTGCGCAAAGCAGGGAATACTCAAGTGCTAGGCTATAGTCAGCAGCAACTTCGTCTACGCCAAAATACAATTGCGACAGTTCTTCACTACTCAGCACGTCGCCCAGATCGCTTCCATCACGAAAAACTTCGACTGCTGTTTCCACATTTCGGTAGTCAGGGCTGTAGTCGCCCATATAAACTTTACCAAGTATTCGAAATGCTCTGGCATATCCTTCTTCAGTCGCCAGCCTAAGGTATGCCACGGCTTCGTCACTTTGTCCTTGGCCATCGAGACCTTGAAGTAGCATTTTGCCAAGTTCAGTCTGAGCGTATGCACTGCCCAAGTCTGCCGCTTCCCGAAAGCGTTCGAGTGATGTCTCGAGGTCATATCCATCCCAGCTCTCGTCTCTATATATGAGCGCGAGATTATAGGTAGCTGCCACGTGTCCTTTTGCGCGCGCCCTTTCAAGGTAAGATATGGCGGCAGGGTAATCAGGTTCTCCCGCAAATCCCCGCTGCAAGTATCGGCCAGCTTCATAATTTCCAAAAACATGACCAGTTTCAGCGCTTTCTCGAAACTTCTCTAACGCATTTTCGTGGTCTTCATTGCGTGCAAAGTTTGCTCCGATGTTAAACATTGCTTGTCCATGGCCATTATTCGCAGCGAATTCATAAAGTTCACGTGCAGATTGCGGGCTGGGTTCAACGCCGATTCCTTGGCCGTAAAGGTACGCGAGATTATAGGCAGCTACCCCGTCTGTTTTTGCTAGTGTGGTCAGATCTTCCAACACCTCGCCAACAAGTCTCGTGGCCTCATCAGGATCAGCCACTTGACCACCCCAACCCATAAATACCATCTTCGCCATGCTGGCTTGAGCCGCAGGATTCCCGCCTTCTTCAGCGGCAGCTTTCTCGTATAGCTCAAAAGCACCTACTCTGTTGTCTTCTAAAAAATAGAGATTGTCTGCCTCCGCCATCAGGCGCGCCGAAGCCTCTGAAACATAGGGGCCAATTAAGGTTTCATAAGCTGCGACATAAGCCCTATTGAACCCGTCGCGAAGTTGTTCTTCTTGTTTTGGCGGCAGAATCAAAAACAAAACTGCAAAAAGAAACAGCCATCTGAGCTTTGGCTCAAACAAAGAAAAATACCACGGAGACCGCACAATATCAGACCCAACGTGCGAAGGCGCAATCGTGGAATCTTGGACAAATGGACGCCAGAACTCTCTGACAAATCTCTTGCTGAAAAACTCACTATGGCCAATGGAGTGGAATCGGTTGGTCACCGCTCCAGCATTGAAGCCATAGGTCCCTGTTGCGCCATATCCCCAAGTCACCGATCTTGCGATCACCGGCCAGATATCCCTCCGACCACAGTCATTGAGTATCGTGCCTTTGACTTGTTTTCTTATTTGAATCCAGTTGTAATCTGCAGGGACAATACTGCCGCATAGCAGCAGATCATCCAGTTCAATCGATGGTCTTGCCTCTAGGATTTTTGAGATTGCGTATGTGCCAAAGCTGTGCGCTATCACAACTCTTCTGTAAGCGTGGGAAGGGTATCGCGCGATTAAGTCGTCAATTTCGCGTGTCAAAATGTCTATCGGTTTTTGTCGTGTCCTTAAAGGTGACAAGAATCTGAATAAATCAAAACGCCCATACCCAATCGGCTTGACGATAGTTTCGGGTCCAAGGTCCAGCCATTCTGGAATTTTTTCTTGCCACTCTGCATGTGTCCGAATGCCATGGATAAGAATAACCACTGTTTTCATAACTTCCCGCCCCCGAATACCTGTTCGACACGAAAACCATCTTTCGACTCTGGAAGTGAGTCAACTGTGGATTGTGTCTTCAGGTTTTGGTCCTTTGAGGTGCCCAAGTCCCGCCAAGGTGTTCCAAACCGTCTAGGGTTGTCCCTGACGTAGCGCCTCCACCCGTCTTATTATGGGTGCATGACACACAAACTCACATCCAAGTTCATCGAGGCCCAGAAGCCTGACCCTTCAAAGCGCCTTGAGTTTCGAGACGGGTTCATTCAACCACAAGGCGGGGTATGAAAAACCTTTCATCCCACTTGTGCATTTCGACCCAACACCCATCACGGAACGTCCGCAGCTTCTTACGGGCCAAAACGCCAATGGCATCGGCGCACCTGAAATACGTGCTGTGGACCCATTCGCTCACAAGCCACGAGACGTCCTTAGGAAACACCGGCGTAAATTGAGTACGTCAACTGCACACCTCATCCGGCACGATGACGTGCAGGCGACAAACAGATCCAACCGGATCTTCGCCATTGTCGCAGGGCTTCACGAGGCTGGTGCCACATGGCAGTGGGTGAAAGGGTCCGCTGCCGAGAAGGAGGCGCGTAGGGCATTGAAGCCAAAGAAGCCTGCTTAGTGCACCAACGCGAAAAATTGAACACCGATAGAGGCGCAAACTGCGCCTCTTTTCGATTTCAGTACTGGCCTTCACACCAACCAACAATTATCGTGCCATTAGAGGCGAAGTTATGGGGGTTTCTCAAAAGAAACGGGTTGGGCCCAAGGATTCGTTTTGTGAAATGAAACTGCGTGGATGCGAGTCCAAATTTATTCTTGACGAGAGTTGAATGAGTGGATGAGATTTCAGGTAATCCCAAATCTTGGTAACGTTCCCGCCGAAGGAAACGACATTGGTTTCATATGGACAGACAATTGGAACGACTGGTGGGAATTTCAAACGCTTTACTCCCTCACCTTCTTTGATGAACAAGGTGAAAGACATGATTTTGGCGGAGTAAAAATTGCCGAGTTTGGCATGTTGGCGGATCAAAAAAGACCAAATCTACCAGAATACTTTGAAGTTCTAGAAGACAGGTTTTTTTCTCTAGGCCAAGACGTTGACTACTATTCAGCGTTGATGAACCTAGGAGAACAGAAAGCTAACGCTATACTCGTCGCACTACGCGATTTATCCCAGAATGAGGAGCTCTATAAAGCAGCGCTTAGTGAACCTGTCACTGGTCGATCTCTACTTCGATCCGTTAACCGAAAGACCATTGAAGGTCAGTATCGTCGAATACTTGGTGGCGGGGCTGTGCTTACTAATTTCAGCTTCAGGTATCAGGGCCAAAGCCCCAAGCCTGACGGAGCTGAGCCCATGCTTGTCGATTTTGATATAACACCGCTATCTAAGCCCCCAACCAACATTCAAGTTCTTATTGGCCGCAATGGAGTGGGAAAAACACATCTTCTAAACAATATGACAAGGGCGCTATTGAACCCAGGGGAAACGCCAGATGAAGACGGACGATTTTTGACAGACGATCCTCTAGGTCTGGAAGACGAAGAAATTCCATTCTCCAATGCGGTTTCAGTCAGTTTTAGTGCATTTGACGACTCCAAGATTATCCAGCAAGGGCGAGATGCCAGCAAGGGAATGCGCTTCACGCAGGTTGGGTTACGAAAAGAAGTGAAAGATAAGGATGGCAATCCTGTCATCATTACGCGTGATCCTGAAGCCTTGGCCAAAGAATTTTCTGACAGTGCCAAGATCTGTATACGAGGAGCGCGAGCGGATCGGTGGCGAAAGGCATTAGCCACCCTTGAAGCGGATCCTCTTTTTGCAGAGGCGCAGGTGTCGAGTTTGGTAGAAGTCGACATGGATGGCTTCGGCAGGGAAGCTGGAAAATTGTATCGAAGGCTGAGTTCGGGCCACAAAATTGTTCTTCTTACAATAACAAAGTTGGTCGAAACCGTACAAGAAAAGACTTTGGTAATAATGGACGAGCCGGAGGCGCACCTCCACCCCCCTCTTTTATCCGCTTTCGTAAGGGCACTCTCCGACTTGCTGATCAACAGAAATGGGGTCGCGATCATCGCTACTCATTCCCCTGTGGTTCTTCAGGAGGTTCCCAGATCATGCGTTTGGAAAATCCATCGGCATGGCTACCATACGACAACTGAGCGACCCGCGCTGGAGACCTTTGCAGAAAACGTCGGGTCGCTAACTCGGGAAGTATTTGGGTTTGAGGTCACTAGATCAGGGTTTCACAGAATGCTAATGGATTCCGTACAGAAAACACCAGATTTTGAGCAAGTTGTTGGACAATTCGACGGCCAATTGGGGGCCGAAGGACGCGCGCTCCTGAGAAGCCTTATCGCCATTCAGCAGCAAGGGGAATAAATCGATGTGGAGTGTGTCGCGCCCAGTTCGACCAGCGTCAGAGGCGTTTTCAATCAGTGTAAGCAAAGTGCGTGACGCTGACCTTAAATCGCGCATGCAAAGCAGCTTGTTAGCTATTGAAACTGCTGCCAACGCTTACGTGGCTTCTGTCACTTCTGAGAACCTCCATAACTTCCCCGCTGAACCAAACGTCGGGAAGGTTACGGGCGACGAACTTGTCACGAATTATACCCAAAGGTTTGCTGGCAAGAAGGGGCCAGCACGATTTATCTACGATGAAATCAAAGCCCTACCCAGCGGAGATCGATGCCCTTACTGCGACCAGCGCGACATAGCGACTTTGGATCACATTCTTGCTAAAGCGCACTATCCTGCATTGGCGGTCGCACCTGATAACCTCGTCGGTAGCTGCTCAGAATGCAATAAGGTTAAAGGAGATACGCCACCTAATTCATTGGCAGAAGTCCCTCTCCACCCATACTTTGAAAATATATCAGGCGAGCGTTGGCTATGGGCGCATGTGAATGAAACTGCTCCATGTTCCGTTTCATTTTTCGTCGTTGTGCCTGCTGTATGGCCTCCAATTCTTGGCACTCGATTGGTACGGCAGTTTCAGCTATTCGGCCTTGATGCTCTTTATGGCAGTCAAGCGGCTCGAGAAATTAGCGACATTCGTGAAGGATTATCGCGCCATTTCGCAGTAGGTGGGACGATTGCAGTCCGCAGTGAACTGAACCACCAGTGGCAATCGAGGATTCAAAATCAGCTAAACTCGTGGAAGACCGCACTTTATGAAGCTCTCACAATATCAGATTGGTTCTGTGGAGGAGGATTTCAGCAAAGGTGATTTTGCTTCTCGATAGTTTCGCTCGAGGCTAATTTCGCATCAATGCAACCCACTCTTACTTTTCGCTAGTCTCTTCTGCGTCTAGTTCAGAAATTCGCTCTTTGACTTCCTCGCTGAGATAATCGGCGTTAATTGTGCGCAAGTATCGAAGCGCTTCCTCGTCATTAGCCTGATACTCAAGGCGGCGTTTGTAAAATGTCAGCCGTCCTTCGGCTTCTTGGATGATTTCACCCCATGTCTTTGCCCAGACGCGAATTTTGATTGGGTCATCAAGCTCGAGCACCAAACCGCGTGGCTTGCCAGATTGTCGCGCTTCAAGCTCGGCGTCGTTAGTGAAACGGTTAGCAACAGCTACAAAGTCCCATTCGACACTTGAGTGTTTAAATCGATCATCGAGTGCGACAGCCTTGGCGTATTTCTTGATCTGGTTGATCACATCTTCGTTGAGGCTCTGGCTCGGCCTTTTAAGTTCGACGACGAGATGTTTGCGTTCTTCGTCCGTTGCTGTCGGAACTCGGCAGGATAGCATCAGGTCAACGATAGCAGCTTTTCCGTTTGCGTCTAAGACAGGCTCTTTCGGCGCAAGCGAATCTCGTGGGGTGCTATCGTCGTTATCGCTACCAAGCAACTTGAGATGACTGCGTAGAACAGCCGACAAATCTTCGTCGTCGTTCAATAGGTTGAACTGCTCGCCGAAAATCCACGTCTCTTGGGCAATGATACGGTGAAGTTGGGAGCGTTCGAGCAATTGGCGTTTGGAGTTTGGCTCAAACACCAGAATTTGTAGGGCGCGCAAAAACTCGAGGCGATCAGTTACACTCTTTGCTGCATTGATGATGGAAGTCAGCGAAGTTTTCCGGAGAAGCTCAGCTAGTTCCTCTTGCTTGGCCTTTGGAAGATCGACGACACTTTCAAGAATAGCTGGCAGAGCGCCGGGGCCGGACTCAATTGCTGCTTTGACGAGTTGAAGGATTAATTTCTGCTGTTTTGATGGAGCCTTCTCGAAGTCAGGGCTGTAGTCGGCCAGATTCAGAGCGACGACATCGAAGACTTGTCGCTCATTCATCTCGATGTGATCAGAAGGCTTACCCTCGTAGGGATAGATTTTATCTTCCTTCCATTCGTGAATCTTGCCACGGGAGCGCTCTGCTTCCCGTTCGCGGAAGTGTTCACGCAACTTCGCTTTCGATGCCTCTACGAGTGCCATTGACGGTGGGTCGAGTTCAACCAGCCCTTCGGTGTTGTCGTCTGCGAGTGATTGGAAATGGTCGGCAGTCAAATAGGCAGTGAAGTCGAATCCACGCGCGTGAATACCCGGTGCAATTTCATTGAAACTAAAGCGGCCGGGAAGGCAAAGCATAAGTTTCCGCTCAACTTTTTTCTTCCACTCGATGATTTCTAAGGTCGCGTTGTATTCGTGACCCTCTTCGGTAACCGCCTTTATCTCATAGGGAGTCACATCCCGGATGGCTTCTCTTGCGTCGATATCCTCGCCGTCATAGTTGATACGAAAATTGGGGTCTTCATAGAGTTGCAGTGCGAATACGTCGCGCACCTGCTCTGCGAAGCCATTTTCGGTCCAAATCTCAAAATCGCGAACAACGTTCTCGATTTCGACTGTGCAGCCTGTATTTGTTGCTGGAACAGTTTCAGAAATCGAGAACTGCTTTAAGTTCGATTTGTCGCCACTAATCGAGAATTTCTTCCCCGCATTGTGCGATATCCACGTCACCCGCTCACCAAGAGCAAAAGCTTTGAAACGACCCTGACCCTTTTCACCGTGGATTGATCGGCCACCACTGGATTTAACTGCGCGTTTTTTCCACGAACCGCCTAGCGACTGAAAAAACGTTTCAACCTCATCCGCGGAAATACCTGTCCCATCATCGACAATGCGGATTAAGCCAAGCTCGGTAAGCTGCCCCCTTTCGAGTTCCACTTTAACTTCGCGTGCGTCGGCATCATAAGCATTCCAAATAAGTTCTGAAATTGCGGCGAGCGGCTTCGCGGAAGTTATCCGCTGAATATGATCGTTTTCAACTTTAATTTCAATTTGCTGCACGGATGTGGCCTCGGTGAGCTTTCAACTTCTGAATTAGTTCCATGTGAGGCAGTTGTGTTCAACTAGAAAGAGCCCCGCCAAGAAATTTTGATACTTCAAGTCAAAGCTACTCTGCCGTTGCGAACTGAAAGCGAGCCTGTACGGATAGCGCTTCGCCTAGCACCAACGTCATACGTCTTGCGAAATGATACCCGAATGATACCCACGGCAAACTAATCGAAAGAGGCATGGCACTTTTATCGATGCAACATTCTGTTTTCATTCGGTAAAAGTGGTGCCCAGGGGCGGAATCGAACCACCGACACGAGGATTTTCAATCCACTGCTCTACCCCTGAGCTACCCGGGCACCGGATGAACACTTGCGCGTTCTGGGTTCGCGTTGTTTAGTCTCCGTAACAGGTGGTGTCCAGAGGTAAAGTGCACATTTAGTGGGGTTTTTTTATCAACCCATCCAACAGGCTATTTTGGGCGTTGCGTTGGCTTTCCTCATAGGCGCGCATGACCTCTTCGGGGTCTTCTTCACGCATGCTTGGCACCGCGTAAGTGCCACTTAGCCAGCGGGCAAGGTCGACATCAGCGCAGCGTTTTGAGCAAAAAGGGCGATATTTGACGTCGCCCTCTTTTTGACAGATCGGACAGGTCATTTGAGAATATCCTGAAGGGGAACACGCTCGCGTTTCTTTTGGATCTCGTAGTGACCCAAGGGCGTGAACCCTGCCAAAACAACTTCAGAGCCATCTGCCTTGAACGCGGCACGAAGGGACTGTTCAAAGGCGCGGTGTTCTTTTTTCGGCATAGGGGCCAAATCGATGGTGATCTGCCCAGCCAAACCGCGTAGACGTAGCTGACGCGGCAAATCGCGGGCCAGCGCCATATTGGCTTTAAGACCAGCTGCGGCAGAAAATTCGCCGCCTGTGTTCACATCGACCGAGACCAACGCACGGGTCGGTTCGATATAGGCGTGACCACCGGTTTTCAGTGATACGCGCGTGGAAATCACATCGTCGATCAGCTCATATACGCCGTAGTTGTCAAAGGCGTCCTCGGATTCGTCAAACACATCGGGTTTGTCCCAATCGCGCCATGCCGCATCCCAAGCATCGGGACCATCCAGCAGCAATTCCGGTTCGCCCGCTGAATCTGCAGTCACAGCCTCGGCCAGACCGCGCATATTGGCGATGTCATCTGCGATGTCTTTGCTGTCAGCACCATCACAGGCGGACCGCAAAATAAGACCCATGGCCTCATCCGCGTCATCCATGCCGGCGTTGGCCAAATCATGCAGGCGCAACAGTTCACCTTCATCGCGAATTGAGCGCGATATGTTCAAACCCGGCGCATCGGGTGTGATGATGGCGTACTTGGATTTAAAAATCAGACGCGTCGTGACCGGAACGGCTTTGCCATCCTCGGACATATGCGTGACCTGCACCAACATCGGGGCCCCGGGTTTGAGACCCTTGTTGCCCTTCAGATAGGCGCTTTCCCCGTTTGGCATGTCCAGCATCGCGCCGCCCATGCCTTTGAGCATCCGGCCACCACGGGCGCGATAAATCGAGCCAATCGCGGGGGGGGCATCGTCGCCAGTGGCGTCAACGATAAGATCTTCCAAGCGGCCATCTTTGATAAAGGCGGCTGCCTTTTGGTCTTTGAGCATGCCAAGGGCGATGATTGTACCGATCATGTGTGGTCTCCGTAAACGGGGTAGCCAGCTGCGGTGAGCAGGGTGGCGGTTTCAGCCACGGGCAGACCCATCACGGCGGAGTAGCTGCCTTGGATCCACGGGATGAATGCCCCCGCAAGCCCTTGGATGCCGTAACCGCCCGCTTTGCCTTGCCAATCGTTTGAGGCCAAATAGGTGTTGAGCTCAATGTCGGACAGGCGCTTCATTTTCACGACGGTGACGACATCGGCCTCATAGACCAAATCGCCACGCGCCACGGCCACAGCGGTGATCACCTTATGGCGCCGCCCCGACATGGCCAGCAAAAATTCGGCGGCTTCTTTTTCATCACGGGGCTTGCCCATGACGCGACGCCCTAGGGCGACAGTGGTATCCGCGCACAGAACGATTTCGTCCGATTTGCGGGGAACGGCTTGCGCCTTTTCGCGGGCCATGCGCGCGCAGTAGGG
The DNA here is from genome assembly GCF_038899935.1 of Pacificibacter sp. AS14. Taxonomy (NCBI): domain Bacteria; kingdom Pseudomonadati; phylum Pseudomonadota; class Alphaproteobacteria; order Rhodobacterales; family Roseobacteraceae; genus Pacificibacter; species Pacificibacter sp. AS14. Next base: position 10,922 of record NZ_JBBMQI010000004.1, read on the forward strand.
GCGCGGCAATTCACCTTTGAGGGGCGTCTCATCAATGTCGGGAGACCGGATGTCATCGGGGGTAAGGCCGATCTGCGCCAAAAGTTCCTTCCGGCGCGGGCTGCCTGAACCGAGGATCAGTTTCATGTAAACCGCATGGCCCGATTAACGGAAGCGGTAATTGATCCGACCCTTGGTCAGATCGTAAGGTGTCATTTCGACTTGAACTTTGTCACCTGCGAGAACACGAATTCGGTTCTTACGCATTTTGCCTGCCGTGTGAGCGATGATCGTATGGCCGTTTTCCAGCTCGACCAGAAATGTCGCGTTCGGCAAGAGTTCCTTTACGACACCGGGAAATTCGAGCATTTCTTCCTTGGCCATGTTCACTCCTGTAAAATTCACCCACCATAGTGTGGGCGGTCAGTAAATGCGCCTTTGGCTTGCGCTTTTCAAGCGCCATTTAGGGCAGGGCGCGGTTTTTGGGATGGTTTTTTGCCAAATCTGTCGCCATAGCCACAAAAAATGAAGGCTAGGACGTCATTCAATACGATAAAGCGTGTCGAATCTAGTGGGTAGGATGCTTTGGCTCACCAAAACGTTCGATCATAAGTGTTTTGATTTGATCACGGGTGCGGCGATAAGATTCGAGTTTGGCTTCGCGATTTTCGCCTGATCCGGTTGGGTCGGTGATGGGCCAATATTCCACATCGATGTGAAACAGTTTGGTCAGGTTTATGGCTTTGTGGTGCGACGCGGGCGAGAGCGCGATGATCAAATCATAAGAGGACATGTGTTCGCCCACCGCTTGCAGGTCTTGAAACGACCGGGTTTTGTGACGCGATAATTCAACGCCGATCTCTTGGCATACATAGACTGCGAAACCATCGATATCCAAGTCGTTCATCACGCCAGCGGATTGGACGTAGGCTTCGGTTCCATACAGTTTCTTCATCATGGCTTCTGCCATGGGCGAGCGCAATGCATTATGGTCGCAGCAAAATAGGATCGAACTGGGCATTTCTGTCGCCAAACCTTACGCTCCCCAATGCAAGACACAGATCAATGTAAACAATCGACGCGCAGTGTCCAGATCAACGTCGGCTTTTCCTTCGAGCCGCTCTTGCAGAACGCGGGCACCTTCATTGTGGATGCCGCGCCGTGCCATATCGATAGCTTCTATTTGACCCGGAGCCATTTTTTTCACGGCCTCAAAGTAGCTTTCGCAAATCTGAAAATAGTCTTTGACGACTTGGCGAAAGGGCCCGAGCGACAGGTGAAATTCTGCTTGCGTCACACCTGTCTTGTTGGACAAGTCAAACACAAGCCTGCGCTCTTTGATGCACAACAGAAGTTTAAATGGGCCTTTCGGCACATCACGATCATCCCGTTCTGGCAACGCAAAACTGTTGTCTTCCAGCAAATCGAAAATAGCGACTTGGCGCTCTTGTTCGATTTCTGGCGTGGGCGCAGATAGCCCACGATCATCGATTTCGATTGCTATCAGTTTACTCATTGCCTTTACCATTCAACCGATCCAGTCGTGCACGTATCGACAGGCCATGTGCCTCAAGGCTCTCAGATTTGGCCAAACGTTCTGCAGCAGGACCAATCGCTTTGAGCGCCGTTGGTGTCATCTTGGCCAAGGTTGTCCGTTTAAGGAAGTCCAAAACCGATAGACCTGATGAGAACCGCGCAGAGCGCGCCGTTGGTAGCACGTGATTGGGGCCGCCGACGTAATCGCCAATGGCCTCAGGCGTATAAGCGCCCAAGAAAATGGCGCCCGCGTGGCTGATTTTCAATGACAAATCATCGGGGTCGGCCACACAAAGTTCCAAATGCTCTGGCGCAAAACGGTCTGACAAAATAACAGCTTCATCCAGGTTCTTCACAACGATGACCGCGCCGAAATCAGCCCAAGATTTGCCCGCAATAACGCGGCGTTCAAGCGTCTCAAGGCGTTTGTCTACAGCCGCCGCCACAGCCGCACCAAAGTGGGCATCAGTGGTGATCAAAACAGATTGCGCGCTTTCATCATGTTCGGCCTGCGACATCAAATCAACCGCGATCCAATCCGGATCATTATCTGCATCTGCGATCACTAAAATTTCGGATGGGCCTGCGATCATATCGATGCCGACCTTGCCAAAGACACGTCGTTTGGCCGCCGCAACAAAAGCATTGCCAGGTCCGGTGATTTTATCAACAGGCGAGATGGTTTTGGTCCCATAGGCAAGCGCCGCAATCGCCTGCGCGCCGCCAATTCGGTAAATTTCATCAACGCCAGCAATGCGCGCGGCCATCAACACAAGCGGGTTCACCACGCCGTCAGGGGTCGGCACCGTAATGGCCAAGCGTTTGACGCCTGCAACCTTGGCCGGCACGGCATTCATCAAAACCGAGCTCGGATAGGTTGCGATGCCGCCGGGCACGTAAAGCCCCGCCGCGGACACAGGCGTCCAGCGCCAGCCCAACGTGGCCCCGTCCATATCCGTCCATATTTTGTCGTCAGGCATTTGGCGAACGTGGTAGTCGCGGATACGTGTCGCGGCCAGTTCAAGCGCGGCACGATCCTCGGGCGACACTTGGGCGCAATAATCGTCCACTTCGGCGTCAGTGAACCGCAGCCCGTCAGCTGTCAGTTGCAGCCGATCAAATTTGGCCGTGAGCTCAAGAACTGCGTCGTCACCGCGTGCGCGCACATCCGCTATGATGCCTGCCACGATATGATCAACGTCTGGGCTGTCTTCGCGTTTCATCGCGAGCAGCTCAACAAAACGGGCTTCAAAATCGGCGTCTTGGGTGTTCAAAAAATGTGGCATCACGCTCTCCTTAGTCTTCACATAGCGTGGCGAAGCGTAAGGCTCAAGCGCGGGCTGTATTTTGCCGTGCTTGAGGCGTATTTTGTCAAGAATTCTGCGCAGACCTAAGTCTCCGCCTAGGGCTCCTGGATTTATTCCGGATGATCTGGCTGTGTCTTAGAAGGGGCAATATAAGGCCGTGTCACGTCTTTCAGCGTCACATCCAGCGCTTCGACGCCGAGTAAAATGTCACCGTCCCCAGCCAAAGTGATCTGAACGGCACCTGCACCATCTTCACCTGCTGTAAATGTCACGGCCAGCACCGAAATAATGGTGTCTTTGTCGCTGGCCGACACCCCCGATGATTTGGCAGACATCACATCGTCAAACAACAGCACCGATTGGACGCGTTCGACGGCGCGTGATCGTTTTGCGGCCCGATCCACGTCTTCCCAGCGAAAGCGGTTGAGCAGCATTGCAAACCGACGTTGGCCTGCGTCATAGGAAATTTCTCCCATCGGCACGACAGCGTCTTGGCACAATGCAGACAGGATCGCTAGATCTTCCGCATCGTGGGCTTTGAGGCGTAAAGGCTGATCGCCGCCATCTTCGAAACGTGCATCTTCGGTCATGATCTACGATTTAATCCGTTCAATATGTGCGCCAATATCAGAAAGTTTCTTCTCAACAAATTCGTAGCCACGGTCCAAATGATAGACGCGGCTGACCAATGTTTCGCCCTCGGCTGCCAGACCCGCAAGGATCAGCGACACAGAGGCGCGCAAATCGGTGGCCATGACCTGAGCGCCCTTGAGGCGATCCACGCCGTGCACGATGGCTTTGCCGCCGTGGACTTCGATATGCGCGCCCATGCGGGTCAATTCTGGCGCGTGCATGAAGCGGTTCTCGAAAATTGTTTCTTCCAAGTGAGACGTGCCTTCGGCGGTGCACAAAAGCGCCATCATCTGCGCCTGCAAATCGGTCGGAAAACCTGGGAAGGGTTCTGTCACAACATCGACAGCTTGAACACGGTCGCCCCTGCGTGACACGGTCAGGCCACGGGCGTCCTCGACAACGGAAATGCCAGCTGCGTCCAGCTTTTCTGCAAAGCTTTCCACCAATGACATTTTGCCACCCAAACAGGTGACTTCGCCGCCACAAATCGCAGGTGCCAACATAAAAGTGCCAAGCTCGATGCGGTCTGTGACCACGGGATGCGTCGCGCCGTGCAAACGATCAACGCCTTGGATTTCGATGCGTGAGGTGCCTTCGCCCTCAATCTGCGCACCCATTTTTTTCAAACAGGACACAAGATCGACAATCTCAGGTTCGCGCGCGGCGTTTTCCAAAACGGATGTGCCTTTGGCCAGCGACGCCGCCATCACAAAGTTTTCAGTCGCGCCAACTGAGGCAAAGCGCATCTTGTGAACCGCACCCTTGAGGCCACCTTGGGTTTTGGCGTGTAAATACCCATCGCGCAATTCGATCTGTGCGCCAAGTGCGGTCAGCGCATCAACGTGCAAATCCATCGGGCGTGCGCCAATCGCGCAACCGCCGGGCAGGGACACAACCGCATGGCCCAGACGCGCCAAAAGGGGGCCGAGCACTAAGTTGGACGCGCGCATTTTGCGCACGATTTCGTAATCTGCGATCGGGTTCAGATCGCCGTGGCAAGACATGGTTTGCACCTTGCCCTCTTGCATCGAGCTGATCTCAGCACCGAGTGACTCCAACAAGGCTGTCATCGTTTTGATGTCCGACAAGCGCGGGGCGTTGGTGAGCGTCAAAGGCTCGTCTGACAACAGCGTCGCTGGCATCAATGTCAAGCAAGCGTTCTTCGCGCCTGCGATCTCGATGTCTCCGTTCAGCGGTCCGCCGCCTCTTACCAAAATAGAATCCATTACTCGTGCCTCACTCGCTCTGTGTCTCTGTCTTATCCGAGGCCGCTTTGGCGCGACTCAATTGCTTGCGCCGACCTAAATTGGCCTTAAGCGCTGCTTTCAAGCGTGCATCGCGCGCTGAGACAGGTTTCTTGGCGGGCTTTTGGGGGACAGATTTATTTTCCATGACTGACGTGTAGCCAATGGGTGCAATCGCGTCCAGTGCCGCGGAACGCATTTTATAGGGGAATTCTGCCTAGATTTTTGCCCGCTGTTGAGCACTGTACCAATATCGTAAACTTGCACCGCCGGATAAAAACACGCTGCATAAGCGATTTTAGTGAAAAGGTTCTTGCACAGCACTCCGTTCAAAGCTAATTAGCCGCCCACAGTGCTGCTGTAGCTCAGAGGTAGAGCACTCCCTTGGTAAGGGAGAGGTCGGGAGTTCGATTCTCCCCAGCAGCACCATTTCGCTTTTTGACTCTAAAAAACTCCCTACGTATTTGAAAGGGAACGTAAATTTTGGAGTTTCATACACCTCATTTTGACTGCATCGAAGAAGCTCTGCAAAGGCCAATCGAAGCACAGTTTGGCGCATGGTAAAGTCTCCATTTTTCCATATATTCCAAAGGCTTGATGGAAAATTCAATGAGAGTTCAATACAATCCTCTACCCGTCCCTTAGGCGGGACGGATCTCGCTATCCTTTCGTGAAGCACCAATTTTTCTCGCTCAAGCTTCTCAATCCGCGATTCATAAGCACTACACGCACAACCATACGACCTAGACGCAACAGGATTTTATTTTGACAGCCTTGAGGGCTATCAAACCAAAGCGGCAAAGGCCCCCAACGCATACGGTCAGCCTGTCGAAGAATTCGAAATTCAGTTCATTGATGGCGACCACATCGATTGTGGTCTGGCCAAAGTATGGGGCATCAATCAAGCCAATATAGGTGGCTATTTTGAGGCCTGCGATAACTGGGACGATCACGACAACCAAACGCAATGTTCGCCCGAAAGTTTGCGACACTACCGCCAAAGGTTGATCTGTGCAACTCGGCCCCTAGGGTCGAGGTTCCTACACCAAATTTTCGCAGAACCATCATTACTGTGTTACGCTTGGGGCAATACTATGACGGGAAATATATCGGTTGTCCGATCCACATATGAAGGAGTTTCCCATGTCAATTCGCGCCATCGTGATTGGGGCCACCCTGTCGGTCTCAGTTGTAAATCTTGCCTGGGCGATCGAGCCTGTGAACAGCGACAGTTTCAATGTCCCGTCAACTGTCGATCTGGCCGCTCTGACACCAGACACTTTTGTTGAAACGCTGTCGCCCGTTGCACAAGATCAGGGGGAAATCGTCTTTTATGACTTTACCGAATCCTTCACGCCGTTGTTTGCCGAAAACCTGATCCCGGCCTTTGAAGAGGCCTATCCGGAGGTCAAAGTGCGGTATTTCTCGGTCAACGGGGAAGCCGCCGTACAACAATTGATGGCGGCAAAAGATGCCGGCCGGCCCTCGCCGGTGGATGTGTTCTTCATCCCCAACGGCCAGGTGCGCGTCGCGAACGAGGCTGGGGTGATCGCCAATCTGCCGCTGCACATGATGTTGCCCGCTGCCCCTGATCTGGCCGAAAACGCCGCCACCGTGGCGCGCGGTTACACCCATGGCGGCGTCGTGGTGCCGTTTCACCGCAACCAGACCGCCATCGGCTATGACACACGCAGTGTCGAAGCCGCCGATGTGCCCCGCACGTTCGATGCCATTCTGACCTGGGCCATGGCCAACCCCGGCAAATTAGCCATGACCTCTCCCGCGCGGGGAGGATCGGGCAGCGGATTTTTGGAGAGCGCTATTCTGGCCCTTGCCTCGGACGAGTGCGTGGCGCAGTCGCAGGATTTCACGCTGACCGTCGAGCAGGCAACAGCATGGGCGGCGGGCGAATGCCTCGACCCGGTGATGGAGTACTTCAAAGCCCTGAAACCTAACGTTGAAATCACCAACGGGAACACCGACACTCTGACCCTGATCGCTAACGGCGTGGCCAGCATCGGCACCGTGTGGGAGGATCAGACGTTCGATTACATCGGGCGCGGGCTGTTGCCCCCCTCGGTGCGCACGACGCTAATGGAAAGCGGGCAGGTGGGCGATGGCGATGGCATCATGATACCGTCGGGCACAGAAAACCTTGAGGCGGCGCTGTTGTTCGTCAACTTCCTGCTGTCGGACGAGGCGCAGGTGATGAAAGTGTCGCTTAACGGGTCGCGCACCGCACGCACGGGGTTGGATCTGTCGGCGGCGCTGAGCGACGACATGGCCAGTCGGCTGATCCCCACCGCCGAGTTTGCCGAACGCGCCCGTCCGCGCATCGCTGGTGTCGTCGCCTCGGCCGCGACCGACCGGTTTGTCGCCGACGTTTTGCAACAATGACGGTTTGCGACGGGCGGGCCGCCTGACATGGCCGCCATCGAACTGACCGGCCTTACCAAACGCTATGGGGGCGCATTTGCCGTGGCGCCCCTTGACCTCTCGGTGGGCGACGGCGAATTCCTGACGCTTCTGGGACCTTCGGGCTGTGGCAAGACCTCGCTGATGCGCATGATCGCCGGCATCACCAAGCCCGATGGCGGGCAGATCACTGTGGCAGGCCGTGCGATGGACGGGTTGCCACCCGAGCGGCGCAATATCGGGCTGGTGTTCCAGTCCTATGCCCTGTTTCCGCACATGAGCGTCGCCGCCAACGTCGCCTTTGGCCTAAAGATGCGCGGCGTGTCGGGGGGCGACATCACCCGCCGGGTGAGCGATGCGCTGGCGTTGGTCGACCTGTCGCCGCTGGCCGCCCGGTTTCCCCGCGAATTGTCCGGCGGGCAACAACAGCGCGTGGCTCTGGCCCGGGCCATCGTGATCGAACCTGACGTGTTGCTTCTGGACGAACCGCTGTCGAACCTCGATGCCAAACTGCGCGAACAATTGCGCGCTGAGTTGCGCGAGTTGCAGCAGCGACTGCGCGTCACGGCGATCTACGTCACCCACGATCAGTCCGAGGCGATGGCTCTGGCCGACCGCATTCTAGTGATGGACAAGGGCCGCATCGTCGAAGAGGGCGCGCCGGTGACCCTGTATCGCGAGCCCCGCACCCGTTTTGCCGCCGAATTTCTGGGCCAGACCAACGTGGTGCAGGTGATCGGCGATGCCGGGCACGCCGCTCTGCCCTGGGGCCATGCCATCGCGGCGCGGCCCGGCGATTTTGTGTCGATCCGCCCCGAGGATGTTGCGATTGCACCGGGCGAAGGCGGCGGGCACATCGCCAGCCGCACCTTTCTGGGCGCAGCGGTGGAATATACTGTGACCCTAGATAACGCCCAGTTGCGGGTCCGAGAAACCGGCACAGGTGCTGCGATCTTGGAGCCGGGCACGCCAGTGCGGCTGTCCCTGCGGGTGGCTCCCCACGTTCTGGACAGCGCGCACCCGGGCCGCGCCCGATGACCCGCCGCTTATCCAAGGGCGTTGTCGCCACGCTGTTGATCATGCCGTCGGGCGGGTATCTTGCGCTGTTCTTCGGGCTGCCGCTGGTTCTGGCGGTGCTGGGGGGCTTTGGCCTGTACACTCGGGGCACGGATGGTGGCTTCACGCTGGAACACTATGCCGCGCTGTTCGGCACTCGGGCCTACCGTGATGGGTTGTTTTTCTCGACCTATCTGGCGGTGGTGCCCACCCTGGTCAGCCTTGCCATTTCGCTACCCCTGGCCGTGGTGTTGGCCCAGACGTTCCCGGGCAAAAAGCTTTTCAATGCGCTGTACAAGGTGCCTCTTGTGGTGCCGGGCATCGTCGCCGCCTTCATCGTGATGACGTTGTTTGATCGGGGTGGCCTAGCCGCACGGGCGCTGGCGCCTTTGGGGTTGGGCCTGCCGAAATTGGTGCGCGACGACTGGGCCATCGGCGTCGTCATCGCCACCGCATGGAAGGCGGTGCCGTTCATGACGCTGATCATCGGCGGATCGTTGGGCGCGATTTCCAAGGACGTGATCTTGGCCGCCCGCACCCTGGGCGCAGGGCCGTTCACTGTTTTCTGGCGCCTACAAATCCCGCTGGCTCTGCCGGGCATCACGGCGGCGTTCCTACTGACTTTCATCGGCGGCATGGGCAGTTTCGCGGTGCCAAACCTATTGGGCCCAGTGTACCCCCTGCCGCTGTCGGTGCACATGTATGTCAACGCCTTCGAGCGGAACAACTGGGGCCTTGTCGCCGCCATGGGCACGGTGCTGAGCCTGATTTCGGTGATCGTGCTGCTGGCCTATTACCGCGCCACGCGGGCGCTGCGCACGATATATGGGGGAGAACACCGATGACGCTGGACCTTTCTGACACCCGGCGTGTGCGCGACGGGTTTACAGCAGATGATGGGCGGTGGATCACGCTGGGCCTTGGCGCGGCGCTGGCTATTGTGTTGGGCCTGCCGCTGATCGTCGCCTTGCTTTGGTCGTTCATGGACCCCGCCACGGGGTGGTTCGCCCCCGACATCCTGCCGCCGTCCCTGGCCACCGATCACTGGCGTGACGCGACGACCAATCCGGCCATCGCCAAGGCGCTTTGCCTGTCCATTGGCATCGGCGTCGCGGTCACGCTGTTGACAGCGGTTCTGGCCCTGCCAACGGCCTATGCCTTGGCGAAACTGCCCTTTCGCATGAAGCGTGCTGTTGAACTTTTCATCCTTGCCCCGCTGATCGTGCCCGGCATAATCGTAGCCGTGGGGATTGGCACGATGTTTTTCCGGCTTGATCTGGTGTATACGGTGCCCGGCGTGATCCTGGTGCAAACCGTGGGTACATTGCCGTTCATGGTGCGCGTCCTGACTGCCACGATTGAAAGCATCCCGAACGACGTGATCGCGGCGGCGCGCAGTCTGGGCGCGGGGCCATTGTCGCTCGCACGCCATATCCTTGTGCCGCTGGCCTGGCCCGGGTTCATCGCCGGGGGGCTGTTGACCTTTGTGGCGTCGTTCGAGGAATTCGAAAAGACGTTCATCATCGGTGCGCCCTTTGTCCAAACGCTGCCGGTGATTCTGTGGACCTATCTGGGCGGCCGGGTGATCGTGTTTCCCACCGCCGCGGTTGTGACGTTCATTCTGCTGGCCCCCATGCTGGTGGTGTTCTTTCTGGCGCAGCGGGTGCTGCGCGACGATGTGATGGCTTCGGGAATGGGTAAACTTTGAAGGAGTTTTCAATGTATTGGCGTTATGCGCAAAACGGCTTTGTTCATGTCTGCGGTCATCGCGGCCATTCTGTCGGCGCGCCCGAGAACACCCTTGCCGCCCTGCGCGTCAACCGCGATATGGGGGGCACCACAGCCGAGATCGACACCGTGCTGACCGCCGACGGTGAAATCGTAGTGATCCACGATCTGAGCGTGGATCGCACCACCGACGGCACTGGCATCGTCGCCGACATGACGCTGGCGCAGGTGCGCGCCCTCGACGCCGGGTCATGGTTCGACAGCGCCTTCGCAGGCGAGCGTATTGCCACTCTGAGCGAGGTTTTGACCCTGTCGCACGAGATTGGGTTGGGGCTGGAAATCGAGGTAAAGGAAAAACGTAACCTGCCCAAGTACACCGACCGTCTGGTCCAGGTGCTGGCCGACACCGAAAGCCTGTCGCACGTCATGGCGATTTCGTTCGACCATGTGTATCTGCGTCACCTCAAGGCGCGCCTTCCCGGGTTGGCCACCGGCGGGATTGTCCATGCCCGTCACGGTGATCCGGTGGGCGTGGCACAGTCGGCGGGGCTGGACGAGTTGTGCATCGATTTGGCGGTGTTCCACCCCGATGACGCCCGCGCCCTGCACGACGCGGGTATCGCGATCCGCTGTCATGCTTACAACCCCGACGCTCTAGCGCTTATGGCGGCGGCGGGGTTGGACGCGCGGCCGCAGGTGCAACAGTGGCTGCGCGAAGGGCTGATCGACACGCTGTCCAGCGACGATGTGGCCTGGGCCGCGCGCACAGTGGCGGAGGCGTTGTGATGACCGACTGGACGCTTGCCCCCTGCACCACAACTGTGGCCGCCTTGACCGAGATATCGCCCGCCCGCCGCGCCGCCTTGCGCGATGGCCCCGACGACACGGCCTCCTTTCGCGCCGCGATGGCGAATACGCCCGCCCTGCGCGAGGTGGAAATCGGCGGCGCCGCTGCCCAGACAGCCGCCCGCGACACCCTGCGCGTCGTGGCTTGGAACGTCGAGCGGTTGCGCCCGCTGGATGCCATCGCCCACACCCTGCGCGACGCGCGCGCCGACGTGGCGCTGCTGACCGAGATCGACAAGGGGATGGCACGCACTGGCAACACCCACCGTACCAGCGAACTGGCCGCTGCCCTGGGGCAAAGCTATGCCTATGGCGCCGAGTTTGTTGAGCTGGACCGAGGCACCTCCAGCGAACGCACGGCGGCGGGCGAGGCGCAGAACGCACTGGGGTTTCACGGCAACGCCATCGTGTCGCGCCTGACGCTGCAACGCCCGGCGCTGTTCCGGCTTGAGGCCGAAGGCACATGGTTCGGTTGGGCCCGTGACGAACCGCGCCTGGGCGGGCGCCTGGCCATCGGCGGACAGGTCAGGCTGAACGACACGCCTGTCACCGTGATCGGGTTGCATCTGGAAAGCCATTCTGACCCGGCGCACCGTGCTGGGCAGGTGGCGCGCCTGCTGGACCTTTTGGCGTTGTATGACCCGGATGCACCGGTGCTGATCGGCGGCGATTTCAACACCTCGACCTATGGGCGCACCATCCACGGGTTTCGCGATGCGCAACCGGGCGACGACCCATTGCGCCGCCTGCGCCCGCAACCGTTCGAACCGCTGTTCGATCTGTTCGAACGCCATGGATTCGACTGGCGCGCCGCCAACGTACCCGACGCGCCGACCCAGCGATTTGCCGAGGGCAGCACTCGGCCCTTGGGCAAGATCGACTGGATCTTCAGCCGGGGCCTCACTGCCACGTCGCCCGCCGTTCTGCCTGCGGTGCAAGGCGATAGCACGCCGTCGTCGGACCACGAGGCGCTGTTCGTCGAATTTGCCCTGCCCTGATCCGGCGTTGTTGCACGGATCGCCCCTGCGCTGATATCGACGCGATCTGTTGCCTTCAGGGTGCTGTAGATGGCGTACATGTTCCGTTCTCCAATGATGGTTATGTTAAATATAAGAGAAAACAGCGTTTGGTGGCGGGCCGCTCGTGTCGTCGTCTGAAGTCAAGATTAGGCAGATGCTGCACCGCCTCCGAGGTCGGGTTTGAGCCTATTTTGTTGAAAAAAATCGAAAACCTGGCGCTCTAATTTCTCTGGTAAGAACGGCATTCTCACGCAAAGCAAAGCAAATCAGAACTGTTTTGAGGGCCTCTGTCACGAGAGCTATGCCCGCGCGCGGGACGTGGCCGACCAATGCTTGGGCGGGTTGGCCGAGGCGTTGCGCTGCGCCGACTTTACCGCGCTCAAGGAGACCTGCGATTATGTTCGAGAGCAGGAGCGCGAAGCCCGAGCGTAGCGCTGAAAAAGAGCGCGAGATCGGCATTGATCGGGAGCGGGGTATGAACCGTAATAATGAACTACGTTTCGTTGATCTGACCACGGATGACGTTGGCGATCCGACGGTGCTGCCAGAGCTCTTGGATCAAGTCGACGGTCCAGTTGATTTGTGTCTCGCCCCCTCTCAGCGATGCGAGCATCGCCTGCCGGGTAATGGATGGAGCTTACGACGGGGAGCCAACATCTGACGTGCTTGCCGCCCGGTTCGGATCAGTGATCAAGGTCACGATCCCACCTCCTAAAAACGCCATACTGAGCTCCAATGCGATTAAAGATCCGACGGCACGTGTGCGATCTTTGGAGCAAGAGCGTGTGTCATGTAACAAAAAACTTTAAGAAATTTGAAAAGACGCTCGAATAGCTATGTCGCCCCACAATATAGCTTGTGTTAAACGTCAAGAAAAATACCGCTTGTGTCAACTCTGGGCGATGCAAAAAGTACTATTTGGGTCATATTGGAAAGCGGAACGCTTGACGCGCAAAAGCCCCTGCGGCGCTCTAGCACGGATCAAATTTTCAAGGGTGTGACAGCAAGAGAACCCCCGCCAAGGCGAGGGTCCGATTTTATCTTAATCGCACAAGTCGACGCGGGTTAGTCTTTGCGTTTTCCGGAGAATTTTTCTTGCCATTCTGTGCGTTGGTCGTCGTCAATTTTGACAAACAGGTTTTCAGGCACGGTGAAGGCGTGGCCTTCTTTGAACTCATCCAAAGTTGCTGCGATGTCTGTGGGCCAATCAAGGTTGGACATGTTCAAGGCCGCTTTGATTTTTTCGGCCGTGTCGGGAATGAAGGGCGCAGACAAGCGCGCATACAGTCCGATTAAATTGAGGCCCAAACGGACTTGCGCTGCGGCTTGTTCTGGATCGGTTTTAAACGTTGCCCAAGGTGCTGTGTTTTGCAGATATTCATTGCCCGCAACCCAGATTGCGCGCAAAGCATTGGCGGACTTGCGCACTTCCATGTCTGATAGATGCGTCTCGTAAGTTTTTAATTTCTCTGTCAAATCTGCGATCAAAGCGTCCTCGACGGGACCGTAGGTGCCGCCAGAAGGCACATCTTCTGAAAATTTAGAGCGACAGAATTTGGTGATGCGAGACACGAAATTGCCCAAAACATCTGATAGGTCTTTGTTCACGGACTGTTGGAAATTCTCCCAAGTGAATTCTGAATCAGAGCTTTCTGGGGCATGGGACAAAAGCCACCAACGCCAGTAATCCGCAGGCAAGAGCGACAGGGCTTGGTCCATGAACACACCGCGTCCACGCGAGGTCGAGAATTGCCCACCATCGTAGTTCAGGTAGTTGAACGATTTGATGTAATCGACCATTTTCCATGGCTCGTTTGAGCCAAGCATCGTCACAGGGAATGACAGAGTGTGGAATGGCACGTTGTCTTTGCCCATGAATTGCACATATCGCACATCGTCGGCACCTTTGTCGGTACGCCACCAGCGTTCCCAATCGGCGTCGGCCAAGCCATTCGCATCGGTCCATTCATTGGCGCAGGCGATGTATTCAATCGGCGCATCGAACCAAACGTAGAACACTTTGCCTTCCATGCCCTCCCATGGCGCATCGCCCTTTTGCACAGGCACGCCCCATTTGAGATCGCGCGTGATGCCGCGGTCTTGCAGGCCATCCCCATCGTTGAGCCATTTTTTGGCGATAGAAGTCGTCAGGATCGGCCAGTCTTTTTTCTCGTCGATCCAAGTGTTGAGCGCATCGCGCATTTTGGATTGGCGCAAATACAAGTGTTTGGTTTCGCGTTCTTCCAAATCCGTGGCACCAGAAATGGTGGAGCGCGGATTGATCAAATCTGTTGGATCAAGTTGCTTGGTGCAGTCATCACATTGATCGCCGCGCGCGGAATCGTAGCCACAGTTGGGGCAGGTGCCTTCGATGTAGCGATCGGGCAAAAAACGCCCGTCAGTTTCGGAATAGACTTGGGTCTCGGAAACTTCTTCAACAAGACCTTCATCAAATAGGCGTTTGGCGAAATGCTGTGTCAGCTTGCGGTTTTGATCTGATGAGGACCGCCCAAAATGATCAAAGGACAGGCGGAACCCTGCAGCGATTTCGGCCTGAATCTGGTGCAATTCAGCGCAGTACTCTGCAACGGGTTTGCCGGCTTTTTGTGCAGCGATTTCAGCAGGCGTGCCATGCTCATCTGTCGCACACAAAAACAAGACTTCATCACCCCGCGCACGACAATAGCGTGCATACAGATCGGCAGGTAATTGCGAGCCAACAAGGTTTCCAAGGTGTTTGATGCCGTTGATGTATGGCAGGGCGGAAGTGATAAGAGTTCTGGCCATGATATGTCCCGTGCGGTGCGTCATGAGAATTGTTTTCCCTGTCCTAACGGTCCTTGGACAAAAGGGCCAGAGGCTTGTGTTTTGTGGACTTATTTGTCGGACGTCAGCGAAGTTTTACGTCCCACGTTTTCTTTACAGGTGATCTATTAATGGTCGCTTGAGTTCCGGTAACGAACCAATAGGATAGCGCAGACATTTTATGACTGAACTTGAGGACGCATCCATGCGCTACAGCACACTTGGCAAGACCGACATCAAAGTATCCGAAATCTGTTTGGGGTCTATGACATGGGGTACACAGAACACATCGAGCGAAGGCCATGCGCAGATTGATCACGCCTTAGATGCGGGTGTGACTTTTATGGACACGGCAGAAATGTATCCGGTGAACCCAGTGCGCCCCGAGACCGCTGGCGGCACTGAAACCATCATAGGTGAATATTTTGCGCGCTCAGGAAAGCGAAAAGACTGGGTGCTTGCGACCAAGATCGCGGGCCCTGGATTTTTCGGCCCCGAAGAGATCACACCGACGTCGCTTGAAAACCATCTGGAGGCCTCGCTCAAGCGGTTGCAGACGGATTACGTTGATCTGTACCAATTGCATTGGCCAAATCGCGGATCCTATCATTTCCGCCAGCACTGGACCTTTGATCCATCACAGCAACCGTCCAAAGAACAGATTTTGGACAATATGCGTGCCGTGACCGAGAAAATGGCCGAGTTGCAAGCGGCGGGCAAAGTGCGCGCTTTTGGTGCGTCCAACGAATCTGCATGGGGCATGGCGAATTGGTTGCGTGTGGCCGAGGAAACCGGCGGGCCGCGCATGGAGACCATTCAGAACGAATACTCACTGCTGTGCCGTATGTATGACAACGACCTTGGCGAGATGGCGGTGCATGAGAAATTTACGTTGCTGGCCTATTCTTGTTTGGGCTGCGGTCTTTTAACTGGCAAATACAATGGCGGGACCACCATTGCCGAAGGGACGCGTTTGGCGATCAACGGCAACCTTGGCGGACGCACGTCACCTCAAACTTGGGCCGCAACACAGGCCTATGTTGATGTGGCGACCAAGCACGGACTTGATCCAACGGCCATGGCGATTGCTTGGACATTGACGCGGCCTTTCAAAGTGATGCCCATCATTGGCGGGACGTCAGTGGAACAGCTGAAAAAATCGATAGACGGTGCAACACTTGAATTGTCCGGTGATGTGCTGGGAGACATCACAGCGGCTTACCGCGCCAATGCGTTGCCGTTTTGATGGGCCTGATGTCACGCGTTAAATTCGTGGCGATGGCCGCGGTTGTGGTGCTTGCCTCATGCGTGCCATCAGACGACGCCTCGCAAACGCAAGATTACGGTTTGGCTGGTTACAATCCTGCTGCCGCGGCCCAAGCGGAGCAAAGCTGTTTGGCCAGAGGTGGTAAATACTTGGTCGCAGGGCTCGCAGGTTTGAAAGTGTGTTTCGAGACTCCGAAAGACGCGGGCAAGTCGTGTCGCAAGTCAACAGATTGCGACAGCCAATGCTTGGCGCGCAGCAAGTCCTGTGCGCCCGTGACGCCTTTGTTCGGCTGTAACCCTATTTTGGACAGCTCTGGGCGTGAGGTGACTTTATGCCTGGATTGATCTTGCGCGGCGCGTGTTGTGCGACGCTTGCTTTTGCGGTGTCAGGCTGTCTGCAAAGCGCGCCAAGTCAAACGCAAGGCACACGCGATCAGAGTGTCGCGATGTCATCGATGGCAAATTTTGATCCTGCCAAGTTTTCAGGGCGTTGGTATGAGGTCGAAGCCTATGTGCCTGAAGGCGCGTCTTGCGTGCTTGGGGCCGTGACCTTTAGTCAGCAAAAAAACGGCGACATGATCCTCTCCGAAGGGCCTTGCTCCGATGGTAATTTGCGGCGTGGAGTGGCCAAGCGTGTGGGGCCTGGGCGGTTCGAGTTTGCTGGCGATGCGTTATGGGTTCTATGGGTTGATCAGACCTATGATGTCGCTGTGATCGCGACGCCGACCGGCAAAGCGCATGTGCTCAGCCGCAGCCTTGAGATCCCGTCTGACAAACGCAAAGCGGCGCGCGATATTTTGATATGGAATGGCTTTGACGTGACCAAACTGCGCCCTGCGCGACGTCGTTAAGCCAAATAGGGCAACAGCAAAGACAATTGGGAGTAAGCCATGCGTATACTTTTTACCGGCGGATCAGGCAAAGCCGGCAAACATGTTGTGCCTTACCTTATGGAGCGGGGGCACCGCGTCGTGAACGCCGACTTGGTTCCGCTTGATTATGCGGGCGTCGACAATCTAACCGTTGACATCACGGACAGCGGACAGGTGTTCAACGCGTTGACATCTTATGCAAATTTCGATGAACTTGACCCCGGAACAGGCGTGCCCAAATTCGATGCTGTCGTGCATTTCGCAGCCATTCCGCGCATCTTGCTCAAACCTGACAACGAGACATTTCGCGTCAACACCATAAGCACCTATAACGTGCTTGAGGCGGCTGTGAAACTTGGCATCAAAAAAATAATTTTCGCCTCTTCTGAGACCACATACGGTGTGTGTTTCGCCGACGGCGAGCGCAAGCCTGAGTACATCCCGCTCGACGAACAGCACCCTGTTGTGCCTGAAGACAGCTATGCGATGTCCAAGGTTGTGAACGAGGTCACGGCGAAATCTTTTCACCAGCGCTCAGGATTTGACATCTATGGCATTCGCATCAACAACGTGATCGAGCCACATGAGTATGCGCAAAATTTTCCCGCCTATGTTGCCAATCCTGATATGCGCCGGCGCAATTTCTTTGCCTATATCGATGCAAGGGATCTGGGGCAGATGGTTGATTTGATGCTGCACAAAGATGGGCTTGGGTTTCAAATATTCAATGCCGCCAATGAAGGCCATTCTGTTGCTTTGAACACATCCCAGATCATAGAACGCTTTTACCAAGGGGTGCCGCAGGCAAGTGAAATGGGGGAGGATGAGACATTCTTTTCGATCAAAAAGGCCAAGAATCTGCTTGGGTTTAACCCTGTTTACAATTGGCGTGATGAAATTGATCTCTGAACCCGTCACAGATTGTGATGTGATGCATTTGAATTTATCGGGTCACCGCACTCATTTTTGACTCGGCGGTCTAAGTTT
Source organism: Pacificibacter sp. AS14 (assembly GCF_038899935.1). Lineage (NCBI taxonomy): Bacteria > Pseudomonadati > Pseudomonadota > Alphaproteobacteria > Rhodobacterales > Roseobacteraceae > Pacificibacter > Pacificibacter sp. AS14. The sequence goes on from NZ_JBBMQI010000004.1 coordinate 28,615, forward strand.
TTAGACGTATAGGCTGGCTATGACACAGTTAGACATTCAGCCCGAAACAAATCACAGCGCTTTCCCGCAACGCAGCTACGGCACGCATTTACGTGCCGTTTTGACGCTTGGCTTGCCACTTGTAGGCAGTCACTTAGCGCAGTTTGCGGTGCATATGACGGATGTCATCATGATGGGCTGGTACGGGCTGGATGAGTTGGCGGCACTTGTCTTGGCGGCTGGCTACTGGTTCGTGACGTTTATTTTGCTTGGCGGTTTTGCTTTTGCTGTCATGCCGATCGTGGCCAAAGCTTTGGGCGCGCAAAACACCACTTTGGTGCGCCGTGCCACCCGCATGGCGATGTGGATTTCGGTCATCGTTGCGGTAATGGTTTATCCGATCTTTTTGTTCTCTGAGGCGGCGTTGATCGCGCTGGGCCAAGAACCGCATATCGCCGCATTGGCGCAGCCCTATTTGATGATCTCAGGGTTCGAGATGATCCCCGCTTTGATCGTGCAGGTTTTTCGGTCTTATTTCTCAGCGCTGGAACGGACCCGCGTCGTTTTGTTGGCAGTTCTGGCGGCTGTGGTGGTCAACGCAGGGCTCAACTATCTGTTTATTTTCGGAAATTTAGGTATGCCTGAACTGGGAATGGCAGGGGCGGCTTGGGCGTCTTTGGTCGTCAGCACGCTGATGATGATCGGTTTGGTCGTTTATGCGCAATGTGCCACGCCCGAATACGAGTTGTTTCGCAATATGTTCAAACCCGATTGGGACGTCTTTGGCATGGTGTTCAAGATGGGGCTCCCCATCGGTCTGACCTCTTTGGCCGAAGTCAGTCTGTTCAACGTTGCAGCCGTGATGATGGGCTGGATCAGCATCACCGCCTTGGCGGCTCACGGCATTGCGCTGCAGCTATCGGCCATCGCCTTTATGATGCAGCTGGGCTTGGCGCAGGTCGCCACCATCCGTGCGGGCAACGCGTTTGGGCGCGGTGACGAGGCTGATTTGCGCCGCGGAGCCTTTGTGGTGACCTGTATGTCATTCGCTATGGCTGCGGTGACCTGTCTTGTCTATCTGACCCTAGCGGACCCTTTGGTCGGTCTGTTTATTGCGCCTGACGAGCCTGCACGTGCTGAAGTGCTGCGCATTGGCGCGATGCTTTTGGTGTTCTCGGCGCTGTTTCAATTCTCAGACGGCGGGCAGGTGATTGCGCTGTCATTGCTGCGCGGCTTGCAAGATACCACGGTGCCGATGTGGCAAGCGACGTTTTCCTATTGGGCCGTCGGATTGCCCGTGGCCTATGTGTTTGGATTTGTGATCAATTGGGGCGCTAGCGGCGTTTGGGTCGGCCTTTTGGTCGGTCTTACCGTTTCGTGGATCTTGATGGGTATCCGCTTTTGGCGCTACAAGTCTCGGATCAATACGGCAACCTAAGGGCGATCAATCGTCCTTTTTCAAGATGCGATCGGCTTTCTTGCGCACCAAAACCGTGCGCAGATCATGCATTGCCATCAACAGCGCGTCGGTGACGTTTTCAAGCTGATCCGGCGTGGCGCGCGATTGCGTCCAGTGCGTTGTAAGGTTGAGGTAATCCACAGCGCGGTGAATGTCGTCAATGTCACGCTGCGCGAGCAAGGCAACGCGGTCCGTCATCCAGTTGTCTATCGCCAACATATCTTGCCCAGATAGCTCACGCCCGCCATGCGGTTTCACATCACCGTTTTTTATGTTCACAACCGCGATTTGGTCCATCTCGATGCGACGTTGGCGGTTCTCTGTGTCCACACGGTAAACAAAAGCGCCGTTCTCACGCACTCGGAAATAGTAGTCGGGCAGTTCTGCACTCATGCCAAATCTCGATTGTTTCTTGGGCGCCACCCAGTGTCGATGTCACGGATCATCCGCTTTGGGGCCATGCTAACAGCCCCAAAGCCGAACGGCCATACATTGACTAGCTTAAAGCGGCGCAAAAGGTCTGAATGCGTGTGCAGGCTTCCAAAAGCGCTTCATCAGACGTTGCGTAAGACACGCGGAAATTCGGGCTTAGACCAAAGGCCGCGCCAAACACTACAGCCACGCCAGTTTCTTCCAAAAGCGCGGTCGCAAACACTTCGTCATTGGTGATCACGGTGCCCGCTTTCGACGTTTTGCCGATGCAGCCCGTGATGTCGGGATAGACATAAAACGCGCCTTCCGGTGTCGGGCAGGTGACGCCATCGATGTCATTGAGCATCGACACCACCAAATTGCGACGACGCACAAAGGTCTCATTGTTCACGGCTAAGTAATCTTGTGGGCCGTTCAAGGCTTCAACAGCCGCATACTGCGAGATAGAGCAGGGGTTCGATGTGGATTGCGACTGCACCTTGCGCATCGCGCCAATCAATTCCACTGGACCCGCCGCATAGCCGATCCGCCAGCCTGTCATCGCGTAGGCTTTGGACACGCCGTTGATGGTAAGCGTGCGATCGTAAAGCTTCGGTTCCACTTCAGCAGGGGTGCAGAACTCAAAGCCATCAAAGGCGAGGTGCTCATACATGTCATCGGTCATCACCCAAACATGCGGGTGGCGCAGTAAGACATCTGTCAGCGCTTTTAACTCTGTGCGGTTGTAACCCGCGCCTGTAGGATTCGAAGGCGAGTTGAAAATAAGCCATTTTGTCTTTGGTGTGATCGCGGCTTCCAACTGATCTGCGGTGATCTTAAAGTTGTTCGCCAATGTGCCTTCAACAGCCACCGGTGTGCCGCCAGCCAACAAAACCATATCGGGGTAGGACACCCAATAGGGCGCTGGGATGATCACTTCGTCGCCTGGGTTACAAGTCGCGACCAAGGCATTGTACAACACTTGTTTGCCGCCTGAGGACACAGACACCTGTTTGGGCTCATAGTCCAACCCATTGTCACGCTTGAGTTTCGCGCAGATCGCCTGTTTCAACTCAACAATGCCATCGACAGCGGTGTATTTGGTTTTGCCCGCCTCAATCGCGCGCACAGCTGCCGCTTTGATGTTCTCGGGCGTGTCAAAATCAGGCTCACCTGCGCCCAGACCAATCACGTCCAATCCGGCTGCTTTCAGTTCCTGCGCCTTCGTCGTGACCGCGATTGTAGGGGAAGGTTTGACGCGGGCGAGGGTTTCGGACAGGAATGACATAAGAGCACCTTTTGGGATTGAGTTTCGCACTATTGATAGACCTGCAATCCAACCGCGCCAAGACGTCCCTTGCACATCAGGGGGGCAAAGTGCAAAAACTGTGCAAAATGGAGACCGACATGCCAGCACCAGAACTTATTGAAGCCCCAAAAGAGACAGGTGAACATCGCCTGAAACGTCTGAAAATTCGTGCTTGGCGTCGCGGGATCAAGGAAATGGATCTCTTGATCGGCGGTTATGCGGATGCGCATTTGGCTTTGATGACACCACAAGAGCTTGATGATTTCGAGATGCTGATGTCTGAGCATGACCAAGACCTTTTGGCTTGGGCAACGGGGCAGCACGAGGTCCCTGTTGAACTCAAACCAACGCTGGATTTGATGCTGGCCTTCGCCGACAAAACAGGCGTTGCACACGGCGGTTGATCGTAAATAATGCGCCAAACAAGCGTATGAATTTGTTTCGGAATGTTGATTTCGGTTAACCATCGCGCGCTGAATACACTTTCTATAAAAAAAGCGACGACGTTTAACTGAATTTTGGGAAATTGCAGTCAAAGTGAACGCCTACAAGCTTAAGGCGGAGTTGCTAATGAGTATGCATTCAACGATTTCAAAATCGAACGAAACTTTTATGGGCCAATATCTAGAGGCCCTATCTTTGGTGGAACGGTTACATCGACTTCTTCTTGACGTGATCAAGGACGAATTCGAACGTGTTGGCGTTCTCGAAATTAATGCCGTACAGGCGCTTCTATTGTTCAATGTGGGCGAAAATGAAGTGACGGCAGGCGAACTGAAATCCCGCGGATACTATCAGGGATCGAATGTCAGCTATAACCTGAAAAAATTGGTTGATATGGGGTATATGCACCATCAGCGCTGCGAAATCGATCGCCGTTCTGTGCGCGTAAAGCTGACAGAAAAGGGCCGTCATGTGTCCGATACAGTCACAGACCTGTTCGAGCGCCACGCAGAGGGCCTTGAAAAGAAAGCTGTTTTGACCCCAGCGGATATCGACGAAATCAACACATCCTTGCGCCGTGTTGAACGGTATTGGACTGATCAAATCCGCTACATTTACTAAACGACGTGATTTTGGACAGAATGTCCATTCCGTCGCACAGCTCTTAAAATACCCTAATTTCATATGTAAGCGCCCCCGCCGATAAGTGCGAGAGCGCCATTTTTTTGTCAAATTTAGGCGCCTGTGGCGTCAGATGTCATCCTCAGATGCCTACCAGTGACCGGTATTTTGCATCGATGCCCAAGGTTCAGCTGGTGCGAGTGCTTCACCCTCTTGCAATAGCTCAATCGAAATATTGTCAGGCGAGCGTACAAACGCCATGTGCCCGTCGCGTGGCGGGCGACTGATGGTGACGCCATTGTCCATAAGCGTTTGGCAAAGCTCATAGATATTTTTGACCTCATACGCCAAATGGCCAAAGTTCCGTCCATCAGCTGGCAAAGCGTCATCGCCATCCCAGTTGTGGGTCAACTCAACTGGGCAATTCTCGTCGCCCTCTGCCGCCATGAATATAAGCGAGAAGCGTCCAGCTTCGTGGTCGGAGCGTTTGATTTCTTTCAGGCCCAAGAGCTCGAAAAACGCCATGGATTTTTCCAAATCTTTTACGCGCACCATCGTGTGTAGATATTTCATAGCTGACTTCCTTTGTGTCTTTGTTAAACCTTAGCGCAAGGGCAAACAGAATCTAAGCTGAAACATCGAACAGCCCCTTTGCACTTTGCAAGATTGTCCCTACAAATGTCGGGCAACGCCAATTGGGGAGCAACAGGTGCAGCAGTATCATGATCAGTTAAGAACCATTTTGGAAAAAGGCGAACGGACAACCGATCGCACTGGCACCGGAACGATTTCATATTTCGGACTGCAGGCCCGTTATTCCATGGCCGATGGTTTTCCGCTGGTGACCACCAAAAAATTGCACCTGAGATCGATCATGCATGAACTTTTGTGGTTTTTGGCTGGCGATACAAACATCAAATACCTCAAAGACAATGGCGTCTCAATCTGGGATGAATGGGCCGATGAAAACGGCGATCTTGGTCCGGTTTACGGCCATCAATGGCGTCGGTTTCCGGCACTTGAGAAAACCAACGAGACTTTGAATGGGGAGCCTTTGTTTATTGCAAACTCCGTCGATCAAATTCAAAACCTGTTGGATATGATCAAAGCATCGCCTGACAGCCGCCGTTTGATGGTTTCCGCATGGAACCCCGCTGATGTGCCAAACATGGCTTTGCCGCCCTGTCATACGCTTTGGCAGGTCAAAATCTTGGGCGGGAAACTCCACCTTCAGCTATACCAACGTTCTGCTGATATGTTCCTTGGCGTGCCGTTCAATATCGCCTCTTATTCCATGTTGTTGCTGATGCTAGCGCAAGTTACGGGCTATGATCCCGGTGATTTTGTTCATTCCATTGGCGATGCGCATATCTATTTGAACCATCTGGAACAAGTCGATCTGCAGCTGTCGCGTCCCCCAAAAGCCCTGCCGCAGATGCGGTTGAACCCCGATGTGAAATCCCTGTTTGATTTCAAATATGAGGATTTCGAGGTGCTCAATTATGATCCTGATCCCATGATCAAAGCGCCTGTCGCTGTTTAAAGGACCTCTTAAATGATGACATTGATCGTCGCCCGCGACCGCAACGGGGCTATCGGTAAAGACAATGAAATTCCGTGGTATGCGCCTGAAGATCTTGGATTTTTCAAACGCGAAACCATGGGCGGTGCCTGCATTATGGGGCGCAACACCTGGGACAGCTTGCCGTTCAAGCCGCTCAAAAATAGGCTAAATCTTGTGGTTTCCAGCCAAGGCGTTGACCATGAACACGTGTTTTCAACGCTTGAGGATGCGATTTCATTTGCTGAACAAAGCATCTATGCGCGGATTTATGGCATGGGCGGGTTTGGTATTTATGACGCTATGCTGCCTATGGCTGATAGGTTGTTGATCACCGAAGTCGATTTAGAAGTCGAAGGGGCCGAGACCTTTTTCCCCGAATTTGATCCTGCCGAATGGGTCGAAATTGGCCGCTGCGTCCACCGTTCAGCTGATCCCAAATGTGAATTGGTTGAATTGGTACGTAAACGTTAGATTGTCTCTGATTTGCAAACAATAGGATCATTTCGTGGTAAACGAAAATTGACCCACCATACCTCCGTAGGTTAGCCTGGGAGAGGGTTGAGCGTTTGAAATATAGAAATGATCTTGAAATCTACGTTAGTTGCCTTTTCATTGATCGCGGTATTCACCTCCGCGTTTGCAACAGAAACCCAAGCGTATAGCCCAAGTGCCACCCTGTTCGCCTAAGAAAGAAACGTCGAAAATTTCTGTTCAATGGGCACGCAACCGATCCGCTATAATGGCGTTGTTTGCTGTGGCGTGCCAACCGCGACGGAATAATCTGAGGCCCCAGCGGTGCGCCGATCCACACCGTTATAAACGCCATCACAGATCCCAATGGGTAAAAGCCCACTTTTCTTCGACGGAACGTGATCCAAAAGCTGATGTGAAGCGTATCTCTTTTAACAGGAGGCGTTATGCAGCTCATCATTCTCTATATTTCGACAGTCATTGTGTTCTTGGTCATGGATGCAGTTTTTTTGAAAACTGTGATGCGCCCAATTTTTGAAGCACGTCTTGATGATTGGTTGCTGCAAGATTTTAGAATGGGCCCAGCGGCTGTTTTCTATTTGGCTTATATTGGCGGCCTTTTGTTTTTCGTGTCTTTGCCAAACTTCGAGACGGGGTCAATAATCGGCGTTTTTGCCAAGGGGGCACTGCTAGGAATGATGGCCTACGGAACCTACGAGTTCACCAACTACGCCACACTTACACGCTGGGATCCATTGATGGTCGCAGTAGATGTGACTTGGGGCGCTGTCCTGACCGGAACATCCGCAGCCCTTGGTGTGTTGATCACGCGCGCCGTGACATAAGCTTAGCGCGCCGATCATTTCATTCAGTCGCAGTTTCGTCTATGATGAATTGCGCGATAGCTTTACCCAGAATCTCATGAGCGGCTTCATCGAAATGAATACCGTCTGTCTGTGATGTCTCAATAACCGATCCAGCATTGAAAAAGGTGACATCACGGGCAAGTGCAAGGTCACGCAAACCTTCAGTCACTTGTTCGGCTTTTGTATTTGCCCCTACGAATTCATCGGCCAATAGACCGCGTTCAGCTGGGGCAGGAGGCGCGATTAAAATCGGCTCAAAACCACCATGGCGCGCCTGCATTTCATCGGACATGCAGACATCAATCAAGAGCGAGGCTCCTGCTACGATTTCGGCAGGCGAGGCATCAAAATGGACTTTCTGGTCGTTTGTGCCAAGCATAATGGTCACGGCATCAATAGGCCCGTGACTTTCAAGCGCCATGAACAGTCCAATCCGGCCATCCATATGAGGGCCCATTATCGGACAAGGAAACTGAAACGTCCGCCCGGGAAGCCCTTCTTCGACAAGATCCCAGGCAAGCATTTCTGCCATAACAACAGGCCAGCGGCGCGCATACCGTGGGTCTTGGTTTTCAAAATCAACAATCGGCGCAAGGCCGTGTGTGTTGCTGTCTCCGAAACATAAAATTGTAGGCATAAAGGCCTCCTTGGCTCAAAATGAAACGGCCCCCTTCATGCGATGGGAGCCGCTAAAGTTCAAGGTGTCGTTTTGCGCTTAAATTGCCTGCAACTCGCCTGCAGATTCACGACCGTCACGACCCTCGATCAACTCGTAGCCAACCTTTTGATTGTCGGCTAGGCCGGTCAAGCCCGCTCGTTCCACGGCGGAAATGTGAACGAAGACGTCCTTGCCGCCTCCATCAGGTGCGATGAAGCCGAAACCCTTTGTTGTGTTAAACCATTTAACTGTGCCTGTTGGCATGTGCTATTTCCTTTCATATCAACGCCGCAACGAGCGGCTTCCGGTGCAGCTAAGTCTTCCAAGGGGGATAGCTGCTCGGGGTGCGAGCGGATCGTCCAGAAGGTAGCAGTCACATAATAATTCTGCCTCAAGTCCGTACAAACGCAAGCCACAAGTTTGTAACGATTGTCAAAAAAATTGAAAAAGCTGCTATTTTGGGCTTCTAAATGATCTAAAAACACGTAAATCTACGTGAAATAAAGCTTTTCGATCAGAACCTGAGGGATGGAAATGACCAAAGTTTACGGCATTAAATCGTGCGATACCTGCCGAAAGGCGCTGAAATCTTTGGATGCAACTTTGCAAGATATCCGGGCAGAACCGCTTTCAATTGAGCAATTGGAACGTTTTTACGCTGAATTTGGCGACGCATTGGTCAACAAAAAATCCACGACTTGGCGTGGACTTGATGAGGCCGAGCGCAGCCGTGAACCGATTGCGTTGCTCTCCGATCACCCAACACTTATGAAGCGTCCGGTGATCGATCTTGATGGCAGACTTTACTTAGGCTGGGGCAAAGATGTCCAAGCCACTCTAGAGGTTTAGCTCTGTTTAGACAGGCGTTTCTTGATAAGCTGATCAACAGACAAAGGCCCTGCGCCAAGACCTATCAATGTGATCAACCCCAGCATCCAAAAAACGCGTTGATCCAATATCAATGCATCAGAGGCGCGGTCGAACCAAAGCCCGATTGTGGCGGGGTCTGCATGATGACCCACAATATCGGTGAGGCTTTGCACGACTATAAATCCAGCCATGGCAAAAGCTGCGGGGCGTGTGAGCAAGCCGATGATCAACAGGGCAGGCAAGATGAATTCCGCGTAGGTGCCGGCCATGATGACCAACCAGTGAAATGCGCCAAATTCTGATGTATTATAGCCTGCGGCCTCGAGCTGGCGCGGAAAAATTTGGGCATATGCACCCAGAGCCGGCGTGAAAACTCCATCAAGTTTTGTCATTGCCGAAGCCCAAAAATAACGCGCCAACACTGCGGCAAAAACGAAGCGCGCCAACAGTGGCAAGTTGGCGGCAGTAAAGGCGTTCAGGCGGTCAAGGGCGGTTTCAATTCGTTCAAACATTGTCGTACTCCAATTTGGTAATGGCGCCGCCTGAAATTAGGGCACCGATAAAAGCGGGCAGATCAAGTCCTTCGGGACCGGCCTCAATGGCCTCGCCAAAGGGCAAGCCCGCTTGCAATGCGTCGATGATTGCAGCAGTTCCGCTTGGAAATGCTGTTGCAATAGGATCTAGGTCTGGCCGAGTGATCAATACGTCTTCTGCGCCACCCGTTGGTTGCGGACCGCCCAGTGCCGCCGCGCGAATCTGAGTGATCGGATAATCGGATCGGATCGCGCTGACCGTCGGCGCAAATGAAAGCGTGGCCGAGAGCACATTTGCATTTGTGAAGGCTTGAGCTTCCACAGGCGTTGAGTCCGCACAGTGGTAGGCAAGCCTCAAAGCAAATTCCAAACGTGCAACATCCGTAAGATAGGGCAATGACGCGGCAGGTTCGAATTCTGCAATGAATTTAGGAAAGTCTAAGCCATACAAAGCCAAAATGGGTGATTTTGGTGGGTTTTGGCGAATATAGATGTCGCTCATAGCGGCAAAGAACGCTGCTCCAACCAAGGATGCAACGGCGGGAAACCCGTCATTCATAGCTTCTTTCAAGCTGACGATGATATTGTTGCGATACACCGAAAACCTTTTGGGCGCGGGCATACCATCAGGGCCAACAATGCCCTTTGGAGCGTCAAGGTCTGGGTTCATAGCTGCTTGGATGAATGCGTATTGGCTGACGAGATTTTTCACACCAGCACCGGCGATATATAAGCGGCAGCGCGCTTGGCCTCCTCGACCAAAACTGACCAGTCAGGGACGTCCGTATCCCATTCGATCAAAGTGGGTTTGATGCCGCCTTTTGCAATCGTGTGCGCGTAGAGGGCCCAAACGGGATCAGCCACTTCGCGTCCATGACTGTCGATCAACAAGGGCGCGCCGTGATCGTCCTCGTCTTCATCATGACCGCCCAAGTGAATTTCGCCCACTTTATCCAGTGGAAAGGCGTCGATATACGCGCGGGCATCCATCTGCAAATTGGTGGCAGAGACAAAGACGTTGTTCACATCCAGCAAAAGCCCGCAGCCTGTACGCGTGGTGACCTCGCGTAAAAAGGCGATCTCATCCATACTGCTCTCAGAAAAGGCCAAATAGCTGGAGGGATTTTCAAGCAACATTTTTCGCCCCAATTTATCTTGGACTTCATCGATGTGATCGCAGACCGTTTTCAACGTTGTTTCTGTATAGGGCAGGGGCAAGAGGTCGTTGTAAAATCCCATGTCATGGGTCGACCACGCCAAATGTTCGGAAAACGAGGCAGGTTTGAGCCAATCGTTCAGGTGCTTGAGGCGTTCAAGGTGATCAGGATCTAGGCGCCCTTCGGAACCGATCGACAGGCCAACGCCATGCACGGAAATTGGGAATTGGTCTGACAAGGCTCGCAATTGCGCCAAGGGACGGCCACCGGCACCCATGTAGTTTTCGGCATGAATTTCAAGCCAAGTGACTGGGGCTGGAGCGTTTAAAATGTCAGAGAAGTGTTGAGGTTTGTAGCCGACACCAACGCCGTTCGGCAAAGAATTTACGCCAAGCGTCATGATGTTTCCCCCTTTGGGTTGTGGTCGCCGCGCATAGGCGCGACGACCTGAATTTTTTAGCTTAGGACGCCATGTCGCGATCAAGAGCTTCCATGGAACCGTGGCGCATCATGCCGTCAGCTGCTGCTGGCAATTCCATTGTTGCACATGTGCCAGCTGGAACCAAAGACCAAGCGTTGCCTTGGTAATCAACTTTAGAAGTGCCTGCACATGTTGTGCCTGGGCCGGCTGCACAGTCGTTTTCGCCTGCAAGAGAAACGCCGTAACATTTTTCAGTTGCGTCTTGTGCAGATGCTGTTGTTGCGTGAGCAGAAAGAGCAGCGGCAAGAGCGCCAGCAAGAGCGAGTGATTTTGTGTGTTTGGACATTGATAGTCTCCCTAAGTGTTATGCGTTTGCGCCGTGTTTGGCGGTGAGGACAACTTGGCCCAAAGAAACGCGTTATGCCATTCACAGGCCTGTGTCCCACGCGTGTGTCAGGGATTGTAACAAACGAAAACGTGAGTTGCCCATGATCAAGATATAAAAAAGGCGGCCAAACCCTGACCGCCTTCTTTTATTTTCAATGGGTTACGATTTACTTAAAGTCAGGGGCAAGTGCTTCGGCTGTGAGTTTTTCAACCAATTCATCCAGTGGCGAGACAGACGTTTGTTTCTCGCCAAGGCGTCTCACTGAAACAGTGCGTTCTTCGACTTCACGCGCACCTACGGCCAATATTACAGGAACCTTGCCCAAAGAGTGCTCGCGGACTTTATAATTGATCTTTTCATTGCGGGTGTCTGCCTCAGCGCGCACACCAGCCGCACGCAGTTGGGCAACAACTTCATGCACATAGTCATCCGCATCCGAAATAATCGTCGCCACAACAACCTGACGTGGGGCCAACCAGAATGGCAATTTGCCCGCGTGAGATTCGATCAAGATGCCGATGAATCGCTCAAACGAGCCCAAAACAGCGCGGTGAAGCATCAAGGGGCGATGCTTGTTGCCATCTTGACCGATATAATTGGCATCCAGACGCTCAGGCAAGTTCGGGTCGATCTGCAGCGTGCCACATTGCCAGTCACGGCCAATCGCATCGGTCAATACGAATTCAAGTTTTGGCCCGTAGAACGCGCCTTCGCCCTCTTGGATCTCATAGGCATAACCCGCAGCTTTTATTCCGTTGGCCAAGGCTTCTTCGGCCGCGTCCCAGCTTTCTTCGGTGCCAACACGTTTTTCAGGGCGCGTGGACAGTTTTACTTTCCATTGATCAAACCCAAGATCGGCGTAGACTTTTGCAAGGAAGGTTACGAATTTCTTGGTCTCGTCTTCGACCTGATCATCTGTACAGAAAATATGCGCGTCATCTTGAGTAAACCCACGCACACGCATGATCCCGTGCAAAGCGCCTGAGGGCTCATAACGGTTACATGACCCGAATTCAGCCATACGCAGCGGCAGGTCGCGATAAGATTTCAAACCTTGGTTGTAGACCTGCACGTGACACGGGCAATTCATCGGTTTGAGCGCGTTCACTGTTTTTTCGCGGGCGTGCTCTTCGTCGACTTCAACGATGAACATGTTCTCTTGATAATTGTCCCAGTGACCGGATTTTTCCCACAGCACGCGGTTCACCACTTGAGGAGTGTTCACCTCAACATAGCCGTCTGTCTCTTGCATGCGGCGCATGTAGTCTTGCAGCTGTGTGTAGATTTTCCAACCATTTGGGTGCCAGAAGATTTGGCCTGGGGCCTCTTCTTGCATATGGAACAGGTCCATTTCGCGACCCAGTTTACGGTGGTCGCGTTTGGCAGCCTCTTCCAACATGGTCATGTGGGCTTTTAGGTCGTTGCGGTTTTTGAACGCGACGCCGTAGATGCGCTGCAACATTGGACGCGCGCTATCGCCCAGCCAGTAGGCTCCGGCAACATGAGTCAATTTGAACCCATCCGCAGGGACTTGGCCGGTGCTTTGCAAATGCGGACCGCGACACATATCTTGCCAGTCGCCATGCCAATACATCCGTAGGTCTTCGCCCTCAGGAATCTTGTGGATCAGCTCGACTTTGAACGGCTCATTTGCGTCCTCGTAAAACTTGATCGCGCGGGCGCGGTCCCACGTTTCTGTTTTAACAGCGTCACGTGCGTTGATGATTTTCTTCATCTCGGCCTCAATCGTGCCAAGGTCCTCGGGAGTGAAGGGCTCTTTGCGGTCAAAATCATAGAACCAACCGTAATCGCGCACAGGGCCGATGGTCACTTTGACGTCTGGCCAAATCGCCTGCACGGCGCGGGCCATGATATGCGCCAAATCGTGGCGGATCAGCTCAAGCGCTTGAGTATCATCTTGCAAGGTGTGGATCGCGATGTCTGCGTCGGCATGGATCGGCCATTGCAGATCGAAATGCGCGCCGTTTACCGTGGCAGAGATCGCTTTTTTACCAAGCGAGGTCGCGATGTTTGTGGCCACTTCGCCCGGCGTGATGCCGGCGTCATATTCGCGAACAGAGCCATCGGGAAGAGTGAGTTTGATTTGAGTATCTGTGGCTGGATTATTTGTGACTGGGGCCATCTGGGCGTTCCTCGTCGTTTTGGCGCCTACTAAGCGCCCGGTTGCGGGTCATATGTTTGCGCTTTTTCGCTCTCTGTCAGGCTAATGTCAACGCGGATATATTTGATCAGGTGCATCAATATATCGGATCTGTCTAAACCGCTTGAACCGAAAGATGCAAACGCGCAGGATGTGGACCAGACGTGGAGGGGCTCATGCGCTCATATGACGATATTCTGATGATTGCCGTGGAACGAAAAGGCGGCTTTGGTCTGGTGCTTGATGGTATCGAGGCGCCAAAAACTGCTGATGAGCTTGCGGCGCTTTCAGGGGCCGATTGGCTGCGAAGGATGTCTTTTGGTATCATGGCGACGGGCATGTCCACAAAGGTGATACAAGCCAAAGCACAAGAAATGACCGAGGCCTTTCATGGTTTTGACGTCAATCGTATCGCTCATATGTCTGAAGACTGGTTTCATGAATTGCTTGGGGATCGCCGGATCATTCGCAGCGCGCCAAAAGTACGCGCCATCCACGAGAACGCGATTTTCATTCAACAGGTCGAAGCTGAAGTTGGCAGCTTTGGACGCAAGATCGGCGATTGGCCCAATGACGATTATATCGGATTGCTGGCGTGGTTGAAATCTCAAGGATCGCGTTTGGGCGGCAATACTGGCGCATACGTGCTGCGCAATATGGGCAAAGAGAGCTTCATTTTGACTCGGGATGTTGTGGCGCGATTGGTGGCCGAAGGCGTGATCGACAAAGCGCCAACATCGAAATCAGCCATGCGCGCGGTTCAGGACGCGTTTAACACGTGGCAAGATCAATCGGGGCAAAGCCTGACCACGATCAGCCGCGTGTTGGCGCAAAGTGTGGGCTGAGCGCTAGGTTTGGCTTTCCCTGAACTTGCACAAGCGTTACTTCAGAAATTCCAGAACATTTGAGGTGTTATGACAGAGTATTTGAACACACCGTCGGGGCGTCGCATCGCTTATAATCAAAGCGCGGGCATCGGCATCGGCATCGTTTTTCTTGGCGGATTTATGTCTGACATGGACGGCACGAAAGCTATCAAACTTGAGACTTGGGCCATAGCACAAGGGCGTCCGTTTTTGCGATTTGATTATTCGGGACACGGCCAAAGCGATGGCGTGTTTAGGGATGGATGCATCGGCGAATGGGCTGAGGATGCTCAGGCCGCGATTGAGGCGTTGACCGATGGGCCACAGGTGCTTGTCGGATCCTCGATGGGCGGCTGGATTGCGTTGTTGTTGACCCAAAAAATAGCGCAAAAGGTTGCAGGGCTGGTGGGCATTGCCGCTGCACCGGATTTCACGGAAGACAGTATGTGGGCGGGGTTCACGCCTGTTCAAAAGGCAGAACTGAAAGACAACGGGGTTGTGCTTTTGCCGTCAGATTATGGTGAACCCTATCCGATTACTGCCAAATTGATCGAAGATGGGCGCAACAATTTGGTGCTGCGCGCGCCCTTGCCGCTGCCCTTTCCTGTACGCTTTTTGCAAGGCACGCAGGACACTTCGGTGAGACGGTCGGTGGCTCTCAATTTGTTAGATCATTCAGATGGCGATGATGTGCGATTGCAATTTCTCAAAGGGGCAGATCACAGTTTTTCTACGCCGGTTTGTATGGAAGTCATTAAAAATGCCATTTCAGAGGTGTTGTCGCGTTTGTGACGACCTATGTGCGCGGATATCGGCTTTGGTGTCGCTTGAGCGCTTGACGCTCGGGCGATCCTTCGCAATTTGAGGGGGAGTTGTTTTTAGAGCGGGGCGAAAAATGAACGAAGCTGTGGTTTTGCTACCTGGGTTTATGGCTGATGGACGCGTGTTTGTAGATCAAGTTGCAGATTTAAGTGGCGCGCACGCGGTTCAAGTCGCACCTTTACTTGGTAACACTCTTGAGGAAATGGCCGAATCCGTCTTGGCCACAGCCCCGCCAACCTTCGCAATTGCTGGGCATGACCTTGGGGCGACAGTGGCCACTGAAATTTTACGCCGCGCGCCAAATCGGGTGACACGGCTTGCTTTGATCTGTGCGTCAGCCCAAGGGGAAACGCCTAGTGCGGCAGCTGCTCGCGAACCTCGTATGGTCCGCGCGAAAGCAGGGCGTTTGGGTGAGGTTCTGATGGAAGAGATGCCAAGCACGACCCTGGCAGATTCAGAGTATCGCAATGCCATCCGCGACCACTGGATTGATATGGCGATGGAAGTCGGTGTTGAAACCTATTTGCGTCAATCCAAGATCATCCAACGTCGACCAGATATGCAAAAAGTGCTGCGTCGAGCGCGTTTGCCTTGCATGGTCATCGGAGGGGCTGCAAACACGATTGTGCCGCCGCGTCGCCTAGAATTCATGGCTGAACTGATGGCCTGTGCCGAGTATGTACTGTTGGATGGTGCAGGTCATCTGCCGATGCTAGAGACACCGCGTGCGATGTCTCGGGCGCTTCAATCTTGGCTTAAGATCGAAGCGCCGTTGGTCTTACGCTAAGCTTAGCTTGCCTTTTTTGTATCCGGTTTCTTTTTTTCATTCGCTTTGGGGGTCGATTGTGTGCCTCCCACAACGCGCGGCCCAGAGTTCTGATCAATGAAGTCTAAAACCAATGGCCGAATGTTGTTGCGCCAGCTTTTGCCTGCGAAAATCCCGTAATGACCTGCGCCTGGCTCAAGGTGGAAAGCCTTTTTGCTGTCTGGCAGGCCAGTACACAGATCTAAGGCAGCTACACATTGACCAGGTGCAGAGATGTCATCGTTTTCGCCTTCGACGGTTTTCACAGCAACATCAGTGATTTTGCCGATGTCGATTTTCTTACCGTTTACGACAAACTCGTTTTTTGCGATTTCCAAGCCTTTAAAAATGCGGTCCACCGTTGAGAGATAAAACTCAGCGGTCATATCCATGACAGACAAGTATTCGTCGTAGAATTTGTTGTGCTTGTCTTGGTCGCCGGCTTCGCCTTTGGCAACGCGGCTGATTTGGTCGGTAAAGGCTTTTGCGTGGGTTTCGGCGTTCATCGAAATGAACGAGGAAAGTTGCAAAAGGCCGGGGTAGACTTTACGCCCAACGCCTTTGTATTTGAACCCTACGCGTTGGATCAGGCTGTTCTCAAGCTGGCCCATTGTGACGCGGTTGCCAAAGTCTGTCACATCGGTTGGTGTCGCATCTGGATCGATGGGGCCGCCGATCAATGTGAGCGTACGGGGCTGCGCCGCGGGATCTTCTTCGGCCAAATAGGCGGTCGCTGCCAAGGTCAAAGGGGCTGGTTGGCACACGGCAATCACATGAGTTTGTGGACCCATATATTTCAAAAATTCAACAAGATAGAGCGTGTAATCTTCGATATCGAACTTGCCTTCAGAAACTGGAATGTCACGGGCGTTGTGCCAGTCTGTGATATAGACTTCGCAATCTGGCAGTAGGGACACAACAGTTGAGCGCAGCAATGTGGCGTAGTGGCCAGACATAGGTGCAACGATCAGAACCTTGCGCGGCATCTCATCGCGGCCTTGCACGTTGAAGTGGATCAAATCGCCGAAAGCTTTGGAGACTTCGATATCAACATCAACGGTGTGATCGCGGCCGTCTTCGCCAACAACGCTGCCAATGCCCCAAGCAGGTTTGGTCGCCATACGCGCGAAAGAACGTTCCGTGACCTCGCCCCATGCGGCCATCATTTGTAACGCGGGGTTCGCGGTCATCGAGGCGGCAGGGTACGAACCAAGCGCCTGAGCAGTCGCCCCAAACCACTGGTTGGTGGTCCGTAGGGTTTCCATTAAGTCATAGCTTGCCATGAATCGCATCTGGTCTCCGTTCTGCCGAAGTTTCGGCTTTGCTGCGCTTCCCTATTGGAAATGTCGCGCTATCGTGATCTCATAGTCTTACAGTATATTTAAATGCTGCAAGTGCAAAGTATTTAGGGAGGTGACGAGATGACGCTGAAGGAAGACAGTGAAATCCGTGATTTGGAGGTGATGAACGCCAATATTACCAAGATCGAAGAGCTTTCCACGCGACTTGCGGCAGCGATGTCGCGCTCAAAACCGATTCCCAAAGCGTTGCAAGGCCCAAGCGACGATCTCTTCGTCAAGGCGGCTTCAGCTTATGCGGCCGAAATGGTCAACAATCCTGCAAAAATTATCGAGCATCAAATCGGCTATTGGGGCAAAACGCTGGCGCATTTTGCGGACGCGCAAAGCCGTTTGTCCAAGGGCGACTTGACGCCGCCAAAAGATGACACCCCGAAAGATCGCCGTTTCTCGAACCCATTGTGGGATACGCATCCCTATTTCAATTTCGTAAAACAGCAATATGTCGCGACCTCGCAGGCCATGACGGACGCGGTGCAAGACATCGAAGGCTTAGAAGATCGAGATCGCAAACGGGTAGACTACTTCACACGACAGATTGTTGATATGCTCGCCCCGACCAACTTTTTAGCCACCAATCCAGATGCGCTGGAACAGGCCGTTGCCACCAATGGTGAAAGCCTCGTGACCGGTCTGGAAAACCTTGTCCGCGACATCGAGGCACATGACGGGCAAATGATAGTGAGCCTGGCCGACACAGACGCTTTCGAAGTGGGACGCAATCTAGGCACTACGAAAGGATCTGTCGTCTTTCGCAATCGCATGTTCGAGCTGATCCAGTATGCGCCGAGCACTGAAACCGTACATGAGGTGCCATTACTGCTGTTCCCGCCTTGGATCAACAAGTTCTATGTGCTTGACCTCAAAGACAAAAACTCACTGATCAAATGGATCGTCGACCAAGGCTACACATTGTTCGTGGTCTCTTGGGTGAACCCTGATGAAAGCTATGCGGACGTCGGCATGGATCAATATGTCGAAGAAGGTTTCATGACGGCGATTGATAAGGTCAAGGAAATCACCGGCGTGCCAAAGGTCAACGTCACTGGGTATTGCATCGCGGGGACTACCTTGTCGATCACGCTTGCTTTGTTGAAACAGCGCAAAGACACATCCGTCAACTCTGCGACATTCTTCACCACTTTGACGGATTTTTCCGATCAAGGCGAAGTTGGTGTCTTCCTAGATGACGATTTTGTTGATGGGATCGAGGCAGAGGCTACGCGCACGGGCATTATGAGTTCTCTTTATATGTCGCGCACATTTTCGTACCTGCGTGCTAACGATCTTATTTATCAGCCTGCCATCCGGTCCTATATGTTGGGTGAAGCGCCGCCTGCATTTGATCTGTTATATTGGAACGGCGATGGCACCAATTTACCAGGGAAAATGGCAATCGAATATCTGCGCAATCTTTGCCAAGGCGATAAATTGGCAACGACAGGCTTTCCGATTTGTGACACTCTCGTACACTTGTCCGAAGTCGATGTCCCTATTTGCGCGATTGGCTGTGAGACCGATCATATAGCTGCATGGTCCAGTTCCTATAATGGTGTGAGACAAATGGGGTCGAAAGACAAAACCTTTATCCTGTCGGAGTCGGGCCATATCGCTGGGATCGTAAACCCACCAAGCAAAAAGAAATACGGTCATTATACCAATGACGACATGAGCCTTACCCCTCAAGAATGGAAAGGCGCGGCCAAATTTAATGAGGGCAGTTGGTGGCCGCGGTGGGTATCATGGCTGACTGAGCGTTCAGGCGACATGATTCCGGCACGCACAATTGGCGATTCGGGTGTAAAGGCGCTGGCACCAGCACCAGGCACCTACGTTAGGGCGAGTGGAACTCTCTGATTTCACGTGATTTTGAAAATTCATGCTGCGTCGCAGAAATTTCACTTGATTTGCTGCACTGCAGCATCCATATTGTAGTGAGACGAAGCAAAGCGGATCTGTTGGAATAGTCCAGCTCCTCCGCATAGAACATAAGTTCAGGAGATATGATCATGGCTGCTAACGAAGACTTCACAAAAATCATGAAAGACATGATGGGCGCATTCCCAATCGACGTGACTTCATTCCAAGAAGGTTTCAAAACCAATGCATCGCTCAGCGATAAAATGTCCAAAGTTGCAATTTCTGCAGCTGAAAAATCTTCCGAGATTTCTTCTAAGTGGACAAAAGAAACACTCGCAAAAGTGAGTGACATCACTGGCGCCAAGGACGAACCAGCTGACTACTCAAAAGCATTCACAGATTTCGCATCTGCTCAAGCCGAGCTCGCTGCTGAAAACATGGCTGCTTTTGCTGAAGTTGCAAAAACCGTCCAAATGGAAACTGTTGAGCTGATGCTTGCCGCTGGCAAAGACATGGGCGAAGACGTTACTGCAGCTGCTAAAAAAGCGACTGACGAAGTTACTAAAGCTACCAAAAAAGTAACGACACCAGGAAAATAATTTCTTCTGCAATCTAGGTGCGTCACCTCCCTTCGTACCGGTTGCACCATGACGGGCCCCTCATATGAGTGGGCCCGTTTTCGTTTATCATTTTGTTTGGCTTTATCTGTTTCACATAATTGTGCCTTTTCTTTTGCTTTTCCAAAAGCGGGGGCATAGGCTTTCTGCAATGCAATATTTTAGGGAGGGGAGCCATGGTTGACTCGAAGAGCGGGACGCTTTTGATCAAGCGTTATGCGTCACGGCGTTTGTACAACACCGAGACATCTGACTATGTGACACTCGAAGATATTTCTGGCTTCATTCGCACCGGACGCGAAGTACAGATTATTGACTTGAAATCTGGAGACGATTTGACTCGCCAGTATCTTCTTCAAATCATTGCCGAACATGAGGGACGTGGCGAAAGCGTTTTACCTTTGGGGGTGCTGACAGATCTTGTGCGCAGCTATACGACGGAAGTGAATTCTGTGGTGCCTCAGTTTCTGGCTCAGAGCTTTGAAATGCTGCGCGGTGGACCTGCGACAGTGATGGGGAATCTTGGAACCAGCATTCCAACAATCCCTGGTTTGGAAGCCATTCAAGCGCAGCAAGAAGCCTTTTTAAAAGCGATGACGGGCGGCATACCGGGTGCGTGGCCTGGGACGACATCACCAACAAAAACAGAAGAAAAAGAAGATCTTGGTGACATCAAGCGCCAACTCGCAGAGCTGCAAGAAAAGCTATCTAAACTTTCGTAGATTTAATTTAATTTTTGCAACAAGGCCCATCATTCCTGGTGGGCTTTTTTGTACTTTTACGATGGGCACAGTATTACACAAACGCAAGTTTCTATTGCAAAGGGGCTGACATCGCGTGACGTGCGCCTTAGCTTGAACACATCAAACGCAAGAGGCTCGATGATGAATGATACGGTCGGGCGATTGAGCCTTTGGGGGATCGAAGTGTTTTTGGCTGCCGCCGAAGATGGATCTGTGTCAGCGGCTGCCAAACGGCTTGGAACCTCACCCTCATCTGTGTCCCAACAAATCTCAAACTTGGAAACTGCTTTGGGGACCGAGCTGTTGAACAGACGCGAGCGTCCGATGACGTTGACGCCTGCTGGCCGGATTTTACGTCGGCGTGCGCTCACGATTGTGGGCGAAGCCTCCCATGCGCGCTCAGAGATCGCAGGTCTTGATCTGTCTCAATTGGGCTCCTTGCGCCTTGGAATGATCGAGGATTTCGAAGCCTCAGTGACGCCAATTTTGCTGTCAGGTATGGCCGACACGCTAACGCACACACGTTTCGAATTGGAAACAGGCCCGTCCCATCGATTGCTGGATCATTTGGAGCATCGCAGTTTGGATGTCATCGTCGCGGCTGAGATCGCCAGATCGAACTGGATGAAGAACCTGCCCTTGCTTGATGACCCCTTTGTTGTCGTCACTGCCAAAGGGCATGGTGCATCCTTGGAAAATTTGAAAGATGTGTCCTTTATCGAATACACGCGCCGTCATGCCATGGGGCGTGAGTTGGCACAGCATTTGACGGCTGAAGGCGTCACCTTAGTGCACCGATTTGAATTGGACAGCTATCGCGCCATGATGGCGATGGTCGCGGGCGGCACAGGCTGGACGATCCTCACCGCCATGGGGGCACAACAGGCGGGGCGCTATGCCGATAGCATCGATATTCATCCATTGCCTTTTGCCCCAATGTCGCGTCGTATTTCTGTTTTTGTGCGTAAAGACGGGATGGAAGACATGGCGGACGACATCGCGACTCGTTTACGCCCCTTGATCCAGGAACAGCTCATCCAACCTGCCGTTGCGTTAAATCCATGGTTGTCTGGACACTTCAAAGTGCTCACGTAAAACGCCGCCAAAACGAATGGGCGGCGTCTCACAGCTTTGGCGATCTTCAGGTCATTCCGCTGCTTGGACCAAGCCCTTAGCATCTGCTGCGGCGTCAATCAGAGCATTGGCAATGAAATCCAAATCCGCTTTGTGCAGACGTGCCGGCAATCTCGTGTCACAAGCTTTTGACAGCATCTCGCGGGTTTTGGGCAAGTCTGGCGTCTCGCCTAAGAATTGCCAGTTCCAAAACGCGCGCGCGTTGTCTGTGGACAGGCCAAAAACCTGAACCGATACGCCACGTGATTTGGCCGCCGATTGAAAGCTCAGAGCTTGCTCAGGTGAAAAGTCGACCAAGTTAAACTGCAGACTGTCAGGCGCGCGCAGTTCTTTTTCAAGCTTGTCCGGCACCGTCAAAAACGGCGTGGATTGCAATTTGGCGGCGACATAATCGTGGTTTGTACGACCATCGCGCACGCGTCGGGGCACTTCGGCTAATTGTGGTCGCACGACCGCAGCCGCTAGATTTGACAGTCGTTGATTGTAAAGCGGCAGCTGGTTTTGTACCCGATCAAAAGCTGCATCTAGTGCGGCGCTTGGGGATGCGTTGTGCTTTTTCCAATTGTGCTCGTAAGCGCCCGACATGATCACGGCGCGCGCGATGATGTCGTCGTCATCGGTGATCAAAATGCCACCTTCGCCTGCATTCAAAAGCTTGTAGGACTGAAATGAGAAACAGCCAATTTTACCAATGGTGCCAATGTTTTGTCCGCCCCAAACTGTGCCCAGAGAGTGCGCCGCATCTTCAACCAACGGCACATCATGCGCCTCGCACAGCGCCACAATCGCGTCCATGTCAGAGGTATGGCCCCGCATGTGAGAAATTAAAACAGCGCGGATATCATTGGTGAGCTTCGCTTCAAAATCATCCAAGTCGATCCTGTAGTTGTCACCACATTCCACCAAAACAGGGATGCAATCTGCGTGGACAACCGCCGAAGGCACCGCAGCGAAGGTAAAGGCGGGGATAAGCACTTTTGCGTCGCGGGGCAAGCCGAGTGCTTTCAAAGACAAGAATAGCGCTGCAGAACAAGAGGACACTGCAAGTGCATATTTTGCGCCAAGCATGGTTGCGAATTCGCGTTCCAACAAAGTGACGGGAGCATTTTCAGAAGCCGTGTAGCGAAATAGATCGCCAGAGCTGAGCAAGTGTTCGATTTCTGCGCGTGCAGCCTGTGGGATGGGTTCTGAATCGTATACGTTCGGACCTGCAGTCATGACTTTCACCATTTATAAAATGTCTTTTCGATATAACTGTAAGTGCGTGGCATGTAAAAATCTACCATTGTGAACGCGCATGCGCAAAATTTCGCATAACCGTTACAGTGTTGCTTGTGTCTGAGGTGGATTAGGCCTGATCAGCTGGGCGTTAACGGAATTTTGCAGTTTGACCTGTCTTCAAGAAATCGATCAAAAAGGTGGCAACCCGTGCATCGTCTGTGGGGCTTGCGTTACTGTTGCGCGCCTGAGCGATAATATCTTGCGGATAGGCGGCATCAGTTTCCGCCATCGTCAAGTAGTCAACTGTAACCTCGGGCGAAATTTCAGGGTGTGCTTGCACGGTCAAGATGCTGTCGCAGTATACCAGCCCAGCGTGGTTGCAAAAATCGTTGCGTGCGATGATCTTTGCGTCTTTTGGCAATTGGGTCACTTGGTCTTGGTGCCAAGCGTTGAGATAGATGTCGCCTAAGCCATCAAAGTCATAACGCGTGCGCCCGATCGCCCAGCCGCCGGCGAATTTCTCAACCTTGCCACCCAAAGCCTGCGCCACAATTTGATGGCCAAAGCAAATGCCAACCATCCGTTTGGGACTGGCGTGAATGTCGCGGATCAATGTTTCCAGGGGGGTGATGAACGCATGATCTTCATAGGCCCCATGTTTAGATCCCGTCAAAAGCCATGCATCGGCTGCATTTGGCCCCGATGGAAAGATACCATCGACCACATTATAGGTATCAAACGTCACTCCATGCGGGGCAAGAATACGGATAAACATCGCATCGAAATCACCGTGGTTGGCACGCGGAAGGTCCGGCGCATGGCCGCATTGAAGAATGCCGATTTTCATAAATCACCAATAGAAAGGCTTTGCCTCGATATTAAAGTCGGGGAAGCAAGATAGCTTGTAAGAAATATCACCGGATGATCTGTGGTTTAAACCGAAGTTTTGGGCGGCGTTCTTTGGGCAGGTGGCGATTGAGGCGGGTGTTGATGGCATTGAAAATACTGATCACAATCACGATCAAAACCACAAAGTACCCCGCAACAATCGGGTAGGGCACGAATGGGTTGAATGTTTTTTCTGCAAAATAGGACGCGTAATACAGCGCATCGCCCTTTTGCTGCCAGGCCGGAAAACCTGAGAAAAACACCAAAGCGGTGGCGTGAAATAGGAAAATGGCCTCGTTGGTGAAAGATGGCCACGCCAGGCGCAGCATTGTCGGCCAAGTGATCCGTCGAAACCGCGTCCAGCCGACCATGCCATAAGCGTCCGCCGCTTCCATGTCGCCCTTAGGGACGGAGCGCAGAGCACCATAGAAAATTTCCGCGGAATAAGCTGACGTGTTGAGAAACAATACGATCAACGCCCCCGCCCAAGCGCGGGTCAAATTCCCTGTTTCAAGTGTCATGCCAAAGACGTCGATGCCCGTTTTTGGCAATTGAACAAACAACTCATAGGCCAAGAAAAACTGAATAAACAAAGGCGAGCCGCGAAAGAGAAACATGAACCATTCTGCCGGTTTGCGCAGCCACGGATTGGGCGTGTTTTTGGCAACCGCCAGCAGCGTCGCAAAGACGAAGCCAAAGACCAAGGCCAGCACACCAAAATAGATGTTCCACAACATGCCTGAGCCGATCAACGTCACCTGCTCGCATAGGGTGATGTCGGATTTTGGCAAAAGGCGCGGGCCGAACCCGATCGAACGAAATGCGTAGTCTGAAATGGTTTGCAGACAGCTCATGTGGCTTTCCTCATCTGCTCACCTGCAACAGTGGCTTGGCCGCGTGACAAACGCGTGGTGATGCGGGCCAAAACAATTTCAGAGACCTTGGTAAAAGCAAGATAAAACACCAAAAGCCCAAGGAAATACCACAGCCGCCAATCGGGATGTGGATAATCGAAATGGCTGGTTTTAGCACCGCCAAGCTCGCGGGCCCAATAGACGATATCTTCGACACCCAGCAAGAACAGCAAGGGCGTGGCCTTGATTAAAATCATCCAAAGATTGGACAGGCCGGGCAGGGCGTAGACCCACATTTGCGGCACCATGATCCGCCAAAAGCTTTGGCGTGGCGACATGCCATAGGCTTCTGCAGTTTCCATCTGTGCACGCGGCACAGCGGACATCGCACCAGATAAAACATTGGCGGCGAAGGCACCAAATACGATGGCAAAGGCGATCACAGCCAGAATAAATCCGTAGATTTCATGCACAGATTGTGGCGCTGACCCAAGGGGCAGCTTGGCTGCCGAACACACAAGGAAATCATTGCCTTGGCGGATTGGTTCAGACCAATCGGGGCACAGAATTTTGTGGCGGGTCCATTCAAAACCTTGATCCATTGCCAAGGGCACAAAAAGAAAGAAAACGATATCCGGCACGCCACGAACCATCGATGTGTAGAGCGTTCCAAGCCAGCGCACAGGGGCGATTTTAGACCGTGCTGCCATGGCACCCAGAAACCCCACGCCAAGCGCGATCGGGGCAGTCACGGCCAAAAGCGTGAGCACAACGATAAAGCTTTTGTAGAACAAAACATGCTTACCCGTTGTCAGATAACAGGCGAGCCAGTTGAGGCCTTCAAGCGTGGATGGGTCTGTGCAAGATGCGAACATAATGAAAATCGGGGCCAGCGCACCGGCCCCGAAAAACGCTTAGTAGGTTGCTGTTTCTTCGCCGAAGTATTGGATCAGCAAGGCGTTCAAAGACCCATCCGCCTTCATCGCGTCAATTGCTGCGTCAAATTTGGCTTTCAGATCGGTATCGCTTTCGCGCAGGCCTAGGCCAATGCCTTTACCCAGTGGTACATCATCGCCAAGGAACATAAAGCCTTGCTCGGCTACGAAAGGGGCAAGCGCGTCTTTGTCTGCGAAGACTGCATCGACTTCGCCGTTTTTCACAGCCGCAATAGTGTCATCCAATGTTGCGAATTCAACCAAGGTTGCACCCGTTGTGGCCACGTAACCCGCTTGGATAGTAGATGTTTGTGCAGCAATCACGCCGGCCATCAAATCGATGCCGTCTGACACGGACGCATAAGCAGATGCTGTTGGTGGGTAGTAGTCTTGTGTGAAATCAATGACTTCTTCGCGCTCATCCGTGATGGACATGCCCGCGATGATGGTGTCGTAGTTGCCAGACAAAAGGTTCGGGATGATGGTGTCCCATTCGTTTGTCACCCATTCGCAAGTCAGGCCCGCGATTTCGCAAAGTTTGTCACCAACTTCGCGCTCAAAGCCAGCAACTTCGCCGTCGTCATTGATGAAGTTGTAGGGAGGGTAGGCGCCCTCAGTGCCCATACGCACAGTGTCTGCGAAAGACGCAGCCGTTGTGAGGACCAATACGGCGGCGGATACGGTGGTTAAAATGGTGAGTTTTCTCATAGGTTTGGGTGTCCCAATATAAGTGTATGCTTTAGGCAGATACGGTTGCACTTAAAAACTGCTGTAAGCGTTTTGATTTTGGTTTGCCGAACAGCGCAGCGGGGGGGCCTTGCTCTTCGATCAAGCCTTGGTGAAGAAAAACAACATGGTCCGAAATATCGGCAGCCATGCGCATGTCGTGGGTCACGATCATCATGGTGCGCCCTTCGGCGGCCAATGATTTGATCACCTTGACCACCTCTTGTTCCAACTCAGGGTCAAGCGCCGAAGTGGGTTCGTCGAACAACAATGCCTTTGGTTCCATACACAGCGCACGGGCGATTGCGGCACGTTGCTGCTGGCCGCCAGACATCTGTGCGGGGTAGACATCGCATTTGTCACCGATGCCCACGCGGTCGAGATAGGCGCGGGCTGAGGTTTCGACTTCGGATTTGTCGCGGCCCAAAACCGTTACAGGCGCTTCCATAACGTTCTCGAGAATCGTCATATGAGCCCAAAGATTGAATTGCTGGAACACCATCGACAGATTGGTGCGGATGCGCATGACCTGTTTACGATCACGAGGGCGCCGCGCAAGGCCGGTACCCTTCCAGGTGATCGGTTCGCCTTCAAACAAGATCTCGCCACTTTGGCTGTCTTCCAATAAATTGGCGCAACGCAACAGCGTCGATTTCCCCGATCCCGATGAGCCGATCAGCGAAATCACTTGTCCGCGTTCGGCCGTCATCGAGACGCCTTTGATCACATCAAGATCGCCGTAGGATTTATACAAATCACGGATTTCGATCACGGGTGAGGTTTTTGAGTCATTGGTCAACATTGACAACGAGTAAGCTGAGATTCTGTGTTAGATGCAACCAACTTTGACGAGATTCCCCAACGTCACCGCTCAAAAAAGGTGCGAATGTAGCAAGAATAATCGAAGAGAGCGGATATCATCCGTTTCAATACAGCTTAGCCGTAAATTTAGCGCGGTTTAGCTCAGGATTTGAGCAACGCGCTGGCGCGCCAATGCGCTGTCGACATCGCTGACACCCAAAAGATTGGCCACCAGCCGCAAGAATGTATCTTCGGAATGATCGCGGTGCCCATCAGTCAAAACCACTGACCACAATCCTTCTATCACGCTGGTGCGCTCTGCGTAGGGAACTGCGTCTTTGATCGCGCGGGTGAAACGCACAGTATCTGGGGCCTCTGCTTCAAGCACTTCGGCTTCACCGCGCAGCGCCAATGCACCAGCCTCATCCAATTGATATCTGTCGCGCAGCACGGATAAAATCCGTGCCGCTTCATTTGCATCATAGTGGCCATCAGCACGGGCGACCCGTACCAAAAGAGCCGCCAAGGCCAAATTGGAATCTGCACCCGTCAGGCGCTGTGGCTGCGGCTGAATCAGCCGATTGAGAAAATCTGCAAACATGTCTTCACCATAAGCGCCACAAGCCCAAAGGAAAAGCCGGTGACTATCACATGATCGTCAATATTTTGACGGCACATAAAGTTCGGGCGGCAAGACAGCGCGCTCATAATCTTTATTGTACACGCGTTCGGGCAAAGTGATTTCTTCGTGGGGGACGTCCTCATAGGGGAACAGCGACAACAAATGATCGATGCAATTCAAGCGCGCGCGTTTTTTGTCGTTGCCTTCGACAATATACCACGGCGCCTCAGGAATATTGGTGCGTGCAAAGGTCTCTTCTTTGGCTTTGGTATATTGTTCCCAACGGATACGAGATTGCAAATCCATGGGCGAGAGTTTCCACTGCTTCATCGGGTCGTGAATCCGCATCAAAAACCGCATTTGCTGTTCTTCGTCGGACACAGAGAACCAGTATTTCACCACCTTGATGCCAGAGCGTACCAACATGCGTTCGAAATCGGGAACGTCTTGGAAAAACTGCTCAACCTGATCCTCATCGGCAAAGCCCATGACCCGTTCCACGCCTGAGCGGTTGTACCACGAGCGATCAAACAACACCATTTCGCCAGCTGCAGGCAGATGCGGTACATAGCGTTGAAAATACCACTGAGTTTTTTCGCGATCTGAGGGGGCCGGCAGGGCGACAGTGCGTACGATCCGTGGGTTAAGGCGTTGGGTGATGCGTTTGATCACGCCGCCTTTACCTGCAGAATCGCGTCCTTCAAACAGCACAACGATCTTTTCGCCCGTATGTTCAACCCAGTCTTGTAAACGGATCAACTCAGCTTGAAGGCGCAACAAATCGTAAAAATACTCTGCGCGTGTCAAAGCATTTGGATGGGCTTTTTGATAGATTTTTTTGATTTCTTGAGACAAAAGCGCATCTTCCAACTCAAGCTCAAATTCCTCATCCAATGAATCTGCGAGTTCCGCTTCGAGCCAATCCTGTGCGTCTTTGTCAAATGTCATATCCCGTGATCCCTCTTGTGGCGCTTGTTGTGCAAGTGTGCCTTAAATCACGAGAGTATGACAGTTTCTTAATGAAATAAGATTGGCACCATCGAGGCAACCAAAAGTCCTGCCATTGTCCAGTTGAACACTGACAAACGGCGGGGATTGGTCAAGAAACGACGCAATTCTGTGCCGAGCCAAGCCCAAAGGGTGATTGCGGGGAAGTTGACCATCAAAAACCCAAGTCCCACAACCAAAGCCGCGGTCCATGTCTCACCTTGCGCATAATTTGTCTGCGCGGTGATCGCCATGATTACAGCTTTCGGGTTGACCCATTGAAAGGCGGCGGCTTGCAAAAAGGTGAAAGGTTTTCCACCCACTTCGCCCTCTTTGGGTGGGGTCGCATGGGCGATCTTCCATGCCAACCAGAGCATGTAGGCCATTGAGATCACGGTTAAAACCATCTGCAATAGCGGAAACCGATGAAAGGCTTGCGCCAACCCAAGTCCGATCACAAACACCATGAACGAATGCCCCAAGGAAATGCCAAGCATATGCGGCAAGGTACGGCGCAATCCAAAGTTGGCACCAGAGGCCAAAAGCATCAGGTTGTTTGGCCCAGGGGTGCCCGAGGCGACGAAGGCAAAGCCCAGCAGGGCAAAAAATAAGGTCATATCCATGTGGCTAAGATAAGGTGCTATCCAGCAAAATTATATGCAAACTCTTCTTGTTTATGTGTATTTTTGCAATATATTTCTAATATGGACCATATTGACGATAAAATATTGCGCACCCTCGAGCGCGACGGACGCCTCACCAATCTACAACTCGCCGATCAAATTGGGCTGTCGCCCTCGGCCACATCGCGCCGTGTCGCAGATTTGGAACGCAGCGGCGTGATTGCCGGTTATCGTGCTGTAATCGATCGCAACAAAATCGGCATAGGGTTTCTGGCCTATGTCACCGTTGGCCTGTCCAAACACACGAAAGAAGCGCAAGTTGCCTTTGAACGCGCCATTTCACGCGCGCCCGAAGTCAAGGAATGCCACAACGTGACAGGTGTTTTTGAGTACATTCTGCGGGTCGAGACCGCTGATCTGGGCAGCTATAAAATATTTCACACCGATGTGCTGGGCGTGTTGCCGCAGGTGAATTCGATCACATCTTATATCGTGATGGAAAGCCCCAAAGACATGCGGGCTTAGCCGCCTTGGCGCTTTTTTGCTTTTGAGGCCGCTCTTGATCACTCTGGGCTGGGGTTTCGGGGGGCACGTGCTATGCAGGGGAAAATTAGTGTAAAGGCATCGCCATGTATCGCCCCAAAGATTCTGCCATAGATGATCCCAATGTGCTCAGCGCAGCCGTGGATCAAATTGGGTTTGGTGCTTTGGTGACCTTTTATGAAGGCGCGTTTGAAACCACCTACTTGCCTGTTGTCGTCAAGCAAAGCCCTGATGGGTTCGTGATCGAGGCCCATTGCGCCCGCGCCAACCCGCATTGGAAATTTGCGGGGCAGGGCACGTCTATGTTCATGTTCCAAGGCCCACATGCCTATGTTTCTGGTGGTTTGTACCCCTCCAAAAATGACGACGGCAAAGTGGTGCCAACATGGAATTACATCGTGGTCCATGCTCATGGCACGCTTGAGGCGATCAAAGACGGGGATTGGCTGCACGGGCATCTCAATGAGCTGACCAACAAAAATGAGGCAGGACGGGCAGAGCCTTGGGCGGTTTCCGATGCACCCGTGGCCTATATCGCAGCGCTCAAACGCGGCATCGTTGGCTTGCGGTTTTCAGTGTCCAAATTTGAAGGCCGTTGGAAACTTGAGCAAAATGCCAGCCCCAAAGATCGTGCAGGCTTGGTGGACGGCCTGTCACAAGAGGGCGATATGGCCCGCGATCTGGCAGAGGCTTTGCACTATTTCCCGACCTCGGATAACTAATTTTAAACTTTAGAACACGTAAAATAAAGGCGCCCCGCAGGGCGCCTTTTCGATAGATCGGATTGAGATCGCTTAGACCAAACGTGAATTTTCTTTCGCCGCACGCACGAAGTCTTTGAACAATGGCGCTGGTGCGAATGGTTTCGATTTAAGCTCTGGGTGGAACTGAACGCCGATGTACCATGGGTGATCTTTGATCTCGACGATTTCTGGCAAACGCCCATCAGGGGACATGCCAGAGAAGATCAAACCGTGCGCTTCAAGCTGTTCGCGATACTTTGTGTCAACTTCATAGCGGTGACGGTGACGTTCTTCGATCTCAAGCGTGCCGTAAGCTTCTGCCACGCGCGAACCAGACGTCAAAGTGGCAGAGTAGGCCCCCAAACGCATGGTGCCGCCTTTGTCATCCGTGGATTTGCGGCGCACTTTGTGGTTGCCTTGAACCCATTCTTTGAGGTGGTAAACCACAGGCTCGAAACGCTTTTTGCCTGCTTCGTGGTCAAACTCTTCAGAGCCTGCTGCATCGATGCCCGCCAAATTACGCGCGGCTTCAATGACGGCCATTTGCATACCCAAACAGATGCCCAAGTAAGGGATCTTGCGCTCACGGGCGAATTGCGCGGCTTTGATCTTGCCTTCGGTACCGCGTTCGCCAAAGCCACCCGGGACCAAGATCGCGTGGTAACCTTCAAGGTAGGGCGCAGCATCTTCACGCTCGAACAGTTCTGCGTCGACCCATTCCACTTTCACCTTCACGCGGTTGGCCATCCCACCATGTGTAAGGGCTTCTGCGATAGATTTATACGCATCTTCAAGTTGTACATACTTGCCCACGATGGCGACTTTAACTTCGCCTTCAGGGTTAAAGACGCGGTCTGCCACGTCATGCCAAACAGTCAGGTCAGGCTTGGGCGCGGGTGCGATGCCAAAGGCATCGAGCACAGCTTGGTCAAGACCTTCACGGTGGTAGGCCAGTGGCGCTTCATAGATGGATTTGAGATCGGGTGCTGCGATCACGTCTTCTTTGCGCACGTTACAGAACAAGGCGATTTTCTCGCGCTCTTTTTCTGGAATCGGGTGCTCGGAACGACAGACCAAAACATTTGGCTGAAGGCCGATGGTGCGTAATTCTTTGACAGAGTGCTGTGTCGGTTTGGTTTTCAGCTCACCTGATGCCGCGATGTAGGGCAGCAATGTTAGGTGCATGAAAATACATTGATCGCGCTGTTTGTCTTGCGCGAACTGACGGATCGCTTCAAAAAAGGGCAGGCCTTCGATATCGCCAACAGTGCCGCCGATTTCGCACAGCATGAAGTCGACTTCGTCACCGCCGATATCAATAAAATCTTTGATTTCATTGGTCACATGCGGGATCACTTGGATGGTTTTTCCCAAATAGTCGCCGCGGCGCTCTTTTTCCAAAACATTTGTGTAAACGCGACCCGATGAAATCGAATCCGTGTTGCGCGCTGCCACGCCTGTGAAGCGCTCGTAGTGGCCCAGATCAAGATCGGTCTCAGCTCCGTCGTCAGTAACAAAAACCTCGCCGTGCTCAAACGGGCTCATCGTGCCGGGATCAACGTTGAGGTAAGGGTCAAGCTTGCGCAAGCGAACTGTGTAGCCGCGTGCTTGCAGCAATGCGCCAAGAGCGGCAGAGGCTAGGCCCTTGCCGAGTGAGGAAACAACACCGCCGGTGATGAAAACGTAACGTGCCATAGTGAGGTGGAGCTCCCGTGAGTGGTCAAAAAAGTATTGAGACACGGCGCTAAAAAACGCCATGTTCACGGGATTTATGGACTAACAGATTCGGTCGTCCCGCACAACCGAACCGCAACATCTTGCGGATGAAAATCCGCTATGCCCAAGATATCGTTAGATTTGTTTATTCAGCGCGTGGTGGCGCTAAAGGTGCATCCGCAGAAGATGGAGGCAACAATGAGCTTGCGTCAGGCAAGCTTGGTGTCACGACTGTTGCATCTTCAAGCACGATCCCGTCCACAACAGATGAGTTCGCAGCCTCGCGGCGCGCCAAAACTGTGAGGGTGATGGATGTACAAATGAACCCGACCGCAAAGATCCATGTGAGTTTGCCAAGTGCAGAAGCTGCAGCACGGCCGCTCATGACGTCGCCGCCACCGCCGCCGCCCATACCAAGACCGCCACCTTCAGAGCGCTGTAGCAGCACAATACCGATCAAGCACAGCGCGAGGATCAGGTGGACAATAAGAATGACGTTTTCCATGGGACAGGCTTTCGGATGAGTTCGATGCTGGTATTTATGAAATATGCGAGGGACGCGCAACCCCTTGACCTTGGTCTAGGGCAATTGTTCTCAAACTTTTGAGGATTGTATGTGTATTGACTGTGTCTGAACGCGCAGATTTGCTTGGACGTTGTCATTTGGATTTGATTTGCTAGAGATAGGTTTATGGAAAAAACACTGCATATTCGCCCCGCCACCGTGTCAGATGCCCAAGCCATTGCTTATGTGCAGGTCGCCGTTTGGAACAGCGCCTATAAAGGTTTTGTGCCAGATGCTTTGATTGATCGCATGACGGTCGCGGATCGTGAAAAAGGCTGGACGACAATCTTGAACAGCTTTGCCGAGACAGGACGTGGCGCATGTTTTGTGGCCGAAATCGACGGCGCGGTGCAGGGATTTGCCTCATGTGGGGCGCAGCGTGATGAAGACCTAAGTGCTGAGTATGCCGGCGAAATCACCGCCATTTATGTGCAAAGCGATCATCAGCGCAGCGGCGTGGGCCGCGCTTTGATGCAATCCTGTGCGCAATCTTTGGCGGATATGGATTTGGAAGGCTCTGCGCTTTGGGTCTTGTCCGAAAATGAGGGCGCGCGGGCTTTTTATGCGGCTTTGGGCGCTGAGTTTATTACAGAACGTGTTGATACCTCGGCTGATGGCTCCGTCAGCGAAGCTGCCTATGGCTGGCCTGCGCGCTTAGATTTGGCGTAACCGGCCTCTATTTCAATAAGCCGTTGTTTGCGCCACAACCCGCCACCATAGCCCGTGAGCGATCCATCTGCGCCAAGGATGCGATGACAGGGAATGAGAATCGCAATTTGATTGGACCCATTGGCTTTAGCGGCCGCACGCGTCGCTGTCGGCTGATCGATGGATTTTGCCAAAGCGCTATAGCTTATGGTTTGTCCCGCAGGGATGCGCCGCAAGGCATCCCAAACCCGCCCCGCAAATCCTCCACCATGATATTGTAGTGGCACGGTGAAATCGGCGGATGTCCCGTTGAAATAGGCTTCAAGTTGTTCGGCCAATTGGTCGTGGATGGAGGTGCGCCCAAATCCAATCGCGCCATTGGCCCCCGCGGCAAGTTTTTTCATTTCAGTCGGCAGCGCTTTTCTGTCCATAAATTCAAGCAGATGCAGCGCCGATGTGTCAGCCACTGCAATCATCGGACCTAAGGGTGTGTCTATCCAATGGATGCACAGCAATGGCGTTTTAGAGAGTGTGCCAAGTGCTGCGCCAAGTAAACGATTTGTGCTGCTGCGAAAGGCCGAAGCCGACGCAAACCCGGCTTCCAGCTGTGCATCGATGACTTTGCCGCCGTCATTGTAGATCTCGAACCCGCGGCGCAGACGCTCAAGGCGGGCCAGTTCCAAGAAGGTCATGCCAAAATGACGCTTAAATGCACGGCGCACAGTCGACAGGTCCAGCCCCATGTCGGCGATGTCACTCTCATACCATCTGTGATCGGGGCGCGCTTCTAACGCATCAAGCAAGGTTTTGATCACCGGCTCAGAATCGGTTGCAGGCCGTAGGGGATGGCAGCGTTTGCAAGGGCGAAACCCTGCCGTGATACATTCCCCGATGGAACCGAAAAAAGTGCAGTTTTCACGCTTGGGTTTGCGTGCAGGGCAGGTGAGCCTGCAAAAAATACCTGTCGAGGTCACACCCACAAAGGCGCGCCCCTCATAGGACGGGTCGCGCGCCACAAGGGCGGCATAAAGAGTATCGGAATCAGGCAGATCAAAAAACGTCATTGGTGCATCCTAGGTCCAGCGTTGCGTCCTGTCCGCCGCAAATCAGGCGTCTATTACACGCAATTGTACAAAACAGATGACGCTTAGGTCGCCCAGATGTTGTTTTAAGGTTTCATCGGCGCGCAGCTATGGCTATACCGACGCGGGTTTCATCCAATCCAAAGGAATTAGGATATGGCAAACGTCGTCGTGGTCGGCGCCCAATGGGGTGACGAGGGTAAAGGCAAGATTGTGGACTGGCTGTCCGAGCGTGCAGATGTGATTGCGCGCTTCCAGGGTGGTCACAACGCAGGTCATACGCTTGTGATCGATGGGAAAGTATACAAACTCGCAGCACTGCCATCTGGTGTCGTGCGCGGTGGCAAATTGTCTGTGATCGGCAACGGTGTTGTACTTGATCCATGGCATCTTGTGAAAGAAATCGCATCCATTCAGGGCCAAGGCGTCGATATTTCGCCTGAGAATCTGATGATCGCGGAAAACACGCCGCTGATTTTGCCAATCCATGGTGAATTGGATCGTGCGCGTGAAGAAGCGGCCTCTCAGGGCACAAAAATCGGCACAACCGGCCGCGGTATTGGCCCAGCTTACGAAGATAAAGTTGGGCGTCGCTCAGTACGTGTTGCCGATTTGGGTGATGAAAAAACACTGATCGCGCATGTTGATCGTGCATTGCAGCACCACAATCCATTGCGCAAAGGCTTGGGCATTGCTCCAGTTGACCGTGATGCTTTGATTGCACAGCTCCAAGAGATCGCGCCGCAAATTTTGCAATATGCAGCGCCTGTTTGGAAAGTGCTCAACGAGAAACGCAAAGCTGGCAAACGAATTTTGTTCGAAGGTGCACAAGGCGCGTTGTTGGACATCGACTTTGGCACATACCCATTTGTGACCTCGTCCAACGTTATCGCGGGCCAAGCGGCCACGGGCGTTGGCTTGGGCCCAGGGGCGATTGATTACGTTCTTGGTATCGTGAAAGCCTATACCACACGCGTGGGCGAAGGACCGTTTCCTGCCGAGTTGAATGACGCAGATGGTCAGCGCTTGGGCGAACGTGGCCATGAATTTGGCACCAACACGGGCCGTAAACGCCGCTGTGGTTGGTTCGATGCGGTTCTTGTGCGTCAAACCTGTGCGACTTCTGGCGTGAATGGTATTTCATTCACCAAGCTGGATGTTTTGGACGGTTTTGAGACATTGAAAATTTGTGTCGGCTACGAGCTGGACGGCAAAGAGTTGGATTACTTGCCAACAGCCGCCGATCAGCAAGCGCGCTGCACACCGATCTATGAGGAAATGCCTGGGTGGTCCGAATCCACTGAAGGCGCGCGCTCATGGAACGATTTGCCTGCAAACGCGGTGAAATACGTGCGCCGTGTTGAGGAATTGATTGGGTGTCCTGTTGCTATGTTGTCCACCTCGCCAGAGCGCGAAGACACCATTCTTGTCACTGACCCGTTCGAGGATTGATCGCAGATGGCCCTTTCATACAAAGCCCGCCGACGTGTGGCACTTTTGGTTCTGGTGGTGGGGCTGCCTGTTTATATCGCCTTGTGTCTCAAACTGGTAAGTCTGTTTGAGCGCCCAACAATGTGGGTCGAACTGGTGATTTATGTCGGTATGGGCATTCTTTGGGCGATCCCGTTGAAATCTGTTTTCATGGGGATTGGCCAACCGGATGGTCTGGCGGATCAAAATCAAGACGACGCGTAAGATATTACTTTAACTATTAAAAAAGGCCGCTCGATTGAGCGGCCTTTTTTGTATTGCGTTGAATTTTGAGGACTTTAGCTGGCGGCTGCCTCTGGTTTGAAACGTGTGCCATCTGCGACAGCAAAATGCCCGCGCTTGATTTTACGGATCTTGCCTTGGCGCAAAAGCTGACCGAAAGAGCGCAAACGCTCTTCCAATGGGAACTCCTCAGGCATCGCTTGGCTGGCCAAACGCATGATCTGTGGACGTGTTACTGTTTCGCGTCCTTCGACAAAACTTGAATAAGCAGCTGCGGCTTCCAATAAATCACTTAAACTTTCAGCGCCAACCGTTTCGACGTAATCCGCAAATGTATCTGCGCCCTCATTCATCATTGGCGAGGTTGTGGGGGCGTCAGATTCCGGCGCAAACTGTTCGTCTTCCTGAATCGCCAAAGCGGCGGATGAAACGCGGCGTGGGCGAACAGGCGAGATATTCGCGCCCATGGGCAGGTCCTTAGGCGCATCAATGCGTTGCTCTGAAACCAACATCAATGGCGCTAGGCGGCGTGCCCCCTGCACGACAGCTTCGGTAGGGCGACGCGGACGGACCACACGCGCGAGGTCTTCGCGGTATGGATCAGCCTGAGCCTCTTCTTGTGCTTCGGCTGTGTCTGGCACAGCGGCCTTTTCTGCTCGTGTAGCAGCAACCGCCGCTTTTAGATGCTGGATCGCATTGCGACGTCTTACGTTTTCGCCGTCTCCCATCTCGCGCTCCGCTGTATCGAGCAGCCGTGAGACAGATTCGTCAGACGTGCCAAACATGTTGCGTGTCTCATCATCCAAAGCGTCATCGTCGTCATCCTCCAACGGGGTGTCATCAATGCGGAATTCAATCTCCGCCTCGACGTCATCAGAGAGCTGAGCAACGTTGGTTTCAACATCGTCAACACCTTCTTCGGCATCATTGTCGTCGTCTATGTCGTTTAAAATGTCAGCGGCAATTTCAGATTGCGCATTTGGTGCAGAGGTGACCTCTGCCAGTTCGCGCATCAATTCGTCTTCGTCGTTTTCGTCCAATGACGATGTGCCCAATTCTTTGCGCAATAACTCTGCCAAGTCGTCTTCTTCAGCAGGTGTGGCTGCATCCTCGGCACCGACCTCCATGTTCATCTTGGCGGCGAAACCTGCGGCGTCGAATTCTGTCGATTCAGCTTCTGTGTCAGAAGTATTTGGATCAGCTGGATCAGGAATCACATCTATATCTGAACGGCGCATTTTGATCACACGCGCGCGGACACGACGCAATGGGTCTGGTTGTTCAGCGACCTCTTGCGTGGTTTGCTCCGGTGCGCGTGTCGCTTCAGCAATGTCTTCTGCCAAAGTCGGGTCTATATCGTGCAAGGCCTGATCCGCGTCCATGTGCGGTGTGTCGACTTGGGCCGAATCGGTCGAATTATCAGGCTCTGTTTGGAGCGTTTCTTGTACCGTGTCGTTACCGAGTGCAGACAAAATAGAGTCCACAGATGTTTCATCATCGCTTGCGTTTGTAGGGGGCGTGTCATTTACAACTTCAGCAACTTCAGCAACTTCAGCAACTTCAGCAACTTCAGCAACTTCAGCTATTTGAGCTGGCACGAGGTCCGCTGTTTGAGCGGCTGCAGCGGCGGCTGCTTTTGCTTCGGCAACAGCTTTCAAACGCTTTCTGCGTGCTCGTTTGGCCTCCATACGATTTTTAGCGGCTTTGGCTTGCGCTGCAAGCTTGGCGTTTTCTTCGGTTCTTTCAGTACCATCAGCCGCTGAAGCGTCTTCTAATGTGTTCAGCATCGCGCTGGCAGGTGTGTCCTCGTTGATGGCCTCGTCTCGCGACGCGCCAAAAGACTCTTCGGAGTGCTGATCTTCTGAGTAATCTGTGGAGTCGCGCTGGGCTACAGCGCCGCGGATGCGTTCGAGTTTATCCGCGATAGACGCTGGTTCTTTAGCCGTTGCAGGAACATCCTCGATCGAGACAGGAGCATCCTGCGTTGTGTATGTTTGTGCTGCATCGTCAGCTTGGATCTCAGCAGGGACGGTTTGAGCAAGGTCTGTTTCATCAACGGCGTCAGCAAGAGGTGTCTCAACAATTGGCGCAGCTTTGGCTTTGGCAGCCGCTCTGCGTTGCAGCGCACGGGTGTTCCCCGGCTTGCCAGGTTTTTTGACTTTCTTGTGTTTCGCTTTTTTCGCTTTCGGCGCGTCTGCAATCGTATCTGACACCGAAACCGGCTGAGCAAAGCCATCCGATACAGGTGCTGCAGAGCCTTCGTCCATTTGACGCAGTATGATGCCGTTGCCTTGCACTTTGGCTTCGACACGGCGTTGAATTTCTTTTTCTGCAATCGAGTGCAGCATGTTTGCATCTGGTGTCGGGGGTTCCGCACCAAAGTAGCGGTCATCTGCCGCGAGGTCTCTAAAATACTCGGCAATACCGCGCATTGTGGAGAATGGATCATCGAAACCTTCCAACGTACAGGAGAAGGTTCCATAAGATACCGTAAGAATTTTACTATCACTAACCATGCTTAAACTCGCTTTCTGCTCTTGCCCAGCAACACTATATTTACCATGAATTGGTTCGCAAATCAGAACAGAACCAAGAAAACAGCTTGCTTATTTCGTGTTCTAATTGTGGCAGAGTGGTTTTTGGCGCATAGTGATCCCATGACAGAATATGTCCTTTCCAGCCCAAATGGTGTGACCTTGCTCGGTGGTGGCAAGGTTAGTATAGCAACGCTTGAACACGCGTTAAGGCTTGCTCCGCATCTTGTTGCAGCCGACGGGGCGGCGGCAACTGCGCTTGAATTGGGGTATTTGCCAGAAGCTGTGATAGGTGATTTTGACAGCCTGCCAAATCGCATTCGCGCAAAAATGCCTGCAGAAATCCTGCATCATATTCCAGAACAAGACAGCACAGATTTCGAGAAATGCCTATCCCGCGTGGACTCTGCGCTTATTTTGGGCGTAGGCTTCATGGGCGCGCGGATCGATCACGAGCTGTCTGTTTATAACACACTTGTGCGCTATCCCGAAAAACATTGCATCATTCTGGGCGACATTGATATTTGCGTTCATGCGCCGCGCCATTTGTGTTTGGAACTTGAGATCGGCACACGGGTCTCGCTGTTTCCGCTCATGCCTGTGACCGGAACGAGCAAAGGGTTGCTCTGGCCCATCGATAATATTGTCTTTGGACCGGGTGGGCGGATCGGAACCTCAAATGAGGCAGGCGCAACAACTGTGGAAATGACCTTTCACGGCGATGGAATGCTGCTGATTCTACCGCGACGTGCCTTGCCCAATTTATTGGACGCGTTGAGTTGGGTGTCGTGAACCGTTCGCGCGCATCGTTTTGGGAGAGTTTTGTGTCTTAGCGATTGGGTCGCGTTAAAATGTATAAGGCGGCTGCGGACATGCGCAGGGCTTGGATCATGATGATTTTCAAGGGCACCGCGAAGGCAACCGAAGCCGCCAAGGTCAGACCCACCATCATCAGTGCCACCATTTGATACATAGGGCGATTCTGCCCGAAACTGATTTCGATTTGGTTTAATGATAAAAGACGTCACAATGGCGCGCTGCGGGGCTATGTCATGTGGAGCCGAGATTAATCTAGTGTATATTTCATACTATCACCGACAATGGTGAGCCCCTATAAGGGAACGATAGGTCGTGCGCTTTTTATCAAAGTATAAATGCCGACTTGCAGAATACGACACGAAATGACGCCAAGGCCCCAAAGGCAGCGGCCTATCACTCACGGAGAGCCATCCATGTCCGACACTCTTTCCCCGATCGACACAGCCAAATTCGTTGCGGCCAAACGCGCTGTTGGGTTTGTCGAGGACGGTATGAAGCTTGGGCTTGGGACAGGGTCGACCGCAGCTTGGATGGTGCGTTTGTTGGCCGAGAGAGTCCGCAATGAAGGCCTGCGCGTCACTGGCGTTCCCACGTCGACACGCACAGCAGAACTGGCCCGCCAACAGGGCCTGCGCGTGATGTCCTTGGATGAGGCCAAATGGTTGGATCTGACTATTGATGGCGCTGACGAATTTGACACTGAGTTGAACTTGATCAAAGGCGGCGGCGGCGCTTTGTTGCAAGAAAAGATCGTGGCCACTGCCTCTGACCAAATGATCGTGATCTCAGATGTGTCTAAACAAGTCGACACATTGGGCGCATTCCCATTGCCTGTCGAAGTCATTCCCTTTGGTTGGCAGACCACCAAAGCATTGGTCGAAGAGACGTTGGTCTCAATGGATGTGCTCGGCCAATATTCAACACTGCGCATGAACGGCGATACGCCTTATTTTACCGATGAAGGCAATCACATCATCGATTTGCATTTGCAACGTATCGGCAATGCGCGCCAACTGGCGTTG
The DNA here is from genome assembly GCF_038899935.1 of Pacificibacter sp. AS14. Classification (NCBI taxonomy): domain Bacteria; kingdom Pseudomonadati; phylum Pseudomonadota; class Alphaproteobacteria; order Rhodobacterales; family Roseobacteraceae; genus Pacificibacter; species Pacificibacter sp. AS14. Next base: position 69,174 of record NZ_JBBMQI010000004.1, read on the forward strand.
ATCTTGAACCAAATTCCGGGTGTTGTGGAGAACGGTCTGTTTGTCGACATTTGTGATGTGGTGGTGATCGGCCATGGCGATGGGCGCGTCGAGACACGGGACATCAATTCTGGTGAAACCACTGAAGACACAGTGCAGTTTGCCGACAGCGAAAACATCTTTGCCGATATCGATTGAGCACGCGTGTGGTGACGACGTTTCATTCGTTCACGAAAAGTTACGCCCCGCAGGTCTCTGTGGGGTTTTGTTTTGGCCTTGGTATGCCTACATTTGGCGTCAACTTTGAAAATATTCCTGACTGGATGGTGACACATGACTTTTGATTTTGATCTCTTCGTAATCGGTGGTGGTTCTGGTGGTGTACGCGCTGCACGGTTGACCGCAGCAGGTGGCGCAAAAGCGGCCTTGGCTGAAGAGTTCCGCATGGGCGGCACATGTGTGATCCGTGGCTGCGTGCCCAAAAAACTGATGGTGTTTGCATCCCAGTATTCAGGGGCCGCGGTTGAGGCTGCGTCTTACGGTTGGGACATCTCTATCGGTGACTTCAACTGGGTATCGTTTCAAGCACGTTTGAAAGCGGAACTGTCTCGCTTGGAAGCCATCTATACCAAAAATGCGGGTAACGCGGGCGTGGAAATTTTTCACCAACGCGCCACAGTCAAAGACGCGCACACTGTTGTCTTGGCTGACGGCACGGAAGTGACAGCGAAACACATTTTGATCGCTACAGGTGGCACGCCGTTCGTGCCGCAAAACGTGTCCGGTATTGAGCATGCGATCACATCAAACGAGATTTTCGATATTCCTGAACTGCCAAAACGGATCTTGATCGTGGGCGGCGGTTATATCGCGTCCGAGTTCGCGTGTATCTTTAACGGTCTGGGCGCGGAAACGTCGCAATACTACCGCGGTGCGCAGATTTTGCGTGGCTTTGATGACGAGGCGCGCGGCCATATTGCCGAGGTGATCAAAGAGCAAGGCATCCATTTGCACACCGGCACCGACGTTGAAAGCATCGCCAAACAAGACGACGGCCTGCATGTGACATCTACGGACGGCAACACCAAGGTGTTTGATGTGGTGCTTTATGCCACGGGTCGCACACCCAAAGTTGACGGGCTTGGACTTGAAGCTGTTGGTGTCGCGCAAGGGCGTTCGGGCGAAGTTGTGGTCGATGACTACAGCCAGACCAACATCCCGTCGATCTATGCCGTGGGTGATGTGACCAACCGTATTCAGTTGACGCCCGTGGCTATCCGCGAAGCTGTGGCCTTCCACGAGACCGTGTTCAAAGGCAATCCGATGAAACCCGATCACGCCAATGTGCCGTCAGCAATCTTCACGCAGCCAGAATACGGCGCAGTGGGATTGTCTGAAGAACAAGCGCGCGAAGAGGGGCCTGTCGAGGTCTACTCTGCAGCCTTCCGCCCAATGCAAAATGCTTTCATTGAAAAGAATGAGCGTGTCATGTTCAAACTGATCGTTTGTGTGAATACGCGAAAAGTTTTGGGCTGTCACATCATCGCGCCACATGCCGGCGAAATGATCCAGTTTGCAGGCGTGGCCGTGAAAATGGGGGCGACAAAAGAAGATTTCGACGCAACCGTTGCGGTTCATCCGACCATGGCCGAAGAAATTGTGTTGATGAAAGAGCCCGTGCGCGTCCACAACTAGGGTTCGCGCGGCGCTTGGGGCAAAAATTTCGTGGAAAAACACATAATTGCAGCGTGCCTTGGTGCGCTGCCCTTGAAACCTGCCCCCAAAAAGAACATTTTAAGCACAAGACTTGGCCGACTGCGGACGTCCGCGGTTGCGCCGAACGTTTTTGAGAGAGGAACACACCTAAATGGCCAGCAATAACGGCGGACCATGGGGATCGGGCGGCGGTGGAAATCGCGGCAACGGGCCTTCGAACGATGACAAAAACTCGGGCGGCGATCGCCGTCCGAACGGTGGCAATCAGCCGCAAATCCCTGAGATCGATGAGTTGCTGGGCAAAGGCAATGAATACCTTAAGGTTTTGATGGGCGGCAAAGGCGGAGGGAATGGCACTGGCACGAACGGCGCCGGTGGCTCTGGTAAGATTCCTAAAGCCTGGATCGGCTTCGGTGTGCTTGGCGCGATTGGTATTTGGGCGTTCAGCTCATTTTATGCAGTGCAAACGGAACAAAACGGCGTCGAGCTGTTCTTGGGTCAATATCACCGCACCACCACTGAGGGCTTGCAATTTGCACCTTGGCCTTTCGTGTCGCACGAACTGGTCAACGTAACAGGCCAACGTTCTGAGAGCATTGGCTCTGGGTCTGCTGGCAATGATGGTTTGATGCTGACCACAGATGAAAACATCGTGGACATCGATTTCCAAGTCGTTTGGAATATCAACGATTCCTCCAAATATCTTTTCAACCTTGCGGATCCGCGCGGCACTGTGCGTGCTGTAAGTGAATCTTCAATGCGTGAAATCATTGCCTCACGTCAGTTGTCTCCGATTCTCAACAGAGATCGTGGTCAAATTTCCGACAATGCCAAAGAGCTGATCCAATCGACTTTGGATGATCTCGATGCAGGTATTTCGATTGTACGTGTCAACCTCGACAAAGCGGATCCGCCTGTTGAAGTGATCAACGCCTTCCGCGATGTACAAGCGGCCGAACAAGAACGTGACCGTTTGGAACGCCAAGCGGATGCCTATGCCAACACAGTTGTTGCGGGCGCCCGTGGTACATCTGCAAGTATCTTGGAGCAAGCCGAAGGGTACCGCGCGCGCGTGGTCAATGAGGCACAAGGTGAAGCATCACGTTTCACAGCTGTTTTGGGTGAATACCAACTCGCCCCAGAAGTGACCCGTAAACGCCTATACTTGGAAACCATCGAAGAGGTTTACAGCGGCGTGGACAAAATCATTTTGGATGAAGGCAGCGAAGGCTCAGGCATCGTTCCGTACCTTCCGCTCAATGAACTCAAGAAAAACGGGGGGACCAACTAATGAAAAAGCTTCCAGTACTTTTCGTCGGTTTTGTTATTCTCGTCGTTGTTTTCCTGTCGTCCATCTACATCGTGGATGAGCGTCAAAAAGCTTTGGTCATTCAGTTCGGTCAAATTAAAGCCGTCAAAGAAGAACCCGGAGTGGCGTTCAAAATTCCGCTGATCCAAAACGTGGAATACTATGATGACCGCATTTTGTCGCTCGAAACAGCAGAGACAGAAGTCACGCCATCAGACGATCGTCGCCTCGTGGTTGACGCCTTCGCGCGTTACCGCATCATTGATGTGGTGAAATTCAAACGCGCCGTGTCTACAGGTGGCCTGCGTAAAGCAGAGGTCGATCTGAACGGTATCATCATTGACCGTATTCGTGCCGTTTTGGGTGCCGATGGTGTGACGTCTAACACCATTCTGTCCGCAGAACGCGCCGTTTTGATGCAACAAGTTACTGATCAAGCGCGCACCCGTGCCGCCCAACTTGGTGTGGACATTTTGGACGTGCGTCTTAAGCAGACAAACTTGCCAGAGCAAAACTTGGATGCGACTTTTGCACGGATGCGTGCAGAACGTGAACGCGAAGCGGCTGATGAGCGCGCGCGTGGTGAAGAAGCCGCTCAACGCGTGCGGGCCCAAGCCGACCGGACTGTGGTTGAACTTGAATCCGATGCGAGCCGTAAAGCTGAGATCACACGTGGTGAAGCTGACGCCGAGCGCAACAGGATCTTTGCCGATGCTTTTGGTGAGGACCCTGAGTTCTTTGAATTCTACCGTTCACTCAATGCATACCGCGCAGGTTTGACTGGGGACACCACCACAATGGTGATCTCACCTGACTCAGAATTCTTCGATTATTTGAAGTCCTCTGACGGTCGCTAACGTTCGATCGTGAAGCAGTTTACTAAGGGCCGGTGTTTCGCATCGGCCCTTTTCTTTTGGCTTTTGCCTCACAAATATGGTGAATGTGAACTGGTTTTCCGGCTATCCTCTTTCACGCGTCGATCACATGCAGTTGACTGAACGCGACTGGCATTGAGTTGCGCCAAATCGTGCTTATCTTTACCCATGCAGTAGTTCAAAGCGCCACGCGACGTTGATGTGCGCGTGCATTACGGAGGAAAGAGTCCTATGACCACGGCAATAGCCATTCCATTTAAAAACGTCCACAAAAGCCCCCAAATGCGGGTCATGTTTGTGGCACTCATCGGGGCCATCGCTTTAATGCTCCAAACGGTCACGGCGGATGCGCGCGGCGCACCGGAAAGTTTCGCAGACTTGGCGGAACAAGTTAGCCCAGCCGTTGTGAACATCACCACGACCACAATCGTTGAGGCCTCTACTGATGCGACACCAATGGTGCCACCAGGCTCGCCCTTTGAAGATTTTTTCAAAGACTTCATGGATCGTGGCGGGCAGGGCGGCAATTCTGCCCCGCGTCGCAGTAATGCGCTTGGATCGGGGTTTGTGATCTCTGAAGATGGCTACATCGTGACCAACAATCACGTCATTGAGGGAGCCGATGAAATTGAAATCGAGTTTTTTGAAGGTTTCGTTTTGCCCGCTACATTGGTTGGCACAGACCCAAAAACAGATATCGCTGTGCTCAAGGTGGAAAGCGATAAGCCACTAAAATTCGTTACCTTTGGCGACAGTGATGTGGCTCGTATGGGCGATTGGGTGATGGCAATGGGCAACCCTCTTGGCCAGGGATTTTCGATTTCTGCAGGCATCGTGTCGCAACGGGGACGTGCTTTGCAAGGTGCCTATGACGACTACATCCAAACCGATGCTGCCATCAACCGCGGCAACTCTGGCGGTCCTTTGTTCAACATGGACGGCGAAGTCATTGGCGTAAACACCGCTATCCTGTCCCCAAATGGTGGCTCGATTGGTATCGGCTTTTCTATGGCGTCAAATGTAGTGTCACGTGTGACCGACCAGTTGACTGAATTCGGTGAAACCCGTCGTGGGTGGTTGGGCGTGAAAATCCAAACCGTGTCCGAAGATGTTGCTGAAGCTATGGGGCTTGAGGCTGTGTCAGGGGCCTTGATCACTGATGTGCCAGAGGGCCCCTCTAAAGACGCAGGTTTAGAGTCCGGTGATGTGATCTTGTCTTTTGACAATAAAGATGTGGAAGACGCCAATGGTTTGGTGCGCACCGTCGGCGAAACCGAAGTCGGTAAAGCCGTACGCGTTGTTGTGTTCCGCGATGGGAAAACCAAAACGCTGATGGTAACGCTTGGGCGCCGTGAAGAAGCGGAGAATGTGGCTTTCCCCGTGGCTGCTGACGCAGCACCCAGTCAGCCAGAGGATACAACACTCTTTGGCTTGACCGTGATGCCTCTCACTGATGAACTACGCGAACAACTTGGGGTTTCAAAGGGCACAGACGGTTTGGCTGTGGTTGCCGTAGACGAGGCGTCTGAGGCCTTTTCAAAAGGCTTGCGCTCTGGTGATGTGATTGTCGAAGCTGGACAAGAAGTTATTGCGTCCGCTGATGATCTTAAGTTGCGTGCAGAAGATGCGCGTGAAGCGGGACGAAAAACCGTTCTCTTGTTAGTGCGTCGCGCAGGGGAGCCGCGCTTTGTAGCTCTTGGTATCTTAGACGACTAACGTCGCTTATGTCCTAACGGTGTAGAAAAGGGCGGCCCTGAGCCGCCCTTTTGCTTGGAAAATCAATCTAATGTGGTGTTCATTCGGGGCGCGGCATTTCCACCAAACCCAGTTTGCGTGCCGCAGCCAGCGACAGAATTTCGCTGTCTAGCCCTTCGGACTTTTGATAGGCGGCGACCGCACGCCGCGTGGCGCGGTCAAATTTGCCGTTGACCTGTCCGTCATATATGCCGCGAGCTGCTAAAGCGCGCTGCACAGAGGCTACAAGCTGAGGGGTCAACGCTTCAGCGCAAAGCGTTTCAAACCACAGTTCTTTGCGCTCTCGTACAATGTCTTGTCGCGTTTCTGTGCGATAAATCGCGGGATATGACACAGTTCCATCAGAATCTATTTGGGGCGGCTGCACCAAAACCTGTTCGGTCACCGTTTCAACAATTGCAGGTGTTGTGTGACGTCCGTAACAGGCGTCGGGATCGGCGCCAGGGGGCGCAAAGGACGCATCGCCTGCCCGTAAAACTTCATCCGTAGGCCCAGACATTTGGCACGCACTTAGGCTTGCGCAAAGCGTGACAAAACCACAAAATCGCAATGCTGCGCGGGACGGGGCCAGAAACACCTGTAACATTTGCTTTGTGTCCGTTTTAGGATCGTTGCGTCAATCATAGCGCCAAAACCTTTGCAGTAAAAGGCCCGAGCTATACAAGGCGATCAGGCGCGCACTCGGTGCGATTTTCTACTTTCAATAACGTGCATACCCTTTACCCCTGACGATCAAGTGCTGGCGTTTGAACCGAGCAATACGTCCTTTTCTTAGTCGCGCGAGCACGATAGTTTACACATAACTTTTGTTGATTTCAGATAGGATTCCCCATGGCAAAAATCAAATATGTCGAATTCGGAGGCACAGAGCATGTTGTCGACGTGCCAACTGGTCGGACGGTTATGGAGGGCGCGCGTGACAATGCTGTGCCAGGTATTGATGCCGATTGCGGTGGTGCCTGTGCTTGTTCCACATGCCATGTCTATGTTGCCCCTGAGTGGGTTGAAAAACTTTCCCCTATCGATCCGATGGAAGAAGACATGCTTGATTTTGCCTACCAGCCTGATCCTGCACGCTCACGCCTGACTTGCCAAATCAAAGTGACTGACGCTTTGGATGGCTTGGTGGTCAACTTGCCTGAAAAACAAATCTGATGCGATTTGGGGCTGTATTCCTTGCGGGCGCGGCCCTTTTCGCCGTACCTGCAAGCGCGCAAAATATTGTGTCTGCCAAATACGTTACTTTAACTGATGTTTACGGGCATGGGGCTGTGACGGGCGGTGAACATGCCGAACTTGAGGTGATGCTCTCTGATGGCAAACGTCTTGGCGTGTCCTATCGCAGCGCGATTTTTGAAGACACCGCACCACGTTTGCATGACTTCGATAAAGATGGATCGCCCGAGATTGTCACGGTCGTGTCTTCCTTTACGGCAGGGGCGCGGGTTCAGGTGTTCACGCTTAGTGATGGTGCGTTGATCCCTATCGCGTCCAATGCCCCTATAGGCACCCGCAATCGTTGGCTGGCCATCGCTGGTATCGCCGACTTCAACGGTGACGGCATTGATGAGATCGCTTATGTGGATCGGCCGCATTTGGCCAAGGTGCTGCGACTTTTGTCTGTCGAAATCGATGGATCGGTTGGGGCCACCTCTGAGCTTGCATCGAAAGCTGGGCTGACAAACCATCACTTCCAAGCGCCGATTATCGAAGGTGGTGTGCGCAGCTGCGCGGGGCAGTTGCCTGTTGTTGTTACCGCAGATGCTGATTGGAAAAACATTGTTGAGACACGTTTGGTGAACGGCGATTTGCACAGCGAAACGGTCGCACCCTACGTTGGACCAACGAGTTTCGGTCCATATTTGATCTGCGACAAAGGTTAACTGAGCAGGCCTCCCGTACTCGGCGTGGCCTGTCTTGCCTTGATTGGCAAAATCTTTTTACACGATAGAACTAAGGACAGCGTGCCATGAGCTCACATGTTTTAACAGTCACCTGCCAATCGACCCGCGGTATCGTTGCGGCGATTTCGGGTAAGCTGGCGGAACTGGGGTGTAACATATCCGATTCTGCACAGTTTGATGATCCGGGCACCGGCCAGTTTTTCATGCGCATGAGCTTTGTTTCGGAACAGGGCTTGGACGAGGCGACACTTGAGAATGGCTTTGCGCCCGTTGCGCAGGCATTTGATATGCAATGGGCAATGCATGACGAGGCCACAAAGATGAAAGTCGTCTTGATGGTCTCGCGCTTTGGCCATTGTTTGAATGACCTTTTGTACCGCTGGCGCATTGGTGCTTTGCCAATTGATATCGTTGCTGTGGTCTCAAATCACATGGAATATCAAAAGGTTGTGGTCAATTACGATATTCTGTTTCACTGCATTAAAGTGACCAAAGAAAACAAGCCCAAAGCTGAGGCCGCGATCATGCAAGTGGTCAAAGACACGGGTGCTGAGCTGATCGTTTTGGCGCGCTACATGCAAATTTTGTCGGATGATATGTGTCAACAGATGTCGGGACGCATCATCAATATTCACCATTCATTCTTGCCGTCTTTCAAAGGGGCTAACCCTTATAAACAGGCGTTCGAGCGTGGTGTGAAACTGATCGGCGCTACAGCGCATTATGTGACGGCGGATCTGGATGAAGGTCCGATTATCGAGCAAGACACGGTGCGTATCACTCATGCACAAAGTCCGGATGACTACGTGTCCTTGGGACGTGATGTTGAAGCGCAAGTGCTTAGCCGTGCCATTCATGCGCACATCCACCATAGGGTGTTTATCAACGGCAATAAAACCGTCGTGTTCCCCGCTAGCCCAGGCAGCTATGCCAGTGAACGTATGGGGTGAGCGACGGTCTCACCGTAGGTGAGATCAATAGGTCTGGGGGACCTATTGAAGTCGCGAACGCCCGAGCACGCTTGCGAGGGCTGGGTGCTTGTTTTTGGTCTCACCGTAGGTGAGATCAATAGGTCTGGGGGACCTATTGAAGTCGCGAACGCCCGAGCAGGCTTGTGAGGGCTGGGACACGAGGGCTGGGACAGTCGACCCTTAGAAAATAAATACAAAACAACCAAAAGGCGCGCCGTTCGAGCGCGCCTTTTGTGTTTTCCAAGAACCTGCCAGCGGCTTTGCCGCCTGTATCATTCATGTATTTCGGGTTTTACCCTTTGGTTCTTGATCCCTTTATCGCGGATTAACCTTAAGAAGTGGTAAACACGACCAAGAGATTAAGAAACCCAAGACAATTGGTGGAAATATCTTCACCAAAGAAAAACGCCGCCCTAAACCAGACGGCGCTTTAAGGTCTCTCGGCAAGGTAAGTTAAAGCGCGCGCCAGCCAATATCTGTTCGGTTGAATCCTTCGGGCCAGTCGATGCCGTCGATCATCGCGTAAGCTGCATCACGTGCCTCGGATAAAGACGCGCCGCGCGCGGTCACGTTCAACACGCGCCCGCCATTGGCAACAATCATGCCGTCTTTTGATGCGGTGCCAGCATGAAACACCATGCGGTTGCTGTCGGCAGGCAGGGCGTTCAGGCCTTTGATCTCGGTGCCCTTTTTGTAGGCTGCGGGATAGCCGTCAGCAGCCATCACAACGGTCAAAGCGTGATCATCGGCCCAATTGGCTTGGGCTTTGTCCAGCGTGCCCTCAGCCGTGGCAATCAACAGATCAAGCGCTTGTGCGCCCAAACGCATCATCAACACCTGACATTCAGGATCGCCAAAACGACAGTTGTATTCCACAAGGCGGGGTTGGCCGTCTTTGATCATGAAGCCAGCGTAAAGCACGCCTTGGTAGGGCATGCCGCGTTTGGCCATTTCTGCGACAGTGGGTTTGACGATTTCGTCCATCGCTTTTTGAATCACACTGTCGGTCATCACAGGCGCAGGGGAATAAGCGCCCATGCCACCAGTGTTTGGCCCCGTATCGCCGTCGCCGACGCGTTTGTGGTCTTGCGCTGTGCCCAGGGGTAAAACGTTTGTTCCGTCACACAAGATGAACCAAGACGCCTCTTCGCCGTCCATGAATTCCTCGATCACGACCTCGGCGCCTGCTGCGCCAAATTCACCGCCAAACATATCGTCCACGGCGTTCAGCGCGTCTTGCAGTTCCATCGCCACGATCACGCCTTTGCCAGCGGCCAGACCATCGGCTTTGACCACAATCGGCGCGCCTTGGGCACGGATATAGGTTTTGGCAGCCTCGGCATCGGTGAAATGCGCATAGCCAGCAGTTGGCGCGCCGGAGGCATCACAGATTTCTTTGGTAAAGCTTTTCGAGGCTTCCAATTGCGCTGCCGCTTGAGAGGGGCCAAAGGTCAACACATTGGCGGCGCGCAAGACATCCGCCACACCAGCAGCCAAAGGCGCTTCAGGTCCGATGATCACGAACTCGATGGCGTTCTCTTCGACAAAGCTGAGCACAGCGTCGCCGTCGTTGATGTCAAAGTGCGCGCATTCTGCAATCGCCGCAATGCCAGCGTTGCCAGGAGCCACGATCAGCTTGTCGCATTTGGGGTTTTGCAGCACAGCCCATGCAAGCGCATGTTCACGTCCGCCAGATCCGAGAATGAGAATATTCATCGCGCCAATTCCTATGCTTCACCTTTTGTTGTTGGCGTTCTAAAGTCTGACCCAAGCTGACACAAGTCTAACAGTCGACCAAACAAGGCGCGCACTCCCCTATGTCTGACCTTTTCGAAGACGAAGCCCCAAAAGGCACCTCAAACGCACCGGAATTCACAGTATCTGAGCTTTCGGGTGCTGTGAAAAAGATTATCGAGGGCGAGTTTGGATTCGTGCGGGTTCGTGCCGAAGTGGGCCGCGTGTCTATGCCGCGTTCAGGGCATATGTATTTTGACCTCAAAGACGACAAGGCCGTGATCAATGCCGTGTCTTGGAAAGGCCAAGTTGCCAAGATGAAGGTCCGCCCCGAAGAGGGGATGGAGGTCATCGCCACAGGTCGCATGACGACCTTTCCGGGTGGCTCGCGCTATCAATTGATCGTCGACAGTGTGGAACCTGCAGGCGCGGGCGCTTTGATGGCGATGCTGGAAAAACGCAAAAAAGCACTGGCCGCAGAAGGTCTGTTTGACGCAGGTCGCAAGCAGCCTATTCCATATCTACCCGAAGTGATCGGCGTAGTGACCTCGCCGTCTGGGGCTGTGATCCGCGATATTTTACACCGCTTGCGCGACCGTTTTCCGCGTCACGTGTTAATTTGGCCTGTAGCTGTGCAAGGGCAAAACAGCGCGCGCGAAGTCGCCAATGCGATTGAACAATTCAACGCCATGCCTGTGGGCGGGGTAATTCCGCGGCCTGATTTGTTGATTGTTGCGCGGGGCGGTGGTTCTGTTGAAGATCTTTGGGGCTTTAACGAGGAAATTGTCGTGCGCGCGGCGGCGGCCTCAAACATTCCGCTGATTTCTGCGGTGGGCCACGAGACAGACACCACCTTAATCGATTTCGCTTCAGACATGCGTGCCCCCACGCCGACAGCCGCCGCCGAAATGGCCGTGCCAGTGCGTCGCGAATTGTGGGTTTTGATCCAAGAGCAAAAAAGCCGTATGGCGCGGGGGCTGTCCCAAGGGTTGCAACGTCGCAAACAACGCCTGTCGGATTTGGCGCGTGTTATGCCCGCCAAAGAACGTCTATTGGATGTGCCGCGTCAGCGTGTTGATCAAGCTGATGCGCGGCTCGGGCAGGCCTTGGTGTTGAGCGTCAGTAAACAGCGCAATCGTTTGACCTCGGCCTCTGCAGGGTTGCGCGTGAACCTTTTGCAATCCAAAGTGGATCGCGGTCGCGAGCGTCTGAATGCTTCGGCACGTAGTCTTGATCCTGTGCGCTTGGCCGAGGTGACCCAGCGCAAACGGGATCGTTTTGATCAAGTCTCTGCACGTCTCGTTCTCGCCGCACGCGCCCAAGAACAGAAACGTCGTCAGTGGCTTGAACGCCTTGAGGCTATGCGCCAAGCTATGGGATATGAGGAAACGCTCAAACGTGGGTACGCTGTGATCCGTGATGCATCTGGTACTTTGGTCACCTCAGTAACTGACGCGGCCAAGATGCACGAGGTTCAGTTCTCTGATGGCCGTGCGCAGATTAAGGGTGCCGCATCCGCAGTAACTGCACCACAAACCCCGATCGAAAAATCAAAGCCAAAATCAAAAACTAGAAAGCCAAAGCTACCAGCGCCTGATCAGGGGTCTTTGTTCTAAAACCCGTGCTCTAAATCAGCGACTTGGACCTAAACGCCCAAACCCGGTGCCATGCAGGCCAATGGACCGTCCGTTGTCCATGCTTCATACAATTCCGTGCCGCTGTTGCCGTTGAATACAGCTTTGAGTTTGTCGTCCTCAAGATAGAAGCTCCAGCATTGTGGGGCGTCGCCATCTTGGTAGACAAAGCAAATGTTGTCTTCCTTTTCATACCAAACGCCCTCCATGCAGGTGTCTTCATCGAAAGCCCAGCGAACGCGGTTGTTTGGCAGATATTGTTCTGCGCCATAGGGCTCACCGTTTTCTGCAAACGTAAGCGTTTTGCCGGTGGCGTATGCATCGAATTCAGCGCCGGACAAAGGTTCGGCGGCTGTGGCAGCGGAGGCTGCAAACAACGTTACAGCGAGCGGAAGAAGGATATGTTTAATCATTTTCTAACATTGCCATTAGAACGCTATTCAGGCCAATCACATTATTGACAAAAGGTTAACTTGTGTGTGCTGGCTTATTCTGGTCCATGATCTGGTCCACGCGACGATCCATCACCCTGCGCCAAGCGTTGGGGAACAAGGCAAGTGTCGCCATCGCGGGCAGGGGACGCGGCCACATCGGCATATCGGGCGTGACCTTCAATGCGACATAGGGCGTCATTGGATGCGCATGGTGATCCGAATGGTGTGGCGCATTCAGCATCAAAAAGGAACTAAACCAATGAGGGCTGTTCCATGAATGCGCGGGTCCCACGGGTTCAAAACCACCATTTGGTAAAGTGCGACGGCGCAACCCATAGTGCTGAACATAGTCGGACAACATCAACTGGCTAGAGGCATAAAGCGACAATGCTATGTATATGATAAGTCCAAGCAATCCACCGATTAATGTGGCCAAAATTAAGCAAAAAATTGCCCCGCCAAAATAGAGCGCATAAGGATGTAATCCGCCTTTTTTTGCCTGCGCCCGCATCGTACTTTCAGCCAAAAGCCCCGCTTTAAATGAGCCGATCCAAGCGCGAGGTAAAAATCTGTAAAAGCTCATGCCTTTGGGGGCAGAATTGGGGTCCATATCGGTTGCCACAAACCGATGATGTACTTTTGGATGTGCCGAGGTGTGATGTCCAAACAGGATCGAAATATAGACCCATGTTCCAAGTCGGCGGTAAAGCGGTCGCGTGCGGTGCACCAGCTCATGAGCATTGGAATTTGACACTTGACCAAAAAACAAACCTGTTGCGAGAAATACTGAAAATTTTTCCCATCCACCAAGTGTGCCGTGTGACAAGGCATAGATCACCAGAGGCAAAAGACAAAAATGCGCGACCGCCAAGACGGCAGACAAGGCATTCGCAGCGGGAAATTCGGTTTCAGGGTCCGATGGTGAGCGCGCGAAACGGACCAACATATCAAGCCCGTATGACAATATTGTCATATAAAACAGCGCTATCGCGGTCCAAGTGCCCCCGAATGTCGCTGCGAGCGCTAGCAATAGGACGGGAAAGCATGTCGCAGCAGCAAAAAATCGCACCACATGATGGTTGGGCTTAGAGGCTTGGTGTTTCATCGTGTATCCTTGACGTTAACCGCCTTTTACACGCCAAAAGTTATGAAATCACTCGATATTTCGGCGCATCACCGTTGGCTTGCTCTTCCATCCAAAGGGATTCGGCATTAAGTCTGCCAAATCTGGAAAGGTGGGTGTCCATGTCTCTGTTTGGAAAGCTCAAAAATCGTCTTTTGAAAACATCGTCCAAATTGGATGAAGGGTTAGAAGCGATTGTCAAAGACACAACGCAAGAAACCGCACCTGTTTCATTACAGGATGAGGCGGTTTTGCCTATTGTTGAGACCCCTGATGTGCAGGCACCTGAGCTTGCCGACTCGCAGGATGACGTGGCCGAAACGGTTGTAGATCAGGCACCTGAACCAGTTATACACGTCACAATTGCCCCCGTTGTTGAAGATCCAGAGCCGAGCAAGCCTGGCCTTTTGGGACGGATGTTGGGGCGCAAAGCCAGCCCGACAGCGGCGCGCCGTGTGCTTGATGACGAGATGCTGGAAGAACTCGAAGAACTGTTGATTTCTAGCGATATGGGCGTCGAAACTTCGATGCGCGTCACGGCTGCGATGGCCGAAGGACGGTTTGGTAAAAAACTGTCAGCGCAAGAAATCAAAGAACTGATGGCGCGCGAAATTGCACGGATCATGGAACCTGTCGCCAAACCATTGCCGATCTACCAAAAGACCCCGCAGGTGGTTTTGGTCGTCGGTGTAAATGGCTCTGGCAAGACAACGACAATCGGCAAACTTGCTTCGCAATTTCGCGCTGCCGGCAAATCTGTTGTCATCGCGGCAGGCGATACATTTCGCGCCGCAGCTGTCGAACAGTTGCAGGTCTGGGGCGAGCGCGCAGGCGTGCCTGTTTTGACAGCACCCGAAGGGTCTGATCCAGCTTCGCTCGCATTTGATGCTATGACCGAAGCACAGAATATCGGCGCAGATTTGCTGATGATTGACACTGCAGGACGTTTGCAAAACCGTGCGGATTTGATGGAAGAACTGTCAAAAATCGTCCGTGTCATCCAGAAAAAAGACCCAAGCGCGCCACACAACACATTGTTGGTGCTTGACGCAACAACGGGCCAAAACGCGCTTAACCAAGTGGAAGTGTTTCAAAAGCTTGCGGACGTATCGGGCTTGGTGATGACCAAATTGGATGGCACGGCCAAGGGCGGCGTTTTGGTTAGCTTGGCCGATAAATTTGGCCTGCCGATCCATGCGATTGGTATGGGCGAACAGATTGATGATCTGGTTCCTTTTGACCCTGAAGATTTTGCCGCCGCCCTGATGGGCTTGGAGGAATGATGCTTGAAATTCGCAAAGCCATAGGTCCAGACAATTGGGTGTCCGAAGGCGACGTCGTAGAGCGTCGCGAAGCTATGCAAGACTTGTTTTACGACCACGCTTTGTGCCCGTCACAAACCGAAGAAGACTGGCCCGATGATCGCCAGCTTTTTTCTGAAATGGTTGTTTTGGATGGCACGCGTGTTGTCGGCACGGCGATGTTGGTGTTGGACCCCGAGCGTGAAGACATTCAGCTTCGGGTGTTTGGCGTTGGGCTTTTACCGGATTACCGCACGGATTTTATCATAACGGCGCTTGAAGAACAGTTGATCACAGACAGCTATTTGGATGACAGTATGCCCTTTATCGAAGGGGCAGATGGGCGATTGATCACCAATCCTGCCGCTGATTTTGAAGGTATTCCGCTGCGTCCTCGACGCCTTGCCGCGTAGAGAATATAGCACATGAGCAGCTGGATTACGTCATTAGAAGGCACAGACCTTGGGCATCAACTGGCGCTGATCCTTGCCGTTTCTGCAGCGATTTTACACGCGTTTTTTGGGGCCTTACAAAAAGGCCGTCACGATCCATGGCTCTCACGCGGAGCGATGGATTTTTGTTACGGTCTGATCGCAGCGCCTTTCGCGCTTTTTGTTGTACCTTGGCCAGAACCACATATGTGGCTGATTTTCGCGGGCATGTTTGTTATTCACACCTGCTATAAAATCGCCCAAGGCTACACCTACTCAAAGGGTGCCTATACGGTTGTTTATCCCGTCGTGCGCGGCACCGGTCCACTGTTTACGGTGATCGGCGCGGGTTTCGTGTTTGGTGAGCATTTTACGGCTCAGCAGTGGTTTGGCGTTGGGGTGTTGATAACAGGCATTTTTGGGTTGGCTGCGTACAATCTGCGCACAATTACCATCGGTCGCGACACCATGGTGCCTGCTTTGATGTTGGCCGTTTTAACAGGCGGATTTGTTGCGGTCTACACCACTTACGACGCTTACGGAATTCGCGCGACGGCGGATCCGTTTACGTTTTTGGCATGGTTCTTCTTTCTTGACGGATTTGTGATGCCTGTGGTCGCGACGGTGCGTTATCGCCGTATGATGGATCGCCCCGATCTGTTGCCTTTGATGAAACGGGGACTTTTGGGCGGTATCATCGCCTATTTTTCCTTTGGTTTCATCATGTTGGCGACACGTTTGGACAATGTTGGCGAAGCGGCTGTGCTGCGCGAAACCTCGACTGTTTTCGCAGCTTTGATTGGCTGGCTGGTGTTGAAAGAAAAAGTAGGACCGCGTCGTTTGGCGCTCATGGCTTTGATCGCTCTGGGCGCTGTGATAGTGGAAATGGGCGGATAACGTGAAGGACGCAACATGTCGGAAAAGAACGTGAAACCTTGGGTGAAAACAGCGCTTGAAATGGGCCCTGTTTTGGCATTTTTCGTAGGGTATATCTTGCTCAAGGATCGTGAGTTTGTGGTCGCAGGCGAGACCTACACGGGCTTTGTTGCGATGACGGCAATGTTTGTGCCGCTTTTGATGCTGTCCACATTTGTCTTATGGCGTTTGACGGGAAAGCTGTCTGCGATGCAGATCATGACGCTGGCGCTTGTCACTGTTTTCGGCGGCTTGACGATTTTTCTGAATGACGAGCGATTTTTCAAAATGAAACCGACGATGATTTACGCGCTGTTTGCGGGCATCCTCGGGTTCGGTTTGCTGCGTGGTCAAAGCTATCTGCGTGTGGTGATGGGGGAAATGATGCCCATGGATCATGAGGGCTGGATGAAGCTGACCCTGCGGATCGCGCTGTTGTTTCTGGCGTTGGCCGTGGCGAATGAGTTGATCTGGCGCAACCTGTCAACTGAGACGTGGGTGAAATTCAAAACCTTTGGCCTGCCGATTGTGATGTTCGGGTTCTTCATGACGCAATCTGGCCTTTTGGCACGCCATACGATCGAGACAGACGAAAAAGAAGCGTCTTAAGCGTCTTTGAACTTTTTCATGCGAACAAGAGCACAGAATGGTTTTTTCTGTGCTCTTGTCGTTGAGGGCTGTTCTTAGAGCGAGCTAAGATCTTTTGCCGAACATGTTTTTCAGGGCTTCTTTATCTTCCGCAGCATTTTTACGTTTTTCAGCGCCTAAAGCGCGGCCACGGATCACACCAGGACGTGCGCCCACGGTATCAAGCCACCGCGCCATATGTGGTTTGTCGTCCAGTGTTTGTTGCTGGCCTTCCCAAAGGCTGGCCCAACCCCAAATCGACATATCCGCGATGGAGTAGAAATCTCCCGCGACAAATTCAGACTTGGCCAATTGGCGATCTAACACACCGTAAAGACGTGCAGTTTCATTGCGGTAGCGGTCTTTGGCATAGGGCAGGTCGTTGGGGGGATCCATCGCTGGGGCATATTTCAAAAAGTGATGCGCCTGTCCCGCCATCGGTCCAAGCCCGCCCATTTGCCACATCAACCATTGATCAACGGCGATGCGGTCGCGCTGCGTCGGTCCACAAAACTGGCCTGTTTTGCGCGCGAGATACTGCAAAATCGCGCCACTTTCAAAGATCGAAATGGGTTTGCCGTCGGGGCCATCATGATCGATGATGGCGGGCATGCGATTGTTCGGGGCAATTTTCAAAAACTCTGGCGCAAACTGATCACCAGCGCCGATGTTGATGTCATGGGTGTTATAGGGCAGGCCCAGCTCTTCGAGCATGATGGACACTTTCCAACCGTTGGGTGTTGGCCAAAAGTAAAGATCGATGGGATTTGACATGGTGACTCCTTTTGGGAATCAGAATGTCGCCTTTTTGATGAATGGCAAGGACATTTGCGTGTCTGGCCAAGCAATAAGTCGTGACCAACGTGGTGTGCTTTTTTGGGGCAGTTGCGACTGCAGCAACCCTGCAGGTAGTAAATCCGGCGTGCGGATCAAAGCTGTGTAAAAGGCAAAAGCGCCGGGGCGGACATAAGCAGACCAATGACAAATCCGGCGATTGGGGGCTGCAATTTTAAACCCAAGCTCGTGAAGTTTTTTCAGGGTTGGCTGATCGTCAATCTGTACATCAATCCAGTTGTGCACAGCGCCTCCGAGTCCCGTGCCTAAAGCCGCATCGAATTTTTCAGAACCTCCGACAAGTCGTTCCAGTAAGGCATCATAGATGTCATTTTCACGCGAGGTGATGTTGATGATATCTGCGGTTTTGCCCGCTGGACTGGCCAAAGCCTGCATTGCGTTGCTGCGAAAATCGGCGGCGGCCAGCAAAATGGCACGGCGCACTGCACCTGCTTTTGCGCAGGTCAAGGCGCGCAGAGCCACGCGCGCGCCGAGCGAATGTCCAACCAAATAGACGGGGCGATCTATGGCATCAATCAGTTTGGCGGCTGCATCTCCTGCTGCGCGTGCGGTCGAAAACGCTTGCCAAATACTTCCTCTGGCTGACCAGCCCAGAGCAATGCACAGGCCCTCGTTGTCAATCCCGCGCCCAAACCCCAAATGCCGTGGCCAACTCATGGCTTTCCAACAGGATTTTGACGGGTTGAGAGACAAGATATGTTTGTGCGGTGAAGTTGTTTTGTGCAGCGGCGAGAATTTATAGCCATGGATGCAAATGACGATGGGCGCGTCTTTGGATAAGGCTTTCAGCGCAGCTTGAAGCGCGCTATGAGCACATCCGCCGCCATCCAGCACTAGGTGGCCATCGACCAAATTGAGGCTCAGCAAAGGCATAGGCGTGCTCCTTGAGTGGCCATCCAAGCGGCAAGCTCTGGAAAAGGCGTCCAGAGGCAAAACCGCTGGGGCGTGTCGTCTGTCTATTTGAGAGTGGATTGAGAATGCATCAAACTCGTGAAGGTTTTATTACACCGGCGTTACGCGTTGAAAATTTTAGACATTTGCAGCCACCGCATAGTCGCCAAACTCCGAAGGTGCTGTGTCATATATTGACAGCGGAGCCGCCGCTGGGTACCAAAACCACAAGCACGTGGCGATTTGTTCACCGGATTGCGGGCCACGTTTGTGCATTTGTCAAAACGCACCTTTAAACACACCGCTAAAGAGGTCAGGACGAGACGCTTATGCGCCCCCCGCTCTTGATCACGCTGGTACCTCAGTGGGTCACTACGGGGTTTTTTTTGAATGCGAAGGAGCCTAAAAATGGCGAAATCAGATTGGAAAATGCGCACGAAATTGGTGCATGACGGCACCCGTAGGTCGCAGTATGGCGAAGTGTCCGAAGCGATGTTTTTGACCCAAGGCTTTGTCTACGACACGGCTGAGGCAGCTGAACAGCGCTTCATCGAAGTTGGATCGGACGAATTCATTTACGCACGCTACGGCAACCCAACAACGCGGATGTTCGAAGATCGCATGGCGTCTATCTTAGGCTATGAAGATGCCTTTGCTTGTGCTTCTGGCATGGCGGCGGTGAACGGTGCTTTGATGGCGTTGCTCAAAGGTGGCGATCATGTTGTGTCGTCACGGGCTTTGTTTGGCTCGTGCCTTTACGTCCTCGAAGACGTTCTGGCGCGTTTCGGTGTCGAGATCACATTGGTCGATGGCACGGACGCAGCCGCCTGGGATGCCGCCATTCGCGATGACACCAAAGTGGTGTTCTTGGAAAGCATTTCCAATCCGACGTTGGAAGTGATCGATCTGAAACATGTCTGTGATGTGGCACATGCCAAGGGTGCTTTGGTTGTGGTGGATGACGCCATGGCGACGCCGATTTTCTCATACGCACAAAGCTGCGGCGCCGATGTTGCCGTGGTTTCCACTACGAAACATGTGGATGGGCAGGGGCGTGTTTTGGGCGGTATCATTGCCGCGTCACGCGATCTGATCCGTGGTCCGATTGAAACCTACCTTAAGCACACCGGTGGTGCGATGAGCCCGTTTCATGCTTGGGTGCAGCTCAAATCTTTGGAAACACTCGATCTGCGCGTGCGTCAACAATCAAGCACCGCTATGGCGATTGCAGAGGCGCTTGATGGGCATCCAAAATTGAATGCTGTGCGCTTTCCAACGCATCCTGCGCATCCACAATATGAGCTGGCGAAATCGCAAGGCGAAAGTGCCGGCACTGTTTTGGCAATTGACGTCAAAGGCGGCAAGGACGCGTGTTTCAAGTTTTTGAACGCGTTGGAGATCTTCACCATTTCCAATAATTTTGCGGATGCCAAATCCATCACGACGCATCCTGCGACCACCACGCATGCGCGTTTGCCGGACGAGCAAAAAGCCACTTTGGGCATTTCGCCCGGCTTGGTGCGCGTGTCTGCGGGCTTGGAAGATGCGGATGATTTGATTGCGGATCTCTTAGCCGCTTTGGATCAAGTCTAATTATGTTTGGCGCGCTGCGATTGTGGCGCGCCAAAAAATGCGATCTAAAATAAACTCGCAGACGTACCCTTTGTATATTGGCTCAAAAAGCTTATATCAACAGGATCTCTGAGAGGAAAAGCTCATGAATATTCGCGAAAGCCATATGGATAAAAACGCCAAACGGGCAGCGGCTGAGGCCGCTCTTGTGGCGTTGCGTGCATGGGCGCGTTCCTCCACGCCGACCGAAGTGGCCGAGCTTGATCCCGCGATCGCGCGGCTTTTGCCCGAAACGCAAGATTTGGCCAATTACCCAGCGCTGCGCCGTGCATACCCTGAAGATTTCGCAGTCGACGAAGCCTACCGCGATACTTTGCCGGATTTGCAGAACGGGCCCGAAAGCCTGATCAAAGGCGCCAAGCAGCACATTCAACATGTGGGCATTTCCAATTTTCGTCTGCCGATCCGTTTTCACACCCGCGACAATGGCGATTTGACGCTTGAGACCTCAGTCACAGGTACTGTGTCGCTTGAGGCCGAGAAAAAAGGCATCAACATGTCGCGGATCATGCGGTCCTATTACAAACACGCGGAACGGACCTTTTCGTTTGATGTGATTGAAGCGGCGTTGGATGATTATATCACGGATCTTGATAGCTTTGATGCTCGCATTCAGATGCGGTTTTCTTTCCCGATGAAAGTGCCATCTTTGCGGTCTGGCCTGATGGGCTATCAATATTACGATATAGCGCTTGAGTTGGTTGAACGCACGGGCGTACGCAGCAAAATCATGCATTTGGATTATGTTTATAGCTCCACTTGCCCGTGCTCGCTTGAACTTTCCGAACATGCACGTGTGACGCGTCAGCAATTGGCGACGCCGCATTCGCAGCGCTCTGTGGCGCGAATTTCTGTCGAAGTGTTACCGAACCAGAACTGTTTGTGGTTCGAGGATCTGATCGACCTGTGCAGATCTGCCGTGACAACAGAAACCCAAGTCATGGTGAAACGAGAAGACGAACAGGCCTTTGCAGAACTGAACGCCGCAAATCCAATTTTTGTCGAAGATGCTGCGCGTCTGTTTTGCGAAGCATTGCAGGGAGAGGGACGTATCGGAGATTTCCGCGTCGTGGCCTCGCATCAAGAAAGCCTGCATTCGCATGATGCCGTGTCTGTGCTGACCGAGGGCGAAACCTTTGCCGCTGCCAGCCTTGACCCCAAACTGTTCAGCACGTTGTTTCACGTCGGTTAAGCCGATCCGTTTTTCACGTGGCATGCTGTCGCACCTCACGGTTATGTGATCAATTCGTTTTCATAACGCTGGTTCAATAGCTATGATTTTGGCCATGATGCGTATCATACACATATTGCTGTTTTGGGGGGTGGCCTCTGGTTTGGTCGTGCCCAAGTCAACAGTTTTGTTGTCAGAATTGGGCATCATCAGCGGTCATGTGATCGTGATTTGTACTGGCGAAGGCCTGCTAAAAATCAATCTTGATGCCGATGGCAATGCCGTCGAGGTCGACATGGACAGCGATCCTTGCGCGATGAGCCATGCGATTGACGGTTCTGACGTCAAACCTTTTGCGATGCCCCATCCATCGTCTTTCGAACTTGCCGACTATCCACGCCCTTATGAGGTCCAAGGCCTTGTTGTCGCGTTTTCTTCACAGTTTGCCCGTGCTCCGCCGCAGGTTTGAGGCTGATCTAAACTTCATCTCAAATTCAAACTGACCATGCCGGACGCGAAAATTGCGCAGCAGCAAGCGCGCCGCATGGGTATTCGGAGATATTCAATGATCACAGATGATCAAAATCTCACGCAAGTGGGAGGGCACCTTGTGTCCCAAGACGACGCATCGCGTGTCGCAAAATTTTATCGTGCCGCTTGGCGTTGGCATTTCTACGCAGGGGTTTATGTGATCCCGTTTTTCATCATGCTGGCCACGACTGGCCTATTGATGATGTGGATTGCGTTCATCGATGGACGTGACGGCGAACGCACAGTCGTGATGCCACAAGAGACGGCTATGGCGGTCTCTGTTCAGGCCAGCGCCGCCTTGGATGCCGTGGCTGGTGGCGCTCTGATTCAATATGTAGCGCCGCGAGAAAAAGATCTGGCGGCAATTTTCCGAGTCGATTCAGGCGACGGCGCCATGACCGTCGTGGTTGACCCGTATTCGGCCACTGTGTTGGATTTATTCCCACGCCGCTCTGGGCTGTACGACCTCATGAACAATATCCATGGCACGATTTTGTTGGGTGTCACAGGCGACCGCATGATCGAAGTCGCGGCATCCTTGGGGCTGATTTTGGTCGCAACGGGGCTGTATCTTTGGTGGCCGCGCAACGGCGTCAAGGCGCAATTGAAGCCAAAATTCTCCGCACGCGGGCGTGGCCTGTGGAAAAATCTGCATTCTGTTGTCGGGTTTTGGAGTGCCGGAATGCTGGTGATCTTTCTTATCTCGGGTCTGTCCTGGGCCGGTGTCTGGGGCGAAAAAATGGTGCAGGCTTGGTCAAGCTTTCCTGCCGATAAGTGGGGCGCGCCTTTGTCTGAAGTCACACATGGCGCGCTGAATGATGGTCCCAAAGAGGTGCCTTGGGTGCTTGAACAAACGCCGATGCCCGCATCGGGGTCTTTGGCGGGCGCAGATGGCCTAAAGGCTGGTGTGGCTGTCACGCTTGACACTGTTGATGCTTTGGCACGCAGCATTGGCTTTGAGGCTCGGTATCAGCTGAATTTGCCATCGGGGGATACAGGTGTTTGGACCATGAGCCGCGATTCCATGAACACCGACAGTGCCAATCCAATGTCTGATCGCACGGTGCATGTGGATCGGTATTCCGGCAAAATCTTGGCTGATGTGCGGTTCGCTGAGTATTCACTGATGGGCAAAGCCATGGCGGTGGGGATCGCGTTCCATATGGGAACCATTGGCCTGCCGTTTGTGCTTTTGAATACAGCGTTTTGTCTGTCGATCATTTTTCTATGCATCTCGGGTGTCGTGATGTGGGTCAAGCGGCGCCCTGAAGGCGAAAAAGGCGTCAATCCACCGCCAGCCCCACGCGACATGCCTGTGTGGAAAGGGGCTGTTTGTCTGGCGCTCGTGTTGTGTTTGGCATTCCCCATGGCGGGCATCGCAGTGATCTGTGCGCTTTGCATTGATCTTGCCGCGGAAGCGGTCCGCAGCCGCCGCATGCGCGCAACAGTTTAAAGCAATGAGGTGGCTGTGCGGGATCGTATGGCCATCTTTTCCACTCGTGACTTGACTTGGTCGTAATCAAAAGCCAAGCCTTGCCAAATGAACGATCTTAGACCTGTTGGATATGTCATTGGCTACCTTGTGGCCGCCTTGGGCTTGACCATGCTCATTCCCATGGGGGTTGACCTATGGGCGGGCAGCGGCGATTGGGCTGTGTTTTTCGCGTCAGGCCTAATCACGTTTGTTGGGGGCGGATCTATTGCTTTGGCCTGTTCCAACGGCCTGTCGGACCGGCTGTCGATTCAACAGATTTTTCTTTTGACAACAGTTATTTGGGTCGCTCTTCCAATGTTTGGTGGCTTGCCGTTTATGCTGGGCGCGACTGAAGCCAGCCTCACAGATGCATTTTTTGAAGCCATGTCGGGCATGACCACAACAGGGGCCACCGTGTTCTCTGGTTTGGACGAGTTACCACCAGGAATTTTGTTGTGGCGCTCTATGCTGCAGTGGTTTGGCGGCGTTGGTATCATTGTTGTCGCCATGGTATTTCTGCCTGAGCTGCGCGTGGGTGGGATGCAGGTGTTTAAATCTGAGGCCTTTGACACAGATGGCAAAGTTTTGCCCCGCGCCGCTCAAATCGCCAATCGTATTTCCAGCATTTACGTTGTGCTGACGCTTTTGTGCTACCTGTGTTATATCATCGTTGGCATGCCGGCGTTCGATGCGCTGAACCACGCGCTGACCACTATGTCGACTGGCGGGTTTTCCACCCACGATGCCTCTTTCGGTGCGTTTCAAGGGCCCGCTGAATATGTGGCCTCTTTCTTTATGATCCTCGCCTCTTTGCCTTTTGTGCGTTACGTGCAATTGCTACAAGGCACGGCCAAGCCGCTGTGGCGCGATAGCCAAATCCATACCTATCTTAGCGTGATTTTCGCCTTTGTTATCGTGTTCACAGCTTACCGCTTGATTGCCAACGGAGATTACCTAGAGCACTCGTTACGCGAAGGTCTTTTCAATGTGACATCGATTATTTCGGGCACAGGCTTTGCCTCTGTCGATTATCAGCTTTGGGGAGCCTTCCCTGCGGTGGCGTTCTTTTTCATTGGCTTGGTTGGCGGCTGCGCGGGATCGACAGCCTGTTCGGTTAAAGTTTTCCGCTACCAGCTTTTGATCGCGTCCGTGCGGGCGCAGATTCGCAAAATTCACTCGCCGCACGGGATTTTTACGCCGCGCTATCAAGGGCGTCCGGTGTCTGAAGATGTGCTGTCGTCTGTTATGGCCTTCTTTAGTCTATTCATCGTGACGCTTGGGGTGACCTCTGTTTTGCTGGCGGCGACGGGGCTTGATTTTGTCACCGCCGTGTCTGGTGCCGCTGCCGCCTTGGCCTGTATTGGACCTGGGCTGGGGGATATCATTGGCCCTGCGGGCAATTATGCGACGCTCAACGATCCTGCGAAATGGATTTTGGCGATTGCGATGTTGGTGGGGCGTCTTGAGGTTATGTCAGTTTTTGCGCTGTTCACCATTCGGTTTTGGCGCACTTAAGCCCAAGGCGACAAAATTGCGCAAACTGAAGTTTGCAGGTGAAAAAGCCCCGCAAAACGATTGTCTGCAGGGCTTTTCTTTGAACGTCGCTTGAAGGTGATGCGACTAGTTCCAGCAGCTCACCAAAGCTGTGATGTCGCGGCCTGTGGACACCAGCTGCGCGTCTGACATGTCGCTATTATTTTCAGACGCGCTCATTGTCACGCCATTGCCTGACAAAAAGACAGCAAGTTTTTCCATGTCGTAGGCAAAAGCCACATCGGTCGGCAGCGCGCGGCCTGTATCGGGCGCTGGGGCCAGCATCCCAACCACACCACCAGTTGGTGCCAGCACAGGCCCGCCAATCTCGCTTGGCAAGGCTGTCAAAGACAAGCGCAACACATCGTCTTCGCCTGCCAGTCCCACATGTTCTGCCATCGTGCCGTAGTTCAAAGAGGCTGCGCCCAGACGTCCGCCGTAAGCATAGCCAGAGACGGAAATTTCAGACTGAAGGCGCGGCAAACGCATATCGAAGCCAGCATGGGTCGGTGGCGCAAGAACAGCATCTGGCGCAAGAAGAGCCATGCCGTTTTCATTCGCCACAACTTTGGCCGAATAGATGTTGTCCAAGGTGATATTGGCGCATTGATCGACAACGGAGGAAGATGTAAGAACATACCCTTTGCCATCAACGTAAAACCCAGACCCCACCATGTCGGGGCGGCGAATGTCCAAACCAGCCAACAAATTGATGTCTTGTGCAACGCCATCGCCATAAGCGTCGGGCAGCACCGCATCGGTGGCGGACCATTTGCGCATCGCGGCCAGCGCCATGTCGCGGCGTTGGTCGTCACCGTTTGGCCAAATCAGAGTAAAGCCTTTGACGCGCCCTGATTGCAGTCGCGCCTCTGTGGTTGAACTCAAAGAGCTGTCAGTGCCAGTCAGGGTAAAGCTGGACGCCTTGCGCGAGCGTGGTCCTTCAAGGGGCACGATATCGAGTGTTTGCATGATTTCATACAAACCGGCAAGAGTGGCATCGTCGCCGGATTGCGAAATCAACAGCACTTCGACACCGCTGCCGTCTTTTGATTTGTACTTGGCGAAAGGCGGCGTGTAGGCATCGAATTCGACCAAACCCAAAGGTAAGTCGATCATAAGCCCCGCAATCTCGTCGTTCACAAGTGTAAGGCCGAGGCTTTGCACGAAAGCTCTGTAGGTGCCGACAACTTCTGTGCGTTGCGCCGTGGTCAAGACGCCGGTGGATTGATAGCCCTTGGACGCTTGCCAAGCTGCCATTGATCCGCGTGTGCCGCGTCCGAATGATCCGTCGATAGTGGATTTGTAAAACCCTGCGAATTTTAACGCGACCTGCAATTCTTCACGACTTGCGCGATCCAAAGCGCTTTCAGACCGGCGTGCTTCGGCCAGCGTTTCTTCGCGCGTGGGCTCGATGGTGACAGCCTCAGGGATTGCAGAGGTTTCTGCCGTTTGAATTGGAGCCGCAGGTGCAATGGCCGGAACCGCAGGGGCAACGGCTGGTGCCGCAGGTGTCAAAACAGCTACGCCACCAACAGGCCAAAAAGCTTGGCGGTAGTCTGTGCCGTCCGCAATGAAACTGTCGCTTGGGATGACGCCTTGCGCACGCAAAGACCTGCGCGCAGCTTCGGCATCTATGTTATCTGCGTAAGGGCCAAGTGCTATCGCATGCCAG
Source organism: Pacificibacter sp. AS14 (assembly GCF_038899935.1). NCBI lineage: Bacteria > Pseudomonadati > Pseudomonadota > Alphaproteobacteria > Rhodobacterales > Roseobacteraceae > Pacificibacter > Pacificibacter sp. AS14. Next base: position 95,641 of record NZ_JBBMQI010000004.1, read on the forward strand.
CGTCCTGCAAGTTTAAAGCCTGCGACGTTTTGTAATGTTCCAGAATAACTGCGGGCCGATTGTATGGCTGTGGTCAAAGAGGGCTGTGCCTCGATTTGGATCCATGCATCCGCAAGGGCAGTGCCAGAGTAAAGCGAGGCAACAAGCCCCATTTGGAGAGCAACAAAATAACGTGTCATATACAACCCTGCGTCCTGTGTGAGCATTTCGCTCTTTTTCTTCGGTTAGGACAAGAAAGCAGACCGCCCATAAGGTCAATATGTTGACACGTGTTTTTGATCGTTTTCAGTATCTCGCGCCCAAAAGGCGACCCAGATGGCCTGACTTAGCGAAACTATCGTGGCAAAGGGCCGCAAAGGGGGACGGATGCGTGGCTTTTGATTGACGCCCCCGCGTGGCTTGCCTATTTAAAACCCGCATTCCAGATCATCGGCGCGCGCTTTCTTGGCGTTGGCCTGACACAAGATTGGCAAGGGAACCCCATGTCGCAGACACTTGATAAACCGCGCTCCTTTCAGGAGATCATCCTTAGACTTCAGGCCTATTGGGCGTCAAAAGGCTGCGCTATTTTGCAGCCCTACGATATGGAAGTCGGGGCGGGGACATTCCACCCTGCGACCACCCTGCGCTCGCTTGGCACAAACCCTTGGGCCGCAGCTTACGTGCAACCCTCGCGTCGCCCCACAGACGGACGTTACGGTGAAAATCCCAACCGTTTGCAGCACTATTACCAATACCAAGTGGTGATCAAGCCCAGCCCGAAAGACCTGCAAGAGCTCTACCTTGGCTCGCTCAAAGCCATCGGTATCGACGCCGAATTGCACGACATTCGGTTTGTCGAAGACGATTGGGAATCGCCAACACTCGGCGCTTGGGGCCTTGGCTGGGAAGTGTGGTGTGATGGCATGGAAGTGTCGCAGTTCACCTATTTCCAGCAAGTCGGCGGTCATGATTGCACGCCTGTGTCCGGCGAATTGACCTACGGGTTAGAGCGTTTGGCGATGTATATCCTCAGCGTTGATCACGTGATGGACATGCCGTTCAATGACCCGTCGTCCCCGACACCATTGACCTACGGTGATGTGTTCAAACAGACCGAAGAAGAATACGCCCGTCATAACTTTGATGCGGCCAACACTGAAAAGCTTCTTAAAAACTTCGAAGAGGCCGAAGCCGAATGTCACGCCTTGCTGTCTGTGCCTGCGGATGATCCCAAAACCGGCAAACGCATCATCATGGTGCACCCTGCCTATGATCAATGCATCAAGGCCTCGCATATCTTTAACCTGCTCGATGCGCGTGGCGTGATTTCGGTCACCGAACGCCAAGCCTATATCGGACGTGTGCGCACGCTGGCCAAGGCCTGTGCCGATGCCTTCGTGCAAACCAAAGCTGGGGGCTATGTGCCCGAGGCCGCAGAATGAAGGGCTCCATCGTGGCAGGCGGCATCTTAGTTACCACTGCGATATTTGGCATAGGGCTCTACTACAGCCAAGTCTACGCTTACTACGATCCAATCGAGGTCAACTCGCCTGCCGCTGTGGTCTTTGCGACCACATTTGGTGGCGCGTCTGAGGACATTTTGGCCGAAGACTTCGAAGGCATCGATGCCAACACATCGCCGATCAAATATCGCTCATGCTTCAAGACACCCTTGTCGCAGGCGATGATGACTGAAACCTTCATACCACATGAGGCGCCCACACCTTTGACGGCCCCAAGCTGGTTTGATTGTTTCGACGCCAAAACGCTTGAGGCTGATATCGAGAGCGGTGCGGCCATGGCCTTTATGGGCACGGAAAATATCGTTTACGGCATCGACCGCGTTTTGGCCGTCTATGCCGATGGTCGCGCTTTCGCGTGGCATCAAATCAATGCGTGCGGCGCGACCGTCTTTGAAGGTGAACCCGCACCCGAAGGCTGTCCGCCAGCCCCAGCCATCAACGCTGGCCAGTAAGCCTAAAGGATCAACATTATGCCCGATCTTATGATTGAACTGTTCTCTGAAGAAATCCCCGCACGGATGCAAAAACGCGCCGCTGAGGATTTGAAAAAACTGGTCACCAACGGACTTGTCGAGGCGGGTCTGACCTATGCCTCTGCTGGCGCTTTCGCCACGCCGCGTCGCTTGGCCTTGTCTGTTGAGGGCCTCTTGGCGGAAAGCCCCACCACCGTCGAAGAGCGCAAAGGCCCGCGGGTTGATGCGCCCGAAAAAGCGCTCGAAGGCTTCTTGCGCGGCGCTGGCGTCGCCAAAGAAGACTTGGGCACGGTGGAAGAAAAGAAAGGCACATTCTATGTCGCCAAAATCACCAAGCAAGGCCGCGCAGCCGCACCGATCATTGCCGAAGTTTTGGAAAAAGCGATCCGCACTTTTCCTTGGCCAAAATCCATGCGCTGGGGCACGGGTAGCCTGAAATGGGTGCGGCCTTTGCACTCTATCATCTGCATTTTGTCTGCCGAGGATGGCTCTGAAGTCGTCGAATTTGACATCGATGGCATTGCCTCTGGGCGTTCCACCCGTGGGCACCGCTTTATGGCACCGGATGCGTTTGATGTGACGTCTTTTGACGATTACTCATCTAAGTTGAAATCCGCTTTCGTGATGCTGGACGCGACTGAGCGCGCCGATCACATCTGGCATGACGCCACCAATCAAGCCTTTGCTCAAGGTTTGGAAGTGGTTGAAGACGCTGGTCTTTTGGCCGAGGTCGCAGGGCTTGTTGAATGGCCTGTTGTGCTTATGGGCAACATCGGCGCGAATTTCTTGGACCTGCCGCCTGAGGTTTTGCAAACTTCGATGAAAGAGCACCAAAAGTTCTTCTCGGTCAGAAACCCTAAAACGGGCCGCATTGAGAAATTCGTAACAGTCGCCAACCGCGAAACGGCTGACCAAGGGGCTACCATTTTGGCGGGCAACGAAAAGGTTCTGTCGGCTCGTTTGGCGGATGCGAAGTTTTTCTGGGACAATGACATCCGTACTGTTGAGCGCGAAGGCTTAGTGGCCATGTCAGGCCCGCTTGCAAACGTGACATTCCATAATAAACTTGGCTCTCAGGCCGAGCGCATTGCACGCATTGCAGCGCTCGCGCGTGAAATTGCGCCGATTGTAGGTGCTGATGCGGATGAAGCAGAGCTGGCCGCGAAAGTCGCCAAGGCTGATCTGTCGTCTGAAATGGTCTATGAGTTCCCAGAACTGCAAGGCATCATGGGGCGTTATTACGCCAAAAAGGCTGGCTTGTCTGACGCCGTCGCTGATGCCTGCCGCGATCACTATTCACCGCTGGGCCCATCAGATGACGTGCCAACAGATCCCGTGTCCGTCGCTGTGGCCCTCGCTGACAAGCTCGATACGCTGACAGGCTTCTGGGCCATCGATGAAAAGCCAACAGGATCGAAAGACCCCTTTGCGCTGCGCCGTGCTGCGTTGGGTGTTATTCGATTAGTGCTCACTAATGAAGTGCGTTTAAAAATGAACGAACTGTTCTGCAATGTTGCCATGGAAAGGGAAGCGCGAGTGCGCGCTGAATTGCAACAAAAAATGGTTTCTGATCTAATTTCCTCCTATGAAGATGGTCGCGAAATATCTGAGCAGTTTCGAATTGCAGACAACGAAGAAGCCTTGCATGCATTTGATCTTTTGAAAACAGCGCCGAAGCAGGGTGTTTCAATATCTAGACTGATGCCATCTGCGGAAAAAATTGCTGATGCTGTTATTGGGCAACAAAGAGGCAATGAGTGGCGTAATTCTACAATGCCGATGATTGATAACCTCCTTTCCTTCTTCCATGACCGTCTAAAAGTCTTCCTCAAAGACGAAGGCATTCGTCACGATGTGATCGATGCCTGCCTTGCGATGGACGGGGCAGATGACATCACTCTGCTGGTCAAACGCGCACGGGCTTTGTCGCAAACGCTGGCCACAGAAGACGGCATGAACCTGATCCAAGGCTTCAAACGCGCCAACAACATTCTGACGCAGGCCGAAGCCAAAGATGGCGTGGAATATTCCTACGGTCCCGACATCAAATTCGCCGAAGAAGACGCGGAAAAAGCATTGTTTGCAGCCCTTGATACCGCTGAGGCGGCGATCAAACCTGCAATGGCCTCTGAAGACTTTGAGGGCGCAATGTCGGCCATGGCCGCAATGCGCGGCGCTGTGGATGCGTTTTTTGAAGCGGTTCAGGTCAATTCAGACAATTCCGTGGTGCGCCGCAACCGTTTGAATCTGTTGGGACGCATTCGCGACATTTGTTTGTCGGTGGCAGATTTATCTAAACTTGACGGATAAACGTGTAAAATCAGCACGGGGGGCAACGTTTTCATTGCGCCCCGCGCACACAGGCGCTTAATCTGTGCACTCATAGGGAGCGCCGCAGTGCAGCAAAATAATGACAGTCTTGGGTATACCCGTATTCGTCGCGTGGCGCCAATTGACGTTGGCACCCACGGTGGGCGCGCAAAATGTTTGCAGCGTCTGGTGCGCCTTGATTTTCCAGTGCCAGAAACCGTGGCATTGTCGTTTGATGCTGTGCGAAAACTGGCCGATGGGCACCCGCTGGGTCTCAGCGCTTTACTGAAAACTTTTGGCAGTGCGCCGCTGTTGACCGTGCGGCCCTCAAGCGAGGACCCTGATTGGGGCGGTCCTGGCGCGATGCTTAACGTGGGCATGAATGAGCAACGCCACGCGGAACTGACCAAAACCCACGGGGCCGACACAGCAGACGAGCTGTATTTGCGATTTGTGCAATCCTACGCGATTCATATCGAACGTTTGGACCCTGAAGAGTTCGAAAATGACAGTGCGACGCCTGTTCATCTGGCGTTGAAATCTGCGCTGGATGCCTATGAGAATGAAACCGACGAACCGTTTCCACAGGACGTCGAGACGCAATTGATAAAAGTGCTACGCTCAATGGCGCGCGCATGGTCTGGCACCACGGCGCGTTTGCTGCGTCAAGCCAAGGGCGCGCCTGCGGACGCCGGACTTGGGCTTATCGTGCAAGCCATGTCATTTGGGGTCGGACCCGGCGAAAGTGGCGCTGGCGTCATTCAGCTGATCGACGAGGAAACGGGCGCGCCTTTGATCCGCGGCAGGTACAAGCGTCAAGCGATAGGTCGAAGCGCGCTGACGGATCAATCGGACGTGATGTATTTGACGCAAGATGCGCGCGGGCCATCGCTTGAGGCGGATTGTCCAAAGCTGTTCGAGCAACTCACGACGACGGCACAGCTCTGTCGCGCCAAGCTGCGCGACGAGATGCAACTGGAATTCATAATTGAAAACAATAAGTTGGTTATTTTGGACGCGGTGCGCGTACAGCGATCAACCCGCGCGACGTTGCGCGTTGCCGTTCAATTGGCCGAAGACGGCATCATTCCCAAATCGGATGCAGTGCTGCGTATTCCGCCGCGCTCTTTGACGGAACTTTTGCACCCGCAAATTGACCCAACCGCAGCGCGTTCGGTTTTTGCCAAAGGGATTGCTGCTAGCCCAGGTGGCGCGGTCGGACGATTGGTGTTCTCATCGGCAGGGGCGCAAGCTTCAGAGGCGCGCGGTGAGGCTTGTATCTTGGTGCGACGCGAAACCGCCCCAGAAGACATTCGCGGCATGCATTCGTCTGTTGGTGTATTAACCGAGCGTGGGGGTGTCACGTCACATGCGGCTGTGATCGCGCGGGGCATGGGTGTGCCTTGTGTTGTTGGCGCGTCGATGACGATCAATTCACGCAAGAAGACTATAACCGGCGCAAATGGGCAGACCTTGAACGAGGGCGATATGATCACGCTCGACGGCTCTGCCGGCGAGGCGTTGATGGGCGAGACCAAGATGTTACCGCCGGTCAAAGACTATTGGTATTTGCAGCTGATGGATTGGGCAGACGCCATCCGTGATATCGATGTGCGCGCCAACGCCGACACGCCCGCAGACGCCGCCATGGCCCGCGATTTTAAGGCGCAGGGCATTGGGTTGTGTCGTACGGAACATATGTTTTTCGAAGGAGATCGTTTGACGGTGATGCGCGAGATGATTTTCGCTGCCACCCATGAGGATCGTCAAGAAGCGATTTCAAGATTGTTGCCGATGCAGCGTTCTGATTTTATCGAGCTGTTTCGCATTATGCAGGGGCAACCTGTTTGTATTCGCTTGCTTGATCCCCCGTTGCATGAATTTTTGCCCTCAGACAGGGCAGGGGCCAAGGAATTGGCTGAAGCGTTGGATTTGCCTTTGTCCGATGTGACTCGTCGGATCGAGTGGCTGTCAGAATTCAACCCTATGCTTGGGATGCGCGGTGTCCGGTTGGGGATTACATTCCCCGAGATCTATGAGATGCAAGCCCGCGCGATTTTTGAAGCGACGATCGAAGCCTCTAAACTGGGTGATCCGGTTGTGCCCGAGGTTATGATTCCGCTGGTGTCAGCGATGCGCGAAGTCGAGCTGGTCAAGACCTTAGTCGACGGTGTCGCGGCGGCTGTGCGCAATGAAAAAGGGGCTGAGTTCACCTACCGGCTTGGCGTGATGGTCGAGACGCCTCGGGCGGCGTTGCGCGCGCATGAAATTGCGCAGCACGCGGCCTTCTTGTCTTTCGGGACCAACGATTTGACGCAGATGGCCTACGGGCTGTCACGTGATGACGCGGGGCGCTTTATGAGCGCTTACGTCCAGCAAGGCGTGTTTCCCGAAGACCCGTTTCACACGCTTGATGTCGATGGTGTGGGCGAGCTTTTAACGATTGGTGCTGCGCGCGGGCGCAAGGCCTCGCCCAATATTGTTCTGTCGGTTTGTGGCGAACATGGTGGCAACCCCGAATCTATCGCCTTTTGCCGTGCCGCAGGATTCGATTATGTATCCTGTTCTCCCTTCCGTGTCCCCGTGGCGCGCTTGGCTGCAGCACAATTGGTCGCAGCTGAAGAAAAGGCGAGTCGTGGATCGCATAAGTAACTGATTTTAATGTTTTAATTTATATTTCCAGTGAATATTTTGTGACAAAAAGCGCGACATCTTGGCCCTTCAGGGTGGGCAAGGGGACGCTTGGGTGGACGTTTGTTTGAAATTGGCCTATATCGGCGTCCGAAATACTGCGCTCTTGCTGATTTTATGAGCGCCTTAGGAAAGATGAAGACCTTGAAAATTACGCTCAAAGCCATAGCCCTGACTGCCCTAATCGGGGCTACGTTCTTGCCCTTTGGGGTACAAGCGGACGTGACCTTGAGCACTTCCAATGATCCAAACGCATTTCTGGGCGCACAGGTGTCTCAGCTTTTGACCCATGAACGCGATTCTGTCATGGCAATTGAAACTGATACCGTGGCGCAATTGTTGGCGAACTTTAAACCCGTCACCAAACCAAAGCCCCCTATGCAGGTTGAGTACTCAAAACAGTTTTTAGCCGAGCAGCCCGCCGCGAGCGGTGGCGAAAATTGGGAATGTTTGACTCAGGCCTTGTACTTCGAAGCGCGGGGCGAAAGTGTCAAAGGCCAATTCGCGGTTGCTGAAGTGATCCTTAACCGTGCATCGTCATCGAAATTTCCCGATTCTGTTTGCGATGTCATCAATCAGGGCACAGGGAAAAAGTATCAGTGTCAGTTCACATACACTTGTGATGGGCGTGCCGAAGTGATCAACGAGAAAAAAGCTTGGACACGTGTTGGTAAAATCGCACGTTTGATGCTGGATGGTGCGCCGCGTCGCCTTACTGATGGGGCTACACACTATCATACAAAAGCGGTAAACCCGCGTTGGGCGCGCGCTTTTCCAAGGACCGCATCGATTGGGGTGCATTATTTCTATCGAATGCCGCGCGCGTAACAATTGAAGCCAGAATGCGTATTTTCCCTGCCTATGATGGCGGGGTTTTGCATTTTTACGGGACTATTGCCTTGGAGCAAGCGAACAAAACCGATAGCAAGACGCCAAAGATTGCGCAGTTCCTTGCGCCCCAAACAGAGCAGTCCTGATGTCCGATATACACCTTGCTTTCGATCACCCTGAATCTCGCGCCGCTGCTATGGCAGGCGACACGCCAATGGATCGCATTTCATTGCGTGACTATGTCGCCGAAGTTGAAATTGGAGCTTTTCAGGCTGAGCGCGGTGTGTTGCAAAGGGTGAGCTTTAACATTGTTGTGGAATTGGCGCCTGTCACAGGCCCGATAGATGACGATGTGGATCGCATTTTGTCTTATGACGCGCTGACGGAGGCTATTCAGTTTGAATTGGCCGCAGAGCGTTTGAATCTGTTGGAAACACTGGCTGAACGGATCGCGACGCGAATTCTATCTGAACCGCGCGCCTTTAGAGTCTTCGTTCGGGTTGAAAAACTAGATCGTGGGCCTGGGGCGTTGGGTGTCGAAATTGTGCGCTCAGACGACCAAGCGCATAATCTTGCGACGCCAATTGATGCACCTGTGCCTCATCCTTTGATTGTGTACATGGGGACAACGGCGTTTGCTTCGTCTCAGTTGCCATTGTGGATCGACGCACTGGCAGACACAGAACAACCCGTCATCGTGGCGGTTGGTTTGCCTGATGGGCCGTGGCCTATGGCGTCGACGAAGCTCACCCAAAGGCGTATCGATCTTTTGGCAATTGAGCAAAACGCCTGGACCTTGGCCGCCCGTGATCCGCGCTGCGTTGTGCGTGCTTCACGGACAGAATTGGACTGGGCAATGAAACACGACCAGTTGTCGGTTTGGGCGCCATCCAAAATGGTGCTGGATGCCGTTGACGGACCAAAGGGCTCCGCGATTGAGATGGCAGCTTGGTTGGGCATGGAATTGAGCGCGACAGAGCTGCTGGTGATGGGCGAAGAGTTGCCACAGGGTTGTAACATACCAACACGTGCCCTTGACGTTGATGGCCCTGTAACCCTCTCTTGAGGGACACGAGGAGCCTTATGCGCAAGCTAAATCTTTATCATCGCCCTTTGATACAACAAGGGTGCTCACGCCCCGACAGCGCAGTGATTTTGGCCGGTGGACCTTTGTGGTTTACCCATGTCGAAGTGCTTTCGCGCGAGGCAGCACCCCAGATCATTGCCGCCAGTGATGCGCCGCAAGAGATCTTAGATCGGTTGTCCGTTCTAAGGCCAAACATTGCCGGTCTCAATACGGGGCAGGTCAACCTCATGGGCATTTTGAATGTGACGCCAGATAGTTTTTCGGATGGTGGCAAGTTCGAGCGGCCTGATGCGGCCATCAAGCATGCGCTTGAGATGATGGACGCAGGCGCTGATATTCTGGATGTCGGTGGCGAAAGCACGCGTCCAGGAGCGGCATATGTTACCCCAGAGGAAGAGATCGCCCGTACAGTCCCCGTGATTTCAGCCCTACGTCAAGCCTGTGCCGTGCCGATATCCATCGATACCCGCAAAGCCGATGTGGCTGCGGCGGCCCTTGCGGCAGGGGCGACATTGGTCAATGACGTCTATGCCTTTACTCATGATCCAGATTTGGCCCGCGTGACCGCAGCAGCGGGGGCGCCTGTGTGTCTGATGCATGCCCAAGGCGACCCTGAGGTTATGCAAGACAATCCAGATTACGCGGATGTGCTTTTGGACGTTTATGATTTCTTGGATGAACGTATCGAGGCCGCCGTGAGTGCAGGGATTGCGCGAAATCAGATCATGATCGACCCCGGCATTGGCTTTGGCAAAACAGTCGATCATAACCTTCAGATTATGAACCGTATTTCGCTGTTCCACAGCCTTGGCTGTCCGATCCTGCTGGGGGCGTCGCGCAAGCGGTTTATCGGCACCATTGGCAATGAACCCGAAGCGAATGAACGTCTTGGTGGATCCATCGCTGTGGCTTTGGCAGGGGCCGCGCAGGGTGTCCAAATCATTCGCGTTCACGACATAAAACAAACAAAACAAGCGCTTGCTCTTTGGCAAGCGATGAGCAGTGGAGAATACCGTGATGTCCCGTAAGTTTTTTGGCACCGATGGCATGCGTGGTCGCGCCAATTCAAACCCAATGACTGCCGAAATGGCGCTGAAACTTGGGGCGGCTGCTGGACGGTATTTTCGTCGTGATGGTGGTGGCGCACACCGTGTGATCATCGGCAAAGACACGCGCCTGTCGGGCTATATGTTCGAGACGGCCATGACAGCTGGGTTCACGTCCACGGGGATGAACGTGTTTTTGTTGGGCCCCGTCCCGACGCCCGCAGTTGGAATGATGACCACTTCGATGCGTGCAGATGTAGGCGTGATGATTTCCGCTTCGCACAACCCCGCAGAAGACAATGGCATTAAGTTTTTCGGCCCTGATGGGTTTAAACTATCCGATGAAGCAGAAATGGAAATCGAGCGCCTGTTGATGACCGATATCGAACCCGCGCAGGCCAAAAACATCGGACGCGCCAAACGAGTCGATGATGCACGCTTTCGCTACAACGAGCGGATCAAAAGCACTTTGCCGCGCGGCATGACCCTTTCGGGGCTCAAAGTCGTGATCGATTGCGCCAATGGGGCCGCGTATAAAACGGCGCCAGAAGTGCTTTGGGAGCTTGGCGCAGATGTGATCCCTGTCGGCACCACGCCTAACGGTCACAACATCAACGACCGTTGTGGATCAACATCGCCACAAACAGCCGCTGAAACCGTGATCGCCCATGGCGCCGATATGGGGATTTGCCTTGATGGTGATGCAGATCGCGTGATGATTTTAGATGAAAAAGGCCAAGTCGCGGATGGTGATCAATTGATGGCGCTTTTGGCGAAAAGCTGGGCAGATCAGGGCAAGCTGCAAGGCGGTGCTTTGGTGGCCACGGTGATGTCCAACTTGGGGCTGGAACGTTACTTGGAGGATCAAGGCCTGCGCTTGGAACGCACGGCTGTGGGGGATCGCTATGTGGTCGAGCGCATGCGTCAAGGCGGGTTCAATCTTGGCGGCGAACAATCCGGTCATATCGTGATGACTGATTATGCCACCACAGGCGACGGCCTTTTGGCGGGGCTACAGTTTTTGGCGGCGATGATCGAGACGGGCAAGAAAGCGTCTGAGCTGTCCAAAACCTTTGAAACCGTGCCGCAGCTGTTGAAAAACGTACGTTATGCGACGGGTCAAACACCGCTGGACAACGCGGGCGTCAAACGTGCGATTGCAGATGCCGAAACCAAGCTCATGGGCAACGGCCGTTTGTTGATCCGCAAATCTGGCACGGAACCCTTGATCCGTGTGATGGCGGAAAGCCTGTCTGAGGCCACGCTGAACGCGGCAGTCGACAGTGTTGTGGCCGCTGTTGAAAGTGCCACACGTTAACACGTTTTTTAAAAATAAAAGCTCTGAGGGGCGTCCCTTTTGGGGCGGCCGCCGCTCAGCGGCTTATTGCCCTGCGGAGTAGGGCGAAACGGCCATCACGGAAATCGCGTTGAGCAGGGTCCAGACCAAAGCCGCGATTTTCATGCCTTTGCCGCTATTGCCCTTTGGTTTGGCCAGCCACACCGCGCGGGCCACGGCCAAAAGATACAGGCCAAAAATCACGAAAGCAGGCGCCATTAGGCCGTAAAACATCGGCACAAACAGCATCACGATGACGATGGGCAAAAACAACAATCCGGCCAGATAGTTGCCAGCCCAGAATGTGTCGCCCAAACCTTCGCGTCCTTGCAGCAGGCTCTTCCAAAACGGCACTGTAAACATACGGGCACGGTCGGCGTTGATCTGAGCGAGCTCTTGTTCTGTTGGGTTTGTCATTGGAAGATCCTTTGTGACGGCTTGCCACTTTGATCAGGTCTGCGAGACTGTAGCAAGATGGATCAGGCGCGCGCGTTGTCGCGGGCACCTCATGTTTACAGATACGTTAGGTCTGTTACTTGCCCAGTGGAATGGTGATGCCCGTGCCCACAACGCCGTAAACCCCGTCGCCGTCGTCATAGCCCGTGGCCACGTTCATGAAGAGGTATTTGTGGTTCAGCTGAACCGATGGGGCAAAGCCCGTAAAACCGTCACCTGTGGAATGAATATAGGCGCCGACGATGCCTGCTTGTGTGTACTCTGCGATGTCCCACATTTTGGCGACGGAGACATGCAATGCTGCTGCTGATTTGCTGTCTTTGTATGCGCCAAAGCTGTAGTTCAAATCGCCAGCGCGTTCGACCCACGTGAAAATAAGGCCGGGGTTGAATTCGTTGAAATCGGAATCCGACCATGAGCCAAAATGCGTGGACGCCAGTGGAATTTGCAGCACGTCTGGAGCGATTGAACCGTCCGCTGTGGCCAATGTTGGAGCGAGAATAAGCGCCAGCGCTGCTAGAGATGTTTTGAGTTGCATCGGGACCCTGCCTGTTTTGCTGTTTCCCCTATGGCTACGCCAGCTTGCCGCCGTTTCAAATGCAAAAAGGGCCAAGCAGTTTGCATTGATGCTAAATGTTGCAGCTCGGACTCGCATGTCCTGTTTTTAGACGTTTAACCGCCCAATTGCGTGCGCATGGCCTGATAGATCACTGCTGTCGCGGTGTTCGCCAAGTTGAGCGAACGCACAACGGGATTGCGCATTGGCAGATTGAACACGCGATCTTCCATGCCGCTCAAGATCGTCTCAGGCAGGCCTTTGGACTCGCAGCCAAACACCAAATAGCCATCTTGTGGATAGTCGGGTTCGTAAAAGCTTTGCGCGCCGTGTTCTTCAAAGAAATGCAAAGCCTCGCGGGGTGGTTTGCGGTCGTCCAAAAAGCTTTGCCAGTCATCGTACTCGGTCAACTGCACATGTTGCCAGTACGTGGTGCCAGATCGCCGCACGGCTTTTTCATCCAGTGAAAACCCCAAAGGCTTTATCAAGATCAGCTCCAAACCCAGCGCCACACAAGTTCGCCCGATAGCGCCAGTGTTGTAAGGGATTTCAGGGGTCACAATGACCACTTTCATTTGCGGATCTGACATTTGGGGTTGGCTTTCTAAAGGTGAGGCGGGCGTGATCGGGCCTTTGTTGGCCCCTGTTAGCCTACGCTAGGGGGTATTCGCAATGTCGGCTGTGGCACTATGTGCGCAGTTTTGGGTTTGGGATGTTTGCTATGTGGGACAAAGTGGCCTTTCGCCTCATTAGGGTCAATGACGGTTTTGCTTCAAATGCCATAGGGCAAAGCGATTTATACCATCAATTACAGGCGTGTGGATTACCTGAATTGGGGTTGGTCGCACCGGATAGGTGCAGGCATACCGACCCAAAACGGGGTCAGTTTGGGGCCTTCCGCCGAGTCTTTTTCAAGCCATCGTGCCGATCCAGAACGACATATCCGATTGTGGGCAGCTTGATGGCAATCTCCTTCAACGCGGCGATTGCCCAAGGCCCAAATTGCTGCTCGATCCCTGATCGCAACATTTTGACGGCACACTACAACAGCATCGCACCGCTCGTGATCTGGATCGCGTATCCAAGGATGATCACGCGGATTGCACCACAGGCTTCGCCAAGACCACACCGGTCAGGTCGGAAAAGAAATCCGCCATTAAGGGCGCTGCACCCAACACAGGGTTGCCGTTGACGTAGCCATTCCCAGCGCCGTAGTCGCACACCGTGCCACCAGCCTCTTTGATCAACAAAAGTCCGGCGGCCGCGTCCCATGGTTTCATAAAGGATTCCCAGAACCCGTCGGTGCGCCCTGCCGCGCAATGGGCGAGCGACAACGCGCCAGCCCCCATCAGACGGAAACTCGTCCCGTTTTCGATAAGGTCATGCACCACACGGGCAACATCGTCAGGCGCGCTTTGAAAACTGAAGCTGATCCCCAGCACTGCATCCGTCGCTGCGGCGGTTTTCGACACGGACATCGCGCGCCCGTTCAATCGCGCACCGCCCCCTGCGTGGCACGAAAAAATCTCGTCCAGCATCGGGTCGTAGATGACACCGATCACCGCGATACCATCCACGACAAAGGCCGCAGACAGGCACCAATAGGCTGTTGCGCGCACGAAGTTCGATGTTCCGTCAATCGGATCGACAATCCAGGATGCCGCCGCCAAGTCGCCACCACTCTCCTCGCCCATGAACCCGTCGTCGGGGAACTGGCGCGTGAGAGCGTCTTTGATTGCCCGCTCGGTCGCATGGTCAACCTCGGACACAAAATCCTGCGGGCCCTTCATTTGCGTTTCATAGTCGCGTGCTTCAAATCGCGTTTTAGCGGCCTGTCCGGCTTGTTTCAAGATCGCCTCACAGGCGGTTTGTCGGTGACGGATATCTATTAAGTTCATCATGACCTACCGGAAATACAGTTGTTTAAGGGGAAGCTGCGCCACGCCATTGGCCGCGGGCGTGTCGATTGTTGACCCGAGCACAAGATCGGGCAGCGGTGGAGGTCGCCCATAGCGGAACTCTTTCGGGAACTCGACGCGGTCCATCAGCATTTGCGCCAGCTCTGGCGCGATCTGCCCGCCAAAGACGATGGCCTCAGGATCGATTATACCTGTCACGCCAAAGATCAGGCGGTTCAGGTGGGGCATTGTTTGGTCGATCCACGATTCCAGACCTGGCCATGTCGGATCAAAATCGCGCCGCAGTTGTTCAATGCCTGACAGATGAACGCCATAGGTTTTCAGGTGTTTCAATAACAAACCAAGCGCGGGACGTTCCCCGATTTCATCGCCCACCCAGATGGCAGAAAATTCGCCCGCGTTGCCTGCGCGACCAGCGTGAAGGCGCCCGTCAATAACAACGGATCCACCAAAACCATAATCGAAACCCAGATAGATAAAGTCGCGGTATCGCTTGCCAATCGGCCCGAGGATTTCACCAATCGCGCGCGCTTTTGCGCTGTTTTCCAAGGTCACAGGCAGGCCGAACCGCTCCTGTATTTCGGGGCGAAAATCAACAAGAGACCAATCGCTCAAGAGCTCAGGCGCGTTCATCTGCGCTTGGCTTTCGACAAAGAAACCCGGCAACGTAAAGCCGATCCCGCACAGCGCGCTTTCGGGAATATCGTTTTCGGCCAGCAGTGCCGTGACTGCGCGTTTGATCGCATCCAGCGCAGGGCCACGTTTGCTGACGTCAATGTCGCAGTGGCTTGAGGCAAGCGGTTCGCAATTCAGTCCCACAACCGAGATGACAACGGAATCCGTGTTCACAAGGATGCCAAGCCCGAAACATGCTCTGTCAACCAGTGAGATTAGTGGACTGGGTTTGCCGGGTCCTGATGCCTCGCCCGGCGCTGAAGTGATGAGCCCAAGGTCTTCAAGCGACGAAACGATTCTGTAGACGGATTGCTGCGTTAGGTTCGTCCGTTCCGTCAACGATGACCGCCGGATCGGCTGGTTCTGCCGGATCAGCGTCAACAGGTCGCGTTGGTTTTCGCTGATTATGTTGAGGTCCGAAACGCCTTTTTTCATTGTGATTTCCCACCGCTTTCGTTCTTTAAATCAAAGTTTCCCACCAAATAACAGGCTGAAAAATAGTTTCTGTCATTAATTTTACACATAGAGCGTATAAACATAATACACACAAGGTGTGAAATTAGAACTGCTTCGCAAATTGAGCAGCCGGGAATAATAGGAGAATGCATGTCTGGTTTGGCTGCAAAGGGAATCGCCGTCCGTTTTGATGCGGTCGACGCGCTGAAAAACATCGATCTCGACGTGCCCGCAGGGTCGTTCGTGACGTTGTTGGGGCCATCGGGCTGCGGAAAAACAACTCTGCTTAACGTGATTTCGGGTTTTTTGAAGCCCACGAAAGGCCGCGTCTACATCGACGGCATCGATGTCACGGACACGCCGCCAGAACGGCGCGACACCGCGCTGTGCTTTCAATCCTACGCATTGTTCCCGCATTTAAGCGTTGAAGAAAATCTCGTCTTCGGGCTGCGCCAGCGCGGCATGTCAGGGGCGGATCGCGCCAAACGGCTGCGCGATGTCGTCGGCCAGCTTGATCTTGGGGATCATCTGTCAAAGCTGCCCAACCAGCTATCAGGCGGGCAACAACAACGCGTGTCCTTGGGGCGTGCGTTGACAGTCCGCCCATCGGTCATATTGTTCGATGAACCCTTGTCGAACCTAGATGCAAAGCTGCGCGAAACCGTGCGCCATGAAATTCGGACAATCCAGCAGGACTTCGGATTGACCGCCGTTTACGTCACTCACGACCAGAACGAAGCACTTGCGATGTCTGACAAGATATTCGTGCTTAACAAAGGGCAACTTGAACAGGCTGGCACACCGCAAGACCTATACCACGCGCCACGCACCCGTTTCGTCGCGGATTTTGTAGGGTCCGCAAATGTGATGCAGGCACGAGTGGTGTCGCGCGCGCAGGCAAATGTCTGGCAGGTTGTCACCCCGATGGGGCCGCTGATGGTTCAATCTGACACCCCGCCTGAAGCGGATAATGTTCTTATCGCGTGGCGCGCCGAGGCTGTGATCATGGGGCACGACCCCGTGAATACAGTCACCGCCAAAGTGGTCCGCCGGTCCTTTGAGGGGGCCTACACCGATCTTTTCTTTGATGTGGAGGGCGAGATCTTTCGCGTCCAGCAGACCGAAACAAGCTTGGTCGCGGGCGAAGACATGACGTTCTCGATCTTGCCAGAAAACATCGTGTTCCTGTCGGATGACGTCTCGAAGGTGGCATCATGACCCGCCCGTCGCCATGGTTCATCTCGATCCTGCTGTTGCCGGGAATTGGGCTGATCGTCGTGTTCATCGGCGCTGTGATCTACATCGCAATCGCCCAAAGCGTCGGCTTTTACAATCTGACGGGCGACAGCGGGTTTTCTATGGAGTTTTGGGAAAAACTGATAGGGCGCAAATCCTATTGGACCGCTGTGCGCTATTCGCTGTTCATCGGGTTCTGGGCGGCTGTGCTGTCAGTGGCGGTGGCCTATCCACTCGCACTTTGGTTGCGCAAACCATTCAAAGGGTCGTTGACAGTCTCAGCGATCCTCAAGGCACCGCTGATGATCCATGGGATCGTTGCGGCATTCCTGTTCCTCAACATTATCAGCTACAACGGCCTTGTGAACCAGCTTTTGGTTTGGACGGGCCTCTTTGATGAACCTCACCGCTTGCAAAATGACAGTGGTGCCGTGGGCCTGTTATTCCTGCAAGTCTGGAAGAACATGCCCTTCGCGCTGCTCCTGCTCACGGGTGCCGTGCAATCCATTCCGCAAGACACCTTGAATGCGGCTCAGGATCTGGGCGCGGGAACCATTGAGAGGTTCCGCCGTATCATCGCGCCGCTTACTGTGTCCGCGATGCAGGCCGCGCTGATCATCGTCTTCATCGACGCGCTTGCTGATTTCACATTCCAGACGACAGTGGGGCCGACAAACCGTCAATCCCTGTCCCAGTATATGGAATTTTTCCGCGGGCGTGGGCGTTGGAACGAAGCCGCCGGTGTGGGCGTAACGTTGATGGCGCTTTCCTTGATTGGGGCCGTGTTGATGGCATTGGCGGCGCGGCTCATCTTTCGCGAACGGCCCATAGCGCGTGTGGTGGCTTGGTATGAGACGCGGCGCGTGGAGGCACGGACATGATCGCGCCGCACGTCCTCAACCGCGCATTGATGATCCTGTTGATCTGTGTGGCTATCTTGTGGTTGGTCATCCCGTTTACCATGGCCGTTCTGTGGTCGCTTGTTGATCCCGCCCTGCCTTGGACGCCGGACAACCTGTTGCCGCCGGTCATCTCGACCTACCGCTGGTCGTATATGTGGGAAAATTCGCTGCTAAAGCCCGCACTGCTGAATTCATACACGCTGGCCCCCTTGGCCGCCTTGCTGACCTTCGCCATCTCGATGCCAACAGCCTTTGCGATCGGGCGCTACGACTTTCGGGGCAAGGAGACCGTTAAGCTGATCGCGCTTTTGCCCCTCGTCGTGCCGTCCTTCGTCACGGCAATCTTTTTCACCTCGATCCTGTACCAGATCGGGCTGGCGCAATACCGGTTCGCGGCCATCCTGTTTGCCCATATCGTGCTGTTTCTGCCCTACGCGATCCGCATCATGTCAGTCAGCTTTGAGCAGGTCAGGATCGATCATATCAATGCGGCCCGCGATCTGGGCGCGGCCCCTTGGGCCGTGTTTCGAGCGGCCTATTGGCCTGCTCTAAAGCCCGGCGTTCTGGCTGCATTGCTGATCGTTTTCATTAAATCCGTCGAGGAATTCGCCATTGCCTATATCGTCGGCCAGCCCGGTTTCGTGACCGTGCCGACATTGGTCTACAGCTCACTCGGCCAAGATTTCAACCGGCCCAATGCGGCTGTGCTGTCCCTAATTCTCGCTGTCCCGAACGTGGTCCTGATGCTGTTTCTGGAAAGGCTGCTGAAGTCTGCCAATCCAGCGATGGCATCAGGCAAGGGCTGACGAGATGTGTCTACAAACCTTGAGGAAAAAAACATGATTAAGAAGCTATTGATCGCAAGCGTTCTCGCGCTTTGCGCAACCCCGCTCTTGGCCGACGGCCATGCAACCGCTTGGACGGACATCGAAGCCCAGGCCAAAGAAGAAGGCGAAGTGACTTGGTTCGTCTGGTACTTCGAGGACCGCTTCCGCGAATTTACCCAGCAGTTCACAGATGAAACCGGCATCAAAGTCACCATCCCTGATGGCGACCATGCCTCTAATATCGACAAGTTCCTTGCAGAAGCCAACCGTGACGCAGGTGATATCGACGTCCTTGCTTTCGGCGTGGACCGCGCGGGATCCATTCCGACAGACATGTTGATGACGCTCGACAACCTGCCCGAAGATGCAGGCCGCGTGACAGAGATTGTAGGCGTGGATGGTGGCAACACAGCGCTTGGTTACTGGGGCAACCAGACAGGCATCGCATATGATCCGGCCAAAATTTCGCAAGCAGACTTGCCGCAATCCGTTGAAGACTTCGCGGCCTTCTGGGCGGCCAACCCCGGCAAAATGGGTTTCAACTATGAAAACGGCGGCTCTGGCCCATCGTTCCTGCACAACATTCTGCGCGTGATGTCAGACGGCGCCTATGACGACGGGGCATTGAACGACGACAAGATCGCAAAGACCGATGACGGCATCGCGTTCTTCAACGAATATGCTGCAGATTATGAGATCACTGCCTCTAACGCGGACAGCCTGACACGTCTGTCAGACGGTGAATTTACGCTTGTCCCAGCTTGGGAAGATCATATGGCAGGTCTGCAAAACAGCGGCGAAATCCGCTCTGATCTGGCGTTCTACATCCCGGAAATGGGGATGTTCGGTGGTGGTAACTTCATTGCTATCCCAAAGAACGCACCGCACCCTGCTGCCGCGCAGCTCTTTATCGCATGGCTCACCTCGCCTGAAGTGCAAACCCAGTTCAACGCAATCTTTGGCAGCATGCCAATGAACGCTGGATCTGATGACAGCGCAGCCTTGGTGCCCAACAGTATGCGTGATCGCCAAATGCCGTGGGCGCAAAACCCGTTCCGCGACGCAGTGCTTGATCGCTTTATCGAAGACGTCATCCTCGAACGCTAAGGCGCTCCAATAAACGTCACACTGCAGGCCCTCCACTTTTCGCGGGGGCCTGCATCTTATCTTTTTGTAATGAAAGCCCCGTAACATGAAAATCGTAGACAGCCCCCTCATTGCCCATCGTGGTGCATCCGCCGTATCGCCTGAAAATACACTTGTATCCGTGGAACTGGCGGCCAAAATGGGCGCGCGCTGGATCGAAACGGATGTGCGTTTGACGGCCGATGGAGGTCTTGTGATAATCCATGATGCAATGCTGGATCGCACGACATCGGGCAGCGGGCGCGTCATCTCGACTTCGACCGAAGCGATTTGCGGTCTCGATGCGGGCTCGTGGTTTTCACCGGACTTCGCCAGCGAGCGCGTGCCTGATTTGCGATCCTATCTGCAATGCGTCCTCGATTGTGGCTTGTCACTTCAGCTTGAATTGAAAGAAAATGTAGGCCGCGAAGAAGACCTTGTCGCCGCCGTCATCGCAGAGATTCAAACCACATGGCCTTTAGGCGACAGGGGTTTGTTTCTGTCTGGTTTCTCCGAACGCATCACGCGCACCTGCGCTGCCGCCTTGCCTGAGGTGCCGCGCGCGCTTGCCACGGAATTCCTGCCCAAAGATCCAAAGACGCGCCTAAGTGAGGCTCAGTGCCAAATTCTACACGTTCAGGCGGACGTCACATCCCCCGAAGATTTGAAACCATATGCCGATATTGAAATCGCCGTGGCGACGATCAATGACGCTGAAACGGCCGACCGGTTCTTGAAGGCAGGCGTAACGTCAGTTCTTTCGGATCACGTCGATCTTCTCGCAAACGGCCCATCATAGAGAAAGCCGTTTTGTGGGATCCACAGGTTTTATCCGAGCAGCGGACCTTCGCCATCCCGCCGAACTCCTGCTCTTTGGGCTCGAAGCAGACATTGGACAAAACAAAAAAAGGCCCCGCAAACTGCGAGGCCTTTCAAATGTCTTAGATCTAAAAAACTTAGTTGCGCTCTTTGTCGACCATTTTGCCTGCTGAAATCCAAGGCATCATGCCGCGGAGTTTCGCGCCAGTTTCTTCCAAAAGGTGCTCGTCGTTTGCACGACGGGCCGCTTTCAAAGTTGGCTGGCCAACTGCGTTCTCTAACATGAAGTCACGTACGAACTTACCGGACTGGATGTCTTCAAGAACGCGTTTCATTTCAGCTTTTGTGCGGTCATATGGAATGATGCGCGGGCCAGTGACGTACTGACCGTATTCAGCTGTGTTAGAGATGGAGTAATCCATGTTCGCGATGCCACCTTCGTAGATCAGGTCTACGATAAGTTTCACTTCGTGCAGACACTCAAAGTATGCCATCTCAGGCGCGTAGCCAGCTTCGACAAGTGTCTCGAAACCACAACGGATAAGATCAACAACACCGCCACACAAAACTGCTTGCTCACCGAACAGGTCAGTTTCACACTCTTCGCGGAAGTTGGTCTCGATGATGCCGGAACGACCGCCGCCGATTGCGGAACAGTAAGACAAACCAACTTCAAGCGCTTTGCCTGATGCGTTTGTGTTTACAGCCACAAGACAAGGCACGCCGCCGCCTTTTTGGTATTCGCCGCGCACTGTGTGACCTGGGCCTTTCGGCGCCATCATGATCACGTCGATGCCTTCTTTAGGCTCGATCAGGCCGAAGTGTACGTTCAAGCCGTGTGCGAACGCGATAGCTGCACCTGGTTTGATGTTGTCGTGCACGTATTTTTTGTATGTCTCAGCTTGAAGCTCGTCGGGCATGGTGAACATGATCACATCACACCAAGCCGCAGCTTCAGCGATGCCCATAACTTTCAGGCCTTCAGCTTCACATTTCTTTGCAGAAGAAGAGCCTTCGCGCAGAGCAACAACAACGTTTTTCGCGCCAGAGTCGCGCAAGTTCAACGCGTGTGCGTGGCCTTGAGACCCGTAGCCCAAGATGGCAACTTTTGCTTCTTTGATGAGATTTACATCGCAATCGCGATCGTAATAAACGCGCATATCGGCGCTCCTTATATTGATTTAGGTCGTCTTGAATCGTCTGAGGGCACAATAGTGAAAATTATGCTGAATGCGAGTTCAAAATTTGACGCATTATCTGAATTTGTGCTAAATTCATTCGTGATAATTTGTTTATGTGAGTAAATCATGCCAATTGATAACACGGACCGTAGGATTTTACGACAGCTGCAAGCCGACCCAGAGGAATCTGTCGCGGTTTTGGCCGCACGCGCTGGGGTTACAGGGGCCACTTTCGCGCGGCGCGTCGATAAAATGTGCGACACGGGGGTGATCCTTGCCATTCGCGATCAGATCAATTGGCAGGCCCTTGGCTATGCGGTCGAAGTCTCGCTGCGCTTTACGCTGGATAAGACCGAACCCCGCGCCTTTGACGAATTCATCAAAGCTGCCCGCGAGGTGCCTGAGGTGATTTCAATCGGCACCTTTCTGGGGCGCGTGGATGTGCGTTTACTGGTGATTGCGCGCGATTTGCCCGATTATCAGCGGTTGTATCGCGATCACATTCTGACGCTGCCGCATATTTCAGACATCGAGGCGTTGATGCATGTGGCACAAGTGAAAGAACGCCAAGAGGTGCCGCTATGACGGTTGAATTGGACGATATAGATCGCGCTTTGGTACGCGCACTTTGTGACGACGCCACCCAATCCGCAGGGGCTTTGGGGCGCGACCATGGATTAAGCCAACCGGCCACATGGCGACGGATCAAACGATTGCGCGAGGCTGGCGTTTTTGGCCCGCGCCGCGTGGATTTGAATTTGGACCAGTTGGGGTTTGGTGTGACTGTGTTCTTGGGCATCAAGCTGGCCACCAAGGGCCTTGTGTCCTTGGAGGATTTTGAACGCGCTGTCTCTGCGATCCCTGAGGTGCAGACCGTGCAGCACGTTTTGGGGTTATACGACTATCGTTTGCGCGTGGTGGCGCAAGATCTGCCTGACTTTGAACGGGTGCTGAGGCGCCGCATCATGACCTTGCCTGGTGTCGGCAATGTCGAGGCCAATGTGTTGCTGTCTGAAGAGCGGTTGGCTGGGCCGATTTAGCTTTGCGGGGCATACAGCGCGGGCCGTGTCTGCAATGTATGCTTCGTTCTATAGGTCGTAAAACGGTTTAAGGCCCGCGTGAACGCAGGCCTTAGACTGTATCTCATTTTATGGCGGCAAACGCTCAAACGCTCAAGCGTTCAGAATGCGGCTGACCATTTCCGTCGTGTCGCCGCTAAGGCCCTCTGTTGCCAAAATGCGTTTCAATTGACTTTTGATCATGTCTTGACGGTCTGCGTCATAGCGCTTCCACGTCTCGAAAGCGCCACACATGCGTGCTGTTGTTTGTGGATTGAGTGGGTCCAATTTGATCAACCAATCTGCCAGCAATTTATACGCCGCCCCATCGGGGGCATGAAATCCGCCATGATTGCCCGCAAGTGCGCCAAAGACAGCGCGGAAGCGGTTGGGGTTTTTCATGCTGAAATCGGCGTGCTCCGTCAATGTCTTGGCGATGCGCGCGGCGTCCAAAGGTGCGGCGGCGGCCACTTGCATCATGAACCATTTGTCCATCACTAAACGATCATGGAACCACTGCGCATAGAAACTTGCCAGTTCTTCTTGGCCGATGCCTGCCGACAACAAAGCCGTCAATGCGCCGGCTTGTTCGGTCATGTTGTCTGCCGTCTCGAACAGGCTTTGCGCGGCTGCGCCTTGGTCGTTTAGCGTGAGCAAAGACAGAACCGCCATGCGCAAGGATCGTTTGCCAGATCCATCGGCGTCCGGTTTGAACGCGCCCGCATCATTGGCAGCATAAAGCGCGGGCAGATCATCTTTCAGCTCAGCTGCCAAAATATGACGCAGGTTTTCGCGCGCCTCATAAATGGCCATGGGGTCAGGAGCGACGCCCGCATCAAACAGGGTCTGCGCCATGTCGTCTTGTGAGGGCAGCGCCAAGCACAAGGCACGGAAGGCAGGGTCTTTGGTCTCGTCCGTGACCATAGATTTCAGCGCATCCAAATAATCGCGTGCAGGCTCGATGTCATTGACGATCATCTCCACAAGCGTGTCTTTCGCCAACATCCGCCCCATTTCCCATGTATTGAAAGGGTCGGTGTCATGGGCCAGTAAAAAGGCACGGGTTTTGGCATCCATGTCGCGTTGCAAAATCACCGGCGCGGAAAAATCGCGTAAGATAGACGCGACAGGGCGCTCGGATAGGCCGTCAAAGCTAAAGCT
Source organism: Pacificibacter sp. AS14 (assembly GCF_038899935.1). NCBI lineage: Bacteria > Pseudomonadati > Pseudomonadota > Alphaproteobacteria > Rhodobacterales > Roseobacteraceae > Pacificibacter > Pacificibacter sp. AS14. The sequence continues at coordinate 119,291 of NZ_JBBMQI010000004.1, forward strand.
CTGTTCGCTTTCTGTCATTTCCAAAACGGTACTTGGCACAACTTCGGTGCCATCGGGCGCGATGAGCCCGACCATGATCGGCAGAACTTGTGGTTTTTTCACATCTTGGCCGGGTGTAGCAGGGGTGCTTTGCGCAAAGTTCAGCGTCAGTGTGCCGGTGTTCCATGCCTCATCAACTGTCAGGCGCGGCGTGCCTGCTTGGGAATACCATTGTGCGAAATGTGCAAGATCGCGGCCAGTGACCTCTTCAAAGACTTTAATCCAATCCTCGATGGTCACGGCTTGTCCGTCATGGCGATCAAAGTAGAGGGAGCAGCCAGCATAATAGGACTCATCGCCTATGAGGCGACGCAGCATGCCAATGATTTCTGCGCCTTTCTCGTAGACTGTGGCGGTGTAGAAATTGTTGATTTCGACAAAGCTTTCAGGACGCACGTTATGGGCCAAAGGACCGTTGTCTTCGCGGAACTGGCGCGCGCGCAATTGTAGAACTTCTTCAATGCGTTTGACTGCGTGGCTGCGTATATCGCCCGAGAACATTTGATCTCGGTAAACGGTCAAGCCCTCTTTGAGGCACAGTTGAAACCAGTCACGACAGGTGATGCGGTTGCCGGTCCAGTTGTGGAAGTACTCATGGGCGATGATGCCTTCGACCCGCTCGAAAGTGGCATCTGTTGAGGTCTCAGGCGAGGCAAGGACGCAAGAGGAATTAAAAATGTTCAATCCCTTGTTTTCCATAGCCCCCATGTTGAAATCATCTACGGCAACAATGTTGAAAATGTCCAAGTCGTATTCACGGCCATAAACGCGTTCATCCCAGACCATGGAATCGATCAAGGCCTGCATCCCGAAGGCACATTTGTCTTCGTCGCCTTTACGCACGTAGATATTCAGATCGACGTTTTTGCCAGACATCGTGGTGAAGGTGCCAGAATGCGCAAGTAATTCGCCAGCGACCAAAGCAAACAGATAGGCAGGCTTGGGCCAAGGGTCATGCCATTCCGTCCAACCAGTGCCTGAAGCTTGCGGATTGCCGTTGGACAGCATCACGGGCAACTCGGATTCAACGCGCACAGTAAAGACGGCCATTACGTCGGGGCGGTCGGGGTAATAGGTGATTTTGCGAAAACCCTCGGCCTCGCATTGGGTGCAATACATGCCAGAGGACATATAAAGCCCCTCAAGCGCTGTGTTGGTTTCGGGTGAAATCTCGACTTCGGCCTCAAACGTGAAAGGCTCACTTGGCAAGTCGGCCTGCTTCACCGTCAGATGAGTGTCCGTCACCTCATAGGATACAGTCGCCCCGTTCACCGTCACAGATTTCAAAGACAGCTGTTCGCCATTGAGGATCAGATCGCCAAGGTTGTTTGTATTCGGCTTAAAGACGATTTTCGATGTCACCCGCGTGGCGCGTGGGGCCAAGGCGAACGTCAGATGCACGGTCTCGACCCAGTGGTGAGGCTCGGCATAGTCTTTGAGGAAAATAGTCTGGGGGGAGAGGGCTGTCATATAAGGGCTTTCACTTTGAAATGCGTGATCAAGGCAGACGTTAGTGCGCAGGCAAGGGGGCTGCAAGTCACTGATGGTTTGTGGGCGTTCTGCTGCATAAGTCAGAGGGTCGTAAATGTGATGAGATTTCAGGCAGTCGATTTATATTTGAGCACTTTGGTCAAAAAATATGACCGCCCTTGTCCAGCCTTCGTTTCCTGCCTACGGTTCGCTCCAAAGTGCGCCCAATTTGAGAGGATGATTCCGTGAGCAATACAACCAAAATTTCCGGCTTAAACATCGCAACTGATCTTGTGCGGTTCATTGAAGATGAAGCTCTTGTCGGTTTGGACGTCACGCCCGAGGCTTTGTGGTCGGGGTTTGCTGCGATTGTGAACGATCTTGGTCCCAAAAATCGAGCGCTTTTGGAAAAACGCGAAAGCATTCAAGCGCAAATCGATGAGTGGCATATCGCAAACAAAAGCCAGCCGCATGACGCCGTAGCCTATGAAGCGTTTTTGCGTGAGATCAATTACATCGTGGCTGAAGGATCAGATTTCGAGATTGAAACCACGAAGACTGATCCTGAGATGGCGCTTATTCCAGGCGCACAGCTTGTGGTGCCGATCACCAACGCGCGCTATGCTTTGAACGCTGCAAATGCGCGCTGGGGCTCGCTTTATGATGCGCTTTACGGCACCGATGCGCTGGGCGATGTGGCGACGGGCAAAGGCTATGACGCTGAGCGCGGCGGTCGTGTGATTGCGTGGGCCAAGGCGCATTTGGATGATGTGGCGCCTCTCGCGGGTGGATCTTGGGCTGATGTCACGGCTTTGTCGGTCAAAGATGGCATGATGATTGCTGGTGGCCCAATGGGTGACACTGGCTTGTCCAATCCAGATCAATTGGCTGGGTCCAAAGATGGCCATGTTTTGCTGCGCATCAACGGATTGTTGATCGACATCGTGATCGACGCAAGTACGCCCGTGGGCGCACAAGACCCCGCTGGCATTTCCGACATTCGTTTGGAAAGCGCGATGTCTGCGATTATGGATTGCGAAGATTCTGTGGCTGCTGTGGACGCGGAAGAAAAAGTCGGCGCTTACCGCAACTGGTTGGGCCTAATGAAGGGCGATTTGACTGAACAAGTCCGCAAGGGCGACAAGGTGATCACCCGCGCATTGCACGCCGATGACAGTTTTACAGCCCCCGATGGATCAGACCTGCCAGTGAAAACCCGCGCTTTGATGTTGGTGCGCAATGTGGGCCACTTGATGACTAACCCTGCGGTGACCGATAATGAGGGCCGTGAAGTGGGCGAGGGCTTGATGGACGCGATGTTCACAACCTTGATCGCCATGCACGATTTGAACAAAACAGATGGCGCGCGCAATTCTGTGACGGGGTCTGTCTATGTGGTGAAACCCAAAATGCACGGGCCAGAAGAGGTGGCCTTTGCCGATGAGATTTTCACCCGCGTAGAAGCTATTTTGGGTCTGCCACAAGACACCGTCAAACTGGGCATCATGGACGAAGAACGCCGCACGTCTGTGAACTTGAAAGAATGTATCCGTGCCGCGAAATCGCGTGTGGCCTTTATCAACACAGGCTTTTTGGATCGCACTGGGGATGAAATTCACACCTCGATGGAAGCAGGGCCAATGATCCGCAAGGGCGAGATGAAAGCCGAGCCTTGGATAGCCTCTTACGAGGATCGCAATGTCGATATCGGTTTGGCTTGCGGCCTGAAAGGCAAAGCTCAGATCGGCAAGGGCATGTGGGCCATGCCGGATTTGATGGCGGATATGCTCAAAGCCAAAATTGGTCATCCGAAATCTGGCGCGACCTGCGCGTGGGTCCCATCGCCAACAGCGGCAACACTGCATGCCACGCATTACCACAAGGTTGATGTGATGGCAGTCCAAGATCAAATCAAAGCGGGCGGGGCCCGTGGCACGCTGGCCGATTTGATCACCATCCCTGTTGCGCAAGGCGTGAATTGGTCAGACGCTGACATCGCGTCAGAGATTGAAAACAACGCCCAAGGGATTTTGGGTTATGTTGTGCGTTGGGTCGATCAGGGTGTCGGCTGTTCCAAAGTGCCTGATATTCACGATGTGGGCCTGATGGAAGACCGCGCGACATGCCGAATTTCGTCGCAAGCCTTGGCCAACTGGTTGCACCACGGTGTTGTGTCGGAGGGGCAAGTGATGGCCGCGATGCAGAAAATGGCCGCCGTTGTGGACCGTCAGAATGAGGGCGATGCGCTTTACACACCAATGGCTCCAAATTTTGATGGCATCGCGTTTCAAGCCGCCTGTGATTTGGTGTTCAAGGGGCGCGTTCAGCCCTCTGGCTACACCGAACCTGTGCTGCATGCGCGCCGCTTAGAACTTAAAGCACAATGATAGAAAGCACAGACATGACACATATCTCTTTGGAAGCGGCGCAACAGATGATCACAGGTGCAGTAGCCTACGGCGCGACCGAAGGCTTTGCCCCTTTGTCTGTGATCGTTTTGGATGCAGGCGGCCACCCCATCGCGTTTTCCCGTGCCAATGATGCAGCCCCTGGCCGTTACGCGATTGCTCATGGCAAGGCTTATGGCGCTGTGATGCTTGGCATGTCAGGCACCACCTTGAACGGCATCGCGAAAGCGCGACCTGAGTTCATGACCTCGCTTAACACCGCGCTGGGCGGCACTGTTGTGCCTGTGCAGGGCGGCGTTTTGGTCAAATCCACTGATGGCAAAATTATCGGCTCTGTTGGTGTCACTGGGGACACGTCCGACAATGACGCAGCTGCGGGGCAGGCAGGTGTTACAGCTGCTGGTTTTACTGCTGAAATCTAAATCGATTTAGGTCAAGCTATAGATTAATATCTAGTCAACTTGGGCGCGCAGATCATTCTGTGCGCCTATTGTATATGCCTTGCGCGTCGTTCTCACTTTTCATCTCGTCTGCGATGCCTATGTTAAACTCATCACAACGTAAGTTAAGGATTTCACATGGCACGCCCCATCGTTGGTATCATCGGAAATAGCGACGTTTTGCACGAGGATTACCCCGTGTTCACCAGTGGCAAGATGAATGTGGATGCCGTGTCCAATGTGTCGGGCTGCGTGCCGCTTATTATCCCTGTTGATCCAAATATGCTTTCGGTTGATGAACTTTTGGCGACCTGTGATGGGTTCGTGCTGACAGGCGGTCGGCCCAATGTGCACCCCTGTGAATACGGCGAGGTTGAAACCGACGCTCATGGCACCTTTGATCGCTTGCGTGACCAAATTACCTTGCCACTGGTGCGCGCCTGTGTGGAACGGGGTCAGCCGTTTTTTGGAATTTGTCGTGGGTTTCAAGAGGTCAACGTGGCAATGGGCGGGTCTTTGTACCCTGAAATTCGTGATCTTGAAGGACGTGACAATCACCGGATGCCCCCTGATGGCACCTTGGAAGAAAAATTCGAGCTACGCCACGACGTGACATTTTCGCAAGACGGTGTGTTTCACAAAGTTTTGAAGGCTTCTAAGGTCAAAACCAACACCCTGCATGGCCAAGGCATTAAACAAGCTGGCCCACGCGTTGTGATCGATGGCCATGCGCCCGATGGCACGCCCGAGGCTATCTATATCAAAGATGCGCCAGGGTTTACGCTTTCGGTACAATGGCACCCTGAATGGCAAGCTGGGCTTGACCCTGTGTCCAAAACGCTGTTCAGCGCATTTGGTGATGCGGTGCGTGCCTATGCGGCGTGCAGACATAAATCTATGACTGACGCTTAAAGGCTTTTCTCCATTCGGAAGTTTTCGATCCCGACACCATTGCGGATCACCATCTGCCGCGCGGTGACATGCCAGCCGTGCTTTTCAAAAAATCGCTTGGCCAGATGCGAGGCTTCTGTGTCCATCACTGTAAGCCCTCGTTTGCGCGCTTCAGCTGCGCAGGCTTTATAAAGTTTCACGGCGGTGCCTTTGCCCATTTCATTTGGCAGCACATAGGCGAAATCGATGTGGCCGTCCGTGCCCATCGTCATAAATCCGCACATTTTACCCCAGCGTTTTGCCCCAATTGCATAGCCTTGTGTCAAGCGTTTAGGCCAGTCGTTGGGGGCCGACACGCGAGGTGGGGCCCATGCGGCCTGTTGTGTTTTCGTATAAAAGGCCCCTGTGCCTTCATGCACGGCGCGAAAAAACACGTCGTAGCAAGCATTTGCGTCACTGAAGGTAATGGGGCTAATCCTCATAACCTCTAGTCTACATCATTTTTGAATTGGATATGATTTTAATCCATCTGATCTTCACGTAAGCATTCGCATTTAAATTTCCAACTGGTATGCCAGCTTGTGCTTCCCTTCTGAACCATTTGCATTAGAATGCGCTCAGAGCTGAGGCTCGACTGTCTTTCGTTTGGGTCAGGCGAAGGCATTGGAGGAGGCGTCTGACGGCCAATGAATTTTTTGGTGCTAGAAACGCTTTTTCGCGCCACTAGGGTTCTATGGGCTGTGCGTGTTCGACGGATGGACAACAGTGTTCCAAAATTGGAATGTTAGCGCAACAATGTTGCGCTTGTTTTTTGTTCTGGTAGGACTTGTGAGATGTCAAAAACTTTGACTGGGGAAAAGAGGAAAAATTCGTGAAGATCGGTGTTCCTAAGGAATTATATGAAGGCGAAGCGCGCGTTGCGTTGACGCCTGACAGTGCCAAACAGCTGCAAAAGCTTGGCTATGACTGTGTTATTGAAACGGGCGCTGGCGCGCTGGCTGGTTTTGCTGACAAGGATTATAAAGAGGCTGGTGTTGAGGTGGTGAAAACCGCTGCGGCATTGTGGAAAGCCGCTGAAATCGTTGCCAAAGTTCGCCAACCTGAAGCTGTTGAGCTCAAACGTTTGACCAAAGGTCAAACTTTGATTTCCTTCTTCAACCCTGCGGCAAACGAAGCAGGCATGGAAGCCGCGAAAGTCAAAGGCGCCAATGTCATCGCGATGGAAATGGTGCCACGCATCAGCCGCGCACAAAAAATGGATGCCCTGTCATCCATGGCCAATATCGCCGGTTACCGTGCTGTTATCGAAGCGTCCAACAACTTTGGTCGATTCTTTACCGGCCAAATCACCGCTGCAGGCAAAGTGCCGCCAGCGAAGGTTTTGGTTGTCGGCGCTGGTGTGGCCGGTTTGGCCGCCATCGGCACGTCCACGTCTTTGGGCGCGATCACATATGCCTTCGACGTGCGTCCAGAAGTGGCCGAACAAGTTGAATCCATGGGCGCGCAATTTGTCTACTTAGATTTTGAGGAAGAACAACAAGACGGTGCGGCCACTGGTGGTTACGCCGCTGTGTCCAGCCCTGAATTCCGCGAAGCACAACTGGCCAAGTTCCTAGAACTGGCCCCTGAGGTTGATATCGTTATCACCACAGCGCTTATTCCAAACCGCGAAGCGCCTGAGCTTTGGACAGCTGAAATGGTTGCAGCCATGAAGCCCGGCTCTGTCATCGTGGATTTGGCGGCGGAAAAAGGCGGCAACTGTAAGTTGACGGTGATGGATGAGAAAATCGTGACAGACAACGGTGTCACAATCGTTGGCTACACCGATTTCCCATCGCGCATGGCAGCCCAAGCCTCCACTTTGTATTCCACAAATATCCGTCACATGTTGACAGATTTGACCCCAGACAAAGACGGTCAGATCAATCACAATATGGAAGATGACGTGATCCGTGGGGCGACTGTGACTTACGCAGGCGAAATCACTTTCCCACCGCCCCCACCAAAAATCAAAGCGATCGCAGCCAAGCCCAAAGAAGTCGTTCCTGAGCTGACAGCTGAAGAAAAACGCGCCGCCGAAGTGGCAGCGTTCAAAGCACAAACCAAAAATCAGGTGATCTTGTTGTCTGTTGGGGCTGCTTTGTTGTTGGGTGTCGGTCTTGTGGCCCCAGCCAGCTTTATGCAGCACTTTATCGTGTTTGTTCTGTCTGTCTTCATTGGGTTCCAAGTCATCTGGGGCGTGGCGCACTCATTGCACACACCGCTTATGGCGGTCACCAACGCGATCTCATCGATCATCATCTTGGGTGCTTTGATGCAAATCGGGTCTGGGTCTTTCCTTGTGATCCTATTGGCCTCCTTGTCGGTCTTTATGGCGGGCATAAACATCTTTGGCGGCTTCCTCGTCACACGGCGCATGCTTGCCATGTTCCAGAAATCTTAAGGAGTATAGGATTATGGAATTCGGATTTACGACAGCGGCCTATGTGGTCGCGGCAGTCCTCTTCATTCTCTCTTTGGGTGGTTTGTCAGGACAAGAAAGCGCAAAGCGCGCTGTATGGTACGGCATCGTTGGCATGGCTTTGGCCGTGGCAGCAACAATCGTAGGGCCGGGCGCAGGCCTTTGGTTCTGGTCCCTTGTCTTGATCGCAGGCGGTGGCGCGATTGGTTATTTGGTCGCAACACGCGTGCAAATGACTGAGATGCCACAGCTTGTGGCGGCGATGCACTCATTGGTCGGTTTGGCCGCTGTTTTCGTGGGCTTGATCGCGCATATCGAACTGGGTCGCGTTTTGGGCATGGATCATGCAACCCGTGCCACTCTGGACGGTTTTGCGGGCTTGCTTGCGCATAAAACAGGTGTTGAAATCAACATTCTGCGCGTCGAATTGTTCTTGGGCGTCTTTATCGGTGCTGTGACCTTCACCGGTTCTGTTGTGGCTTACGGCAAGCTCGCGGGCAAATTGTCCTCGTCGGCCTCCAAGCTTCCAGGCGGGCATATGCTCAATGCAGGGGCTGCAGCGATCTCTGCGATCACCTTAATCTGGTACTTCAACACCGGTGGGTTCTTGCCCCTGTTCATCATGACTTTGGCGGCTTTGTTCATTGGCTATCATTTGATCATGGGCATCGGCGGCGCCGATATGCCAGTGGTTGTGTCTATGCTCAATTCCTACTCAGGCTGGGCTGCTGCGGCGATTGGTTTCTCTCTCGGGAACGACCTGTTGATCGTTGTGGGCGCGCTTGTGGGCTCGTCTGGGGCGATCTTGTCCTACATCATGTGTAAGGCGATGAACCGCTCTTTCGTGTCTGTGATCTTGGGCGGCTTCGGCGGCACAACAGGTCCACAGATGGAAGTTGAAGGCGAGCAAATCGCAATCGATGCAGATGGTGTGGCCACAGCATTGAACGAGGCTGACTCTGTGATCATCGTGCCAGGGTACGGCATGGCGGTGGCGCAAGCTCAAGCAGCTGTGTCTGAGCTGACCACCAAGCTGCGTGCTAAAGGTAAAAACGTGCGCTTCGCCATTCACCCCGTCGCGGGGCGTTTGCCGGGTCACATGAACGTTTTGCTGGCTGAAGCACGCGTGCCGTATGACATCGTGATGGAAATGGACGAAATCAACGAAGACTTCCCTGAGACGGATGTTGTCATCGTGATCGGATCTAACGACATCGTGAACCCTGCGGCGCAAGAAGATCCAAACTCACCTATCGCGGGCATGCCTGTTCTGGAAGTTTGGAAAGCCAAGCAAGTGTTCGTGTCCAAGCGCGGACAAGGTACTGGCTACTCCGGTATCGAGAACCCATTGTTCTACAAAGAAAACACGCGGATGTTCTACGGCGATGCCAAAGACTCTGTAAACGCGTTGCTGCCTAAAATCGACTAAGGCACAGCGTGATAGTTTTGGAAAAGGGCGGCCGAGATGGGCCGCCCTTTTTGTTTGGTTCTAAGTATTTTGGTTCTTAGGTAAACTTTTTCAACGGAAATCTCTCTCCATAGCGTAACATAAGAGTGAACAGAGTAATCGCCAGCGATAAAGCTATCGCGCGATCATGCTATGTAAGTGACAGAATGGATAGAGTATGAGAATTTCCTTATTGAGCCAGTGCATCGTCTTGGCGATCGCTCCCGTCGCAGCCTTTGCAAATAATGACGCCGCTTCAACGGATCGCATCAGCGAATTGGAGGCCTTCTTTTCAACAGCCGTGGTTTTGAACGGCCCAGAGATTGTCGATTGCACCCTTTCGCAAGGCACACAAACCAAGTGCTTCTCGATCACCGTCAAACCCGAACCCCAAGATTACACACCTGGTCCATGGTGCCCGACAAACATCGAAGATGACGCCAGCAAAGGCGGGATTTGGTTCGCTGACGGCAAAGTATTGGATGTCGATGGTGATTTCATCGCCACGCTTGACACACTTTATAACGATGGCGAATGGCAGCTTTACGATCCTGCGACGGGCGAAATTCGCGTGACCGACACCCAAGAAGCCTGCGAAGCCGCAGCGCGCCCCGATGTGGCCGAAGAGTATCAAAACTACTGCGTGCAGTGCCTGCCAGAATACATGGCAGAGGACGCGTCTATGACCTATGTGATCCCTTTGGAACCCCATTCGGCCACCAGCGATCAAGACACCCGTGAATCCGGTTCTGGCTTGGCTTACAATGGTGTGCGTCTTGATGGGCCTGCCCCTGTCGAAGACATCCTGAGTGCCCACACGATTGCGGCTTTTGATGACTGTGGCGGCCATGTGAACACCCATGTGGGGTATCACTATCATTCCGTGCGCGATTGTTTGCCCGGTGTAAATGGTGCGGATGCAGGACCAGAGGGTGCTGTCAAAGTTGGTATCGCTATGGATGGCTATGACATTTACAGCCGCTTTAACAGCGCAGGCAAGGTGATCGGCGGGCTTGATAACTGCGGCGGCCGTTGGGATGAAGGCATTGGTTATCATTACCACGCAGGTGCGGCCGCGACGAACGCTATCGTCAGCTGCTTCAAGGCCGAAACAGGCTGCGCGTCTGAGGACAGTGGTGCTCAGTGCGACGCGTCCGTTGTACGCCGTCCGCCTCCACAGGACGGTGCACGCCCACCACGTGCGGGCTAACACTTTTAAAAAATATGTCATTATGCGTGGCGGCGGGATAATTCCTTGCCGCCACGTTTTATTTCAAGCCTCTGACAGGGACGTGACGGCCCGTCAGTGCATTGTTGGCTGACAGATCTGCACCATTTGGGCATTGTTGATGCATGGAATTTATCTTTGCATATGCTGCGGGCCTTTTGACGCTCATCAACCCTTGTGTACTGCCGATCTTGCCGATTGTTTTGGCAAGTGCCTTGCAAGCCGGTAAAGGCGGCCCGCTTTACATGGCCGCAGGCATGAGCCTGTCTTTTGTCGGCTTTGGCATGTTTGTCACCACCGTTGGCTATTCCATCGGCTTGGATGAACAGCGTCTGAGCCAAATCGGCGCGTGGATGATGCTGGTCTTTGGCATAATTTTACTGGTGCCACCTTTGTCTGCCAAGTTTTCGAGCCTGACATCTGGTTTCGCCAATTCCGCTGACGCGCGGATAGATACGATGCAGCGCAAAACCGCCCTAGGCCAGCTGGGCACCGGCGCGCTTCTGGGCGCTGTCTGGAGCCCTTGCATCGGTCCCACTTTGGGCGGTGCTATTGCTTTGGCCAGCCAAGGCGAAAGCCTGATGCGGGCGGCCATGATCATGGTATTTTTCGCCTTTGGCGTTTCCACAATCATCCTTGTCTTGGGCTATGGCGCACGGTCATGGTTTTTAAAGCGCCAAGGCCTGATGCAATCAATTGCTGAGAAATCTCGTCCACTTTTGGGCGCTGTCTTTGCCTTGGTGGGCTTGGGTCTTTTGTTCAAAGTACATCACATGATTGAAGCTTGGGCCGTGCAAAACCTGCCAGATTGGCTGATTGACCTTTCCGTTTCCCTTTAATTTATCAAGGAGATACCAATGAAACGCCGTGCTTTTATTTTTTCTGCCGCAGCCTTCAGTGCCGCATCTGTTATGGGCGGGGCTGCCTTTGCCGCAGCCGATTATACGCCGGGTCTTGTGGATCAAGAACTGGCAGCGGGCAAAACCGTGTTCCTCGATTTCAAAGCATCGTGGTGCACCACTTGCGCGGCGCAAGAGCGCGTTATGGACCGGCTCAAAGCCGCAAACCCTGACTATGAAAAATCAGTCAGCTTTATCGCCGTTGACTGGGACAAATATGGCCGCTCTGAGCTGGCCAAACGTCTCAAAATTCCACGCCGCTCGACTTTGGTGGCGCTCAAAGGCGATGCAGAGCTTGGCCGTATCGTTGCTGGCACACGAGAGGCGGATATCAAAGCTTTGATGGACACGGCGCTGCATGCGGCACTAGCCTAAGTCGATTTTGGTATAAATTGAAATATCAGTTTCGGCGTAAAGGCTCGTCTGACCAAAGCCTGCGGGCATGAAATCCCAAACACTGTCTTTACATCAATCATTCGCGCGGCCTGAAGTCAGCGCGTAAGGCGCACGAATGAAGCGCCGTGGCGGCAACCTGTGCATCAGCAAGGGGTTGCCTTGGCGATGATTACGACGCTGGTGCTTGGGTTTGTGTGGCTTGGCTTGCGTCGCTTGAAGGCAGTCCATCACGCAAAAGCTGCGCCGTGATCTTGCCACCGATCGCGATCGCGGCAATGGCCAAAATAGCGGCAATCGACAATGTTGGAATGCCCGATAGGCCCGCACCCATGGTGCAGCCGCCAGCCAATACGCCGCCGACGCCCATCAAGGCCGCGCCCGCAAAATAGCGCCCCGTTTGGCGTGGGGTCTCGAAACTTTGCCACTGAAAGCGGCCAAAAAGTACAGAAAGCGCCAATGCGCCAGCCACAACACCGCCCAACAGACCAACGCCAAAGCCCGCAGGGATCGCAGATGACGCCACGCCCCAAAACAGGGTTTCAGCGGCGGGTGACGTGAATGACAGGCTTTCCATCGCGATGGGATCAAATTCGTCGAACAACACATAGCCCGTGCCAACCCAAGCCAGCGGCACCAGAACGCCGATCAAAGCGCCAAGCACCATATCGCGTTTGCTGGCGCCCGAGCGCAACGCAATCGCCAGTGCGGCGATCACAATCAGCGCGCTCCAAATTACAGAACTACCGGGCAGGCTCGCGCTGTTCAAAGGTAGGGTGACAGCGCCAAGGGTGGTACGCACTGGGGCAAGGACGCCTTTAAGGGTTGCGTGCGCGACAAAAGCAAAAGCCAGCAAAACGATCAAAGCCCGCAGATTGCCCGTGCCCGCCAAAACGGTCAAACGTGACACACAGCCCCGCGTCAACACCATGCCAGCCCCAAAGGCCAGTCCGCCGATCACGATGGCCAGCCAGGGTAGATCCGCTGCAAAGAAGCGGTGTTCTTCGAAAGTAATGAAGCCCTGTGCAATCGCGATTTGAGTGCCGATCACAGCCACCGCAAGGCCTGTCATCCAAACACCCGAGGCCGCGCGACGCTCGCCACTTGGTCCCGCCACCATACGGCGAAAACAAAAACGGGACACTTCGGCTAGCCCGCCAAACAAAAGACCTACTAAGAGGCCAAAAACAATCGCCGCTTGGCGCGGGTCAACGTCTAGTCCGAGCTGTTCGTACATGGGGCGTCCTTTGGTCTGTTGATCTGTGCGTTTTGGAATCGGTCTTCTGTGGGTCTATGCCTCTTTGGCAGATAGATTAAGTTTTGTGAATATGGAGCAGGGCGGACTTTGTTTGCCCATGCGTGCGTGAAAGGTGCATTTGTTCTTCGAAAGGGGGGATGGTGCGGACAGCACAAAGGAATGCGGTCATGCCACTGTCTGTGCCGTCCTTTATTTACTTCTGTTTATATATTGTTCAACACTTCGAAAGAGCGTCGTGTCACTCTTGCGCTTTGGGGCCAAAAACGTATTGCTTAATCAAACACAATTGCTTGGAGCCCGTCATGCCTGTTAAAAACCGTCTTGCCGATATGCAGCCTCAGATTGCCGCGTGGCGCCAAGACATTCACGCACACCCAGAACTGATGTTCGAGGTTCATCGCACCGCTAAAAAGGTTGCGGATTTGTTGCGTGAGTTTGGCTGCGATGAGGTGGTCGAAGGCATCGGGCGCACAGGCGTCGTTGGCGTGATCAAAGGACGGCAGTCCGCGTCAGGGCGCACAGTTGGGCTGCGCGCTGACATGGACGCTTTGCCGATTTTGGAAGAAACTGGTGCTGAATACGCCTCGACAAATCCTGGTATCATGCACGCTTGCGGGCATGACGGACACACCTCAATGTTGCTGGGGGCTGCGCAATATTTGTGCGAGACCCGCAATTTCGATGGCACCTGCGTGGTGATCTTCCAACCTGCCGAAGAGGGCGGAGGCGGCGGTCGCGAGATGTGCGCTGAGGGCATGATGGCGCGGTGGCACATCGATGAAGTCTACGGCATGCACAACTGGCCGGGGCTACCTTTGTCGCAATTCGCCATTCGCACGGGGCCGTTTTTTGCCGCCACGGATGAGTTTAATATCACGGTGACGGGCAAGGGCGGACATGCGGCCAAACCCCATGAAGCCATCGACAGCACGCTTGTGGCATCGCATGTGGTGATTGCTTTGCAGACCATTGCCGCGCGCAATGTGGACCCGACCGAACAGGTTGTGGTCTCTGTCACATCGTTTGAGACCTCATCAAAGGCCCACAATGTTTTGCCAGCTTCAGTTGAGTTGCGCGGCACGGTGCGCTCGCTCAACAAAGAGGTGCGCGCGCAGGCAGAGGACCGCGTGAAAGCCATTGCGCAAGGGGTCGGCGCCACCTTTGGCGCTGATGTCGATGTGCGCTACATGCTTGGCTATCCTGTAATGGTTAATCATGAGCGCGAAACGCAATACGCCATTGAGGCTGCGACCAAAGTTGCTGGCAGCTGCGATGTTGCTCCGCTGGTGATGGGCGGCGAAGATTTCGCCTATATGCTCGAAGAACGCCCCGGCGCTTATATTCTTGTGGGCAATGGCGACAGCGCCCCTGTGCATCACCCGAAATTCAATATCAACGACGAGATCCTGCCTGTTGGCGCGTCGTGGTATGCTGAAATGGTCGAGAGCCGCTTGCCTGTGGCATAGTTCGGTCGCATTTAAACCAACGTCATATTGAAGGGGCTGTCATGTCCGTTATAGCCACTCTCTCGACAATCCTAGTTGCCTTGCTGCATGCCTATATTCTGTATCTTGAAATGTTCGCATGGGAAGACACGCGCACCCGCAAAATCTTTGGCACCACAGAAGACTTCGCCAAATCGACCAAAGCGTTGGCCGCCAATCAAGGCCTTTATAACGGTTTTCTATCTGCTGGGCTGCTTTGGGGCGCCTTTGGCGGCAAGACAGATGTTGCGGTATTTTTCTTGCTTTGCATCTGTGTGGCCGCAGCTTACGGCGCGCGCACCGTGTCCAAGAAAATCCTTTTCACGCAAGGCCTGCCAGCGGCCATCGCGCTTTTTGCGGTTGTGTTCTTGAACTGAGGCGCGCGCTGGTTTAACGGCGTCGCCCTCAAAATGCATCCACTTCTGGTACGGTGCCGTGACGCGCCAAGAATACTGGCAAGCTGACCTCGCCTGAATCTGTGTCTTCGATTAACATATAAGCATCCGCGCCGATGCAGTTTTGCAGCCTGCATTCGCGTTCTGCACGCTCTTCGGCAGCTGAGGCGGTTGAGTATTCGATCAGCTTGTCGACTTTCAGCCCGCCTTGCGCGCTGGCAGACTGCGCGCCGAGATATGTCTGGCAAATGTAATGCGTTTTTGAAGAGGCTTCTTCTGATCGAGCCATGGCTATGTTCCTAAATTACCTATGGGAACAAAATAGGAACATATTTAACCGATTGCAAGCATTTTCATTAAGATGCGTTTTATCCGCCAGTATGCGACATATGGCGGGTCATCTTGCCGTCTTCTTGTTGACGTGAATAGTCAAAGTCATGGCCCTTAGGCTTGCGCGAAATGGCCTCTTCAATTGCGCGGATCAGCGGCGCATCGTCTTCAGGCGTGGCGCGCATGATGTCACGTAAAGACGCGTTGTCCTCTTGACCAAGACACATATACAGCTCTCCTGTACAGGTCATGCGCACGCGGTTGCAGCTTTCGCAAAAATTATGCGTCAGCGGCGTGATAAAGCCGATCTTTTGATTGGTTTCCTCAAGCCGCACATAGCGGGCAGGGCCGCCAGTGCGTTCGGTCAATTCGGTCAAGGTATATTGTGTTGCCAAATGCCCGCGCAGCTCTTCAAGCGACCAATATTGCCCGACGCGATCTTCACCACCCAAATCACCCATAGGCATGACTTCGATAAAGGTCAGATCCATATCTTCGCGCGCGCACCAAGCGGCCAGATCGAAGATCTCGTCTTCATTAAATCCCTTCAAAGCCACGGTGTTGATCTTGACCCGCAGCCCCGCTTTGCGCGCAGCTTCGATACCGCGCAGCACTTGATCCAACTTGCCCCAACGGGTGACGCGGGCGAATTTATCACTGTCCAGCGTGTCCAGCGACACATTGATCCGACGCACGCCTGCCGCATATAAATCATCGGCAAAGCGTTCCAGTTGTGACCCGTTGGTGGTCAGGGTCAGCTCTTGCAACGCGCCACTGTCCAAATGCCGTGACATGCCATTGAAAAAATTCATAATTCCACGACGCACAAGCGGCTCGCCGCCTGTAATGCGCAGTTTGTTGACGCCAAGTCCGATGAAGGTCGAACACATGCGGTCTAATTCTTCGAGGGTCAAAAGTTCTTTCTTAGGCAAGAACGTCATGTTTTCAGACATGCAATAGACACAGCGAAAATCGCAACGATCTGTTACGGAAACGCGTAAGTAATTGATCTCTCTTGCGAAAGGGTCAATCAAGCGTGGGGCGGGCTGAGGCGTAGTTGGCTGAGTGTTCATGGGGCGACCCTACTTAGGATACGGGTAAAGGCCAAGAGGGGCGTGCGCAGTTGACGCAATTGTGCAGACTATGGTCTTAGGTTTTGCAAAGGCGCTTGTGTTGCCCCGTGTTGCCCCCGTGTTGCATGGATGTTTATATCCGCATGGCATCCTGCTCTTGTGGGAATAGGCCTTGCAAGAGGCCCTTATTTTGAAACCTTTTTCTCTGCGAGTTGCTATGTTTCGTGATTTCACTCTTTCGGCTGCATTGATGGGGCTTTTGGCCGCTTTTGTGGGCTATGCCGCGTCTTTCACCATCGTTTTGACTGGGATGCTTGCCATGGGCGCAAGCCCAGATCAAGCCACCACGGGGTTGTTCTTTGCCACGCTGGGCATGGGGATTTGCAGTATAGTGATTCCCTTTTTAACCCGCACCCCTGCGGCCATAGCTTGGTCCACGCCGGGGGCGGCTTTTCTGGCTTCCTCCGTTGTGTTGCCCGGTGGTTTTGCGGAAGCTGCCGGCGCGCTGATCATCTGCGCTGTGCTGATTTTGATCACGGGGCTTTTGCCCGCTTTGGCCCGCGCAGTGGCTGCGATCCCCAAACCCATCGCTAATGCATTGCTGGCGGGGGTGCTTTTGAAGCTATGTTTTGCGCCCGCGATTGGCCTTGGGGTGATCCCGCTGATGATGCTGCCTGTTTTGGCGGCTTGGCTGATCGGGGTGATGTGGAATAAATTGGCGGCGATGCCTTTTGCCGTGATTGCTTTTGTTGCGGTGCTTATCTTTGGTGTGGACCTACATGGCGGCGCCGCGACAAGTTCGGTGGCTTTGCTGCCCGAATTCACCGCGCTGCACCCTGTCTTTAGTCTGCATGCGATGATCTCTGTCGCGTTGCCGATGTATCTGGTCACCATGGCGGGGCAAAATATTCCTGGTTTTGCGGTGATGGAACTCAACGACTACCCTGTGAACCGCGCGGGCCTTATTCGTGGCACCGGTCTTGCCAGCCTTTTGATTGCGCCCTTTGGAGCGATCCCCGTGAACATGTCCGCGATCACAGCGGCGATGATGGCTGGCGACGATGCGGGGCGTGATCCATCCAAACGCTATTGGGCAGCGATCATCAGCGGGTTGGTCTATGTTACGCTGGCCTTTGCCACCACCGCCGTGGCGGGTTTCGCGAGCCTTGCACCGGCTGAGCTGATCACGGGGGTGGCAGGGCTGGCCCTGATCCCCGCTTTGGTCGGATCGTTGTCAGGGGCGTTCAGCCACAAAGACCAAATGGAAGCGCCTGCACTGACCTTTTTGATCGCGGCCAGCGGCATGGCGCTGTTTGGTGTCAGCGGTGCATTTTGGGGGGTGCTTGTGGGCGGTGTGGTCTGGAGCGCCAAGGGAATTTCCCTCAAACGGCGCTCCTGATTTTTCATGTCTTACAAGGTCTTAAAGCGAGATGCTTTAGCCTTCGAATGTTTCGTCGTCATCATCTTCTTCTGAGCTGTCTTCAGAGGCACTGTCACCGCGGTGGATCGCGCGAGCACGTTTGTAGTCGTGCTTGGACAAAGACCGCAGCCATGATTGCGCCGTGCGGTGCACATCTTTGCTTTCGTCAGCCAAAGCTTCGGGTAACCAATCGCAAATGCGGTCCAGCGCGATTTGTTCGCGCTCGGATGGATGCGATGATTTGGCCAAGAATTCAGTGATTCCTAAAGCTGCACGACGTTGAAGCGACGACTCGTGGCGCATCAATTTGTAGACTTTGTTCATGCGCGATGTGTCTGCCGCCAAACGGCGCTGACAGGCGGCACACAGCGCGTCGATTTCGGCCCAATTGCCAGCTTGTGCCAGCCAATCGGTCAAATGTGCCCAGACTTCTTGGTCGTCAGAAATGCGCGCTTGGGTCAGCAATTTTGCCGCCATAAGGCGTGCATCGTGAATGCCAGAGGCCCATAAAGTTGCAGCCAATTCAAGGCGTTCGGGGAAAGCCACCTCTTTGCGCCAAGCGCGGGCCATCTCTTCAAGACGACCAGGTGCAATACCGATGTAATCCCCTGAAGCGCCAAAATGAGCTTTGAGTTTCGTGACGCGGGCTTCATCAGCCTCGGCGTGGAGCGCAGGTAGCGCGTTTTCAGGGGTCATGTGCTTATCTTTCCTAACAGTCCCGCTTTGATCGCGGGCCATTCAGCTGCCGTGATCGAATACACGGCTGTATCACGGATCGTACCATTTGCCACCACCATATGTGATCGCAATATACCATCAAGTTGCGCGCCAAGGCGTTCGATCGCGCGTCTGCTTTGCGCGTTCAGCCTGTGGGTGCGCAGCTCGACTGCGATACAGTCCAAAACCTCAAAGGCGTGGGCGAGCAGCAGGAGTTTGGTCTCAGAGTTCAAACTGGACCGCTGCACGTCTTTTGAAATCCAAGTTGAGCCGATTTCAACGCGCTTGTTGATCGGGTCGACATTCATATAGGTGGTCATGCCCACAGCGCGCCCATCGGGGGTGCAAATGGCAAAGGGCGTCATTTGACCATCTTTTTGCAACGCCAAACGCCGCTCGATCTCTGAGCGCATGTTTTCGGGCGACGGCACTGTTGTGTACCAAAGCTGATGCAGATCGCCCACGGCGGCAGACAGATCATTGGAATGGGTGATCGCAAGCGGCACCAGATGAACATGCGTGCCTTTTAGAGACACAGGGGCAGGCCAAGTCATGAGCAATCCATTCTATTCAACAGTCACAGATTTCGCCAAATTGCGCGGCTGATCCACATCTGTGCCTTTGGCGACAGCCGTGTGATAGGCCAGTAGTTGGGCTGGAACGGCGTATAAAATCGGGGCCAAAGCATCGGGCACGGTGGGCATTTGAATGCTCTGCCAAACGCCGTCACCAGCTTCACGCAAACCTCGTTCGTCTGAGATCAACAAGACCTTGCCGCCACGCGCCATGACCTCTTGCATGTTGGACACTGTTTTTTCAAACAGCTTGTCTCGCGGTGCCAAAACGATGATTGGCGTGTGTTGATCCACAAGCGCAATCGGCCCATGTTTCAATTCGCCCGAAGCGTAGCCTTCGGCGTGGATGTAGCTGATTTCTTTAAGCTTTAAAGCCCCTTCAAGCGCAAGTGGATACATCGCGCCACGTCCCAAGAACAGCACATCACTGGCCTCAGCCAACAGCGCAGATACCTCGGAAATGGCATCTGATTGATCAAGCGCGAGGTTCAAAAGACCCGGCAAACTGCGTAAATCCGACAGGTGTGTTTTGATCTCGTTACCATTCAAAACACCACGATCCTGCGCGGCTTTCAGCGCCAGCATATGCAACACTGTGAGCTGGCAAGAAAACGCCTTGGTCGAGGCCACGCCCACTTCGACGCCTGCCAAAATTGGCAAGGACATGTCGCTCTCGCGGGCCATCGAGCTTTCGGATGAATTGGTCACGGTGACGATGCTTGTCGCTTTGCCGACGGTGTATCGCAAAGCGGCCAAAGTATCTGCTGTTTCGCCAGATTGGCTGACGTAAATCGCTAAAGTGCGCGGGCTGATCGGCGCTTCGCGGTAGCGGAATTCTGACGCGATATCGACCTCAACAGGCAGTTTCGCGATTTGTTCGAACCAGTATTTTGCAGTGAAACAGGCGTAAAAGGCCGTACCACAAGCGACCATAACGATGCGGTCAAACTGGGTAAAATCGATATCCGGCTCAGGCAGTACAATCGATGCGCCATCCGCAGACATATAGTAATTTACGGCTTCGGAAATCACGGTGGGCTGCTCAAAGATCTCTTTGGACATGAAGTGTTTGTGCCCAGCTTTTTCGATTCGCGTTGCGTCGATCTTGATCTCGCGACGGGTGCGCTGCACCTGCGTGCCGTCTTGGGCAAAAATATCAAGGCTGTTGCGGGTGATGATCGCGCGATCACCTTCTTCCAAATATGTCACTTGGTCTGTCATCGGCGCCAAAGCGATGGCATCTGAGCCCACGTACATCTCGCCGTCCCCGTGGCCGATTGCGAGCGGAGATCCTTTGCGCGCAGCAATCAGCAGATCGTCTTCGCCGTCAAACAAGAAACACAGCGCAAACGCCCCCGTGAGCGCATCAATCGTAGCATTCGCAGCCTCGACCGGCGATTTGCCCGCATCGATAAAGCTTTGTGCCAACAGGGCCACGGTTTCGGTGTCGGTTTCGGTGACGAATTTATAGCCTTTGGAGCCCAACATGTCGCGCAGCTCGCGGAAATTTTCGACGATCCCGTTGTGCACGACTGCTACAGGACCCGCTTTGTGTGGATGCGCGTTGGTCACACTTGGCGCACCGTGCGTGGCCCAGCGTGTGTGGCCAATGCCGGATTTTCCAGCCAGCGGATTGTGGACCAACTCATCCGACAGGTTGACCAGTTTTCCGACCGCGCGGCGACGATCCAAAACGCCGTTGTTCACGGTCGCGATACCCGCGCTGTCATAGCCGCGATATTCAAGACGTTTGAGTGCTTCAACCAGAATGGGCGCGACTTCATGCGTGCCCAAAACCCCTACAATACCGCACATATTACTGACCTTTCTCGGCTTTTTTCGCCTTGAGGGCGCGCAGCTTTTGGAACAGCTTGACCGCCAACATCGGTTTGTTGTCCTGCTTGGCGCGGGCAATTGCCAAAGCGCCATTGGGCACATCCTTGGTGATCACAGACCCGCTGGCCGTCATAGCCTCGATACCGACATTTACAGGCGCAACCAACATGGTGTTGGACCCGATAAAGGCGTCGCGGCCCACGGTGGTGCGATGTTTGAACACGCCGTCATAGTTGCAGGTGATTGTGCCCGCACCGATATTGGTGCCATCGCCGATGTCCGCATCGCCAATGTACGACAGGTGGCCCACCTTGGTGCCTTCGCCAATTTGCGCGTTTTTGATTTCTACGAAATTGCCAACATGAGCGTCATTGCCAAGCTCGGCACCAGGGCGCAGACGGGCAAAGGGTCCAGCGTCAGCCCCAGTTGAGACGTGACACCCCTCAAGATGACTGAACGATTTGATGCGTGCGCCGCTTTCAATCGTCACGTTCGGGCCAAAGATTACGTTCGGGTCAATGATGGCGTCACGGCCAATATAAGTGTCGAGCGAGAAAAACACGGTCTCAGGGGCCACAAGCGTCACACCGTTTTCAAGCATCTCAGCGCGCTTGGCATTTTGGAACACTGCTTCGGCATGGGCCAACTCTGTGCGCGTGTTTACGCCCAAGGTCTCGGCCTCGTCACAGGCAACAGAGGTCGCGGTCAGGCCTTTGGACCCAGCAATTTCAACCACATCGGGCAGGTAGTATTCGCCAGCGGCATTTTCATTGCCGACAGAGGACAAAAGATCGAAGAGGGTCTTAGTATCGGCACACAGCACACCGGAATTGCACAGGGTGATGGCGCGCTCAGCCTCGGATGCATCTTTGAATTCAACAATGCGCGTTAGCGTATCTCCATCCATGACAAGACGACCGTAGCGCCCCGGATCAACCGCCTCGAACCCCAAAACCACAACATCGTGTTTGGCGCGCGCGGCTTGCATTTTTTCCAACGTCTCTGGCGAGATAAAAGGTGTGTCGCCGTATAGCACAAAGGCATCGCCATCGAAATCGCGCAAGGCCTCTCTGGCTTGAAGCACGGCATGCGCGGTGCCAAGCTGCTCGGCTTGGCGCACAATTATAATATCTTCATCGATTTTGAGAGCTTGCGCAGCAACAGAATCGCCACCGTGGCCGACAACAACCACTGTGTGCTCAGGATCAAGGACGCTGCCTGCATGCAGCCCATGGGCAAACAAAGGCGCATTGCCGATTTGATGCAGTACTTTTGGCAGTTCTGAATTCATTCGAGACCCTTGCCCTGCGGCAAGTAATATAAGGGCTGTGGCCATGTGTTCGTCCCAATCTGCTCTTTTCTTTATCTTTACGCCGTTTTACCCATGTCACAAAGCGCCGCAAGGGGCGGGGCTTCACATATTTTTGCCATTGGTTACATATATCGGCACCACTTCGCCGATTGTCATCCGCTTGATCTAAGCGGAGGCTGAGAAAGGACTTCTTATGCGCTGCGTTATATTTGATCTTGATGGGACATTGGCAGACACGTCGGGCGATCTGATCGCTTCGGCCAATTATTGTTTTAAGTCATTGGGATACGGTGATGTCTTGGATGCGATATCTGACGCCGGAACCGCTTTGCGCGGTGGACGGGCGATGCTGGATTTGGGCTTTGCACGGGTCAAGCCCGACTACGATCAGACGGACGTTGATGCGCAGTACCCAGTGTTGCTGCAAGCCTACGCTGATGCGATAGATGTGCACACAAAACTTTACGATGGCGCAGTCGAGGGCGTTGAGGCGCTGAAATCGTCGGGCTATGCGGTCGGGATCTGTACCAACAAGCCTGCTGGCTTGGCTGAAAGTCTGCTGCAAAAGCTGGGCGTGCGGGATTTGTTTGACTCGATGATAGGGGCTGACACGCTGCCTGTGCGCAAACCAGATCCGGCCCCCTATGTGGCAGCGGTTGAGCAAGCTGGCGGGTTTGTGGCGCAGAGCTATTTGATTGGCGATACGATTACGGACCGCAAAACGGCTCAGGCGGCAAACGTGCCTTGTGCGCTCGTGACCTTTGGGCCAGACGGGCAGGCGGTAAAAGCATTGAAGCCTGAAGCTTTGTTACATTCTTATGGTGATTTGATGGCTGTAACCAAGGATTTGATCGGATGACCGAAGTCTTCAAAGGCAATTTTACCCAACAAGAACCCATACCCGAAGAGGCGATTGAAGCAGCTGTGGCGGTGATGCGCTCTGGCCGGCTGCACCGCTATAATACGCTGCCCGATGAAGCGGGCGAGGTGGCTTTGCTGGAACAGGAATTTGCAGCCTTTACGGGTGCGAAATACTGTCTGGCTGTGGCCTCTGGCGGCTATGCTTTGGGCTGTGCTTTGCGCGCTGTTGGGGTTGCTGCGGGCGATGCGGTTATGACCAATGCCTTTACGCTGGCCCCTGTGCCCGGCGCGATTGCCTCTGTCGGCGCGCGCCCTGTGTTTGTGGGGGTCACCGATGGCTTGGTGATCGATCTTGATGATTTGCAGGTGAAAATATCGGAAAGCGGCGCGAAGGTTTTGATGCTGTCGCATATGCGTGGGCATATCGTCGATATGGATGCGCTGATGTATATCTGTAACGGCGCGGGCGTGATCGTTGTTGAAGATTGCGCGCATACCATGGGCGCCACTTGGGACGGGGTGCCGTCGGGGCGGCATGGCGCGGTGGGGTGTTATTCGACCCAGACCTATAAGCACATCAATTCGGGCGAGGGCGGTTTGATTGTCACTGACGATGCCGAGATCGCCGCCAAAGCGATCATGTTGTCGGGGTCTTACATGTTATATGGCAAGCACATTGCAGGTCCGCCCGCTGAAATGTTCGAAAATATTAAATATGACACGCCGAATGTTTCTGGGCGTATGGACCATTTGCGGGCGGCTATCTTGCGGGTACAGCTCAAACATCTGCCAGAACAGGTCGAGAAATGGAACGCGCGCTACCGGACTTTTGAAGCGGGGCTGCGTGACATCGAAGGTTTGACCGTGATCCATCGCCCGCAGGCCGAAGGCTATGTTGGCTCATCGTTTCAGTTTTTGCTGTTGGATTGGGACAACGCAGCGATCGAAGGCTTTCTTGCGCGTTGTTTAAAACGCGGAGTCGAGTTGAAGTGGTTCGGCGCGCCTGAACCTGTCGCGTTTACATCACGCTATGACAGTTGGCACTATGCTGATCCGCAACCGCTTCCCGACAGTGACCGCGTGTTGAGTGCGATTATAGATATGCGTCTACCGCTGACGTTTGCGACCGAGGACTGTGCACTACTGGCGCGGATTGTGAAAGCAGAGGTTAAATCAGACTAAAAAAATCAGGTAATGGGTTCGAATCAAGTTTGTTGATTAAGGGTTAATCATCTGCACGCATGTGCAGAAAAAAACTTTGTACTTCCCTTGAAACAAAGGCTTTTGATGCCTCTGCGCTTGTTGACCATGCTGTCACAGAGGGCTAAACCACCAAGTAGCTTTAGCACACGCGCGCCCGCTTTCCGTGGGCCCATCATCAAGGAGCCGCACGTGGAAGACCTGCTTCGGGAATTTCTCCCAGTCATCATTTTCCTCGGCCTCGCCATCGCGCTTGGTCTTGTTTTCATCTTCGCAGCACTGATCATTGCCGTTCGCAATCCAGACCCTGAAAAACTGTCAGCGTATGAATGTGGCTTTAACGCCTTCGACGACGCGCGGATGAAATTCGATGTTCGGTTCTACTTGGTGTCGATCCTCTTTATCATCTTCGATTTGGAAATCGCTTTCCTCTTCCCTTGGGCCGTCGCGTTCAAGGATGTGGGGATCGTGGGTTTTTGGTCGATGATGGTGTTCTTGGGCGTACTCACCGTGGGCTTTGCCTATGAGTGGAAAAAAGGAGCCTTGGAATGGGCGTGATCACTTCAGCCAACACAGCTGGCGCAGACAAAGAAGTTGCGACACAGGCTTTGAACTCAGAATTGCAAGACAAGGGCTTTTTGCTCACGTCTACAGAAGACATCATCAACTGGGCCCGCACAGGGTCGTTGCACTGGATGACCTTTGGTCTGGCCTGTTGCGCGGTTGAAATGATGCATACTTCTATGCCGCGCTACGACCTTGAGCGGTTTGGCACAGCGCCGCGCGCCTCCCCACGTCAATCTGATTTGATGATCGTGGCTGGCACGCTGACCAATAAAATGGCGCCAGCGCTGCGCAAGGTTTACGACCAGATGCCAGAGCCACGCTATGTGATCTCAATGGGATCATGTGCGAACGGCGGCGGATATTACCACTATTCTTACTCTGTCGTGCGTGGATGTGACCGGATCGTTCCTGTCGATATCTATGTGCCTGGGTGCCCCCCAACAGCAGAAGCCTTGCTATACGGCATCATGCAATTGCAACGCAAAATGCGCCGCACTGGCACGATTGCCCGCTAAGGAGATGGACCTATGAGCGAAGCTCTTGAAATTCTGGCAGCTCACCTTGAGCTCAAGCGCCCTGATGATGTTGTCTCAAGCGAGATCACTTTTGGCGAATTGACGGTCACTGTCACCCCGGCTGGCATCGTGGATTTCGTCGATTTCTTGAAATCTGACGCGACCTGCAGGTTCTCAAGCTTGGTGGACATCACTGCGATTGATCACCCTGCGCGCTCAGCGCGCTTTGACGTGGTGTATCATTTCTTGTCCATGTACCAAAATCACCGCATCCGCATCAAAACGGCTGTGCGCGAAGACGAAATGATCGCCTCTATTGTCGATATTCACCCATCGGCCAACTGGTTCGAGCGTGAAGTCTTTGACATGTTCGGGATCATTTTTTCAGGTCACCCTGATCTGCGTCGCCTGCTGACGGATTACGGTTTCCGTGGCTTCCCGCTGCGCAAAGATTTCCCGACCACAGGCTATACAGAAGTGCGCTACGACGAAGAGCTCAAGCGCGTTGTCTATGAACCTGTGTCCTTGACGCAAGAATACCGCCAGTTCGACAATCTCTCTCCTTGGGAAGGGGCCAAGTATATCCTTCCTGGCGACGAGAAGCAGGAGGCTTAACGTTTGACGCAGCCGACCCTCATGTTTTGTGTTGGAGCAACCAAGGCGGGAACGTCTTGGCTGTACAGCTATTTGCATGAGCGTGACGATTGTGTGCTGCAAAGCGTGAAAGAGTCCCACTTTTTCGATACGATTTCTAAACCTCGGATGAAGCCACAGATCGACCAATGGAAAGCGCAACGCGATGTGCTGCGCAAGCGTCGGGATAATGCAAAAACCGCGGGCGAAACTTCGCGTGCCCAGCGTTTGCAAACGCAGATCGATGATATATCGTCTTTGATAAAAGCTGTGCGCAAACGGGACGAGGGCATCCCTGCCTATCTTGAATACATCTATGCGGGTTCCGATGATGCGGCCTTGGTGGCCGATATCACGCCCGCTTACGCTTTGTTGGACCTCGAGCGTTTGGAACAGATGCTAGCGTTGTCTGAGGATACGAAATTCGTGTTCTTGATGCGCGATCCAGTTGATCGGTTGTGGTCCCATGTGCGCATGGTCGCCAAACGGACCACGGATACACCAGACGGGTTTGCGACCAAGTCTCGCGCTGTGCTCAAATCCGTGACACTGGAAGGCGGCCAAGACCACCTGACAACGCGCGGGGACTATCCTGCGATTGTTGCAAAACTTAAAAACGCAGTGCCCAAAGACAAATTGCATTTCGAATTTTTCGAACGCCTTTTGACAGAAAACGGCATTCGCGACCTATGTGACTTCCTTGGCATCTCTTATGTGCCTGCGAACACTGATAAGAAAGTTCATGAGGGCAAAAGCCTGAAGATGGACGATGAAATGCGAGGCTGGGCGGCCGACTTTACCGCGCCGCACTATGCCTTTGTGAAAGAAACCTTCGGTGCGCTGCCTGATCGGTGGCAATCCAATATGGCGAGGGTCAACTAGATGGATGGCAACGTGAGCGACGTACTGACGGGCGAACAAAAGATCCGCAACTTTAACATCAACTTTGGGCCACAACACCCTGCGGCGCACGGCGTTTTGCGCATGGTGTTGGAACTCGATGGCGAGATCGTGGAACGGGCTGACCCGCATATCGGTCTGTTGCATCGTGGCACTGAAAAGCTGATGGAAAGCCGCACCTATCTGCAAAACTTGCCGTATCTCGACCGCCTCGATTACGTGGCGCCGATGAACCAAGAACACGCATGGTGTATGGCGATTGAACGTCTCGCTGGTGTCGAAGTGCCGCGTCGCGCGTCGCTGATCCGCGTGCTGTTTTCTGAAATTGGTCGTGTTTTGAACCACCTCTTGAACGTCACCACACAAGCGATGGACGTGGGCGCACTCACGCCGCCGCTTTGGGGTTTTGAAGAGCGTGAAAAACTGATGATTTTCTATGAACGGGCCTCTGGCGCGCGTCTTCACGCGGCGTATTTCCGTCCCGGCGGTGTACACCAAGATCTGACGCCTAAACTGATCGATGACATCGAAAAATGGGCCATCGAGTTCCCCAAAATGATCGAAGACATTCACACGCTTTTGACCGAAAACCGGATTTTCAAACAGCGTAACGCGGATATCGGCATCATTTCCGAACAAGAAATCCTTGATTGGGGTTACTCTGGCGTGATGGTGCGTGGCTCTGGTTTGGCGTGGGATTTGCGTCGCTCGCAGCCTTACGAGCTTTACGATGAATTCGATTTCAAAATCCCCGTGGGCAAGAATGGCGATTGCTATGATCGTTACTTGTGCCGCATGGCGGAAATGGAAGAGTCCACCAAGATCATCTTGCAAGCGATCCAGAAACTGCGCGCCCCTGAGGGCCAAGGCGATATCCTCGCACGCGGCAAACTCACACCGCCAAAACGCGGTGATATGAAAACCTCGATGGAAGCCTTGATTCACCACTTTAAGCTCTACACAGAAGGCTTCAAATTGCCGGAAGGCGAAGTTTACGCCGCTGTGGAAGCGCCCAAAGGGGAATTCGGCGTCTACATGGTCTCTGACGGGACCAACAAGCCTTACCGCGCAAAACTCCGGGCTCCGGGGTTCTTGCATCTTCAATCGATGGATCACGTCGCCAAAGGCCACCAGTTGGCTGACGTTGCGGCGCTCATCGGCACCATGGATATCGTTTTTGGGGAGGTGGACCGCTAATGCTACGCCGTTTACACAGCGATCAACCCGCATCTTTTGAATTCACCCCAGCCAATCAGGCTTGGGCCGAAGCTCAGATCACGAAATACCCTGAGGGGCGTCAACAATCTGCAGTGATCCCACTGTTGTGGCGCGCGCAAGAACAGGAAAGCTGGCTGACCAAGCCTGCGATTGAACACATTGGCGACATGCTGGGCATGCCCTACATTCGCGTGCTCGAAGTCGCGACGTTTTACTTTATGTTCCAGCTGCAGCCTGTGGGCAAAGTGGCCCATATCCAAATCTGTGGGACTTTGTCGTGCATGATTTGTGGTGCCGAAGATCTGATGGCTGTGGCGCGCGAAAAGATTTCGCCAACGCCACACACTGTGTCGGCAGATGGGAAGTTTTCATGGGAAGAAGTCGAATGTCTTGGGGCCTGTTCCAACGCTCCAATGGCGCAGATCGGCAAAGACTATTACGAAGATCTTTCCGCTGAAAACTTCGGCAAACTGATCGACGATATGGCGGCAGGTAACGTGCCTTTGCCTGGTCCACAAAACGGTCGTTTTGCTGCTGAGCCTTTGTCTGGTCTGACATCCTTGTCGGATGGCGACACCGAGAAAAACCAATACAATGCCTCCGTGGCTTTAGCCGCAGACATCGGCGATACGCTTAAGCGCATCGATGGCACCGAAGTGCCTTTGTTGACGCCTTGGCTCAACGGCGGCAAGCGCACGAGTGCAAAACCACCAAAGCCTGCAGCCCCTGCGAAATCCGCTGTACAACAAGCCGCTGAAGCAAAGGCACCTGCGAAAAAAGCTGCGTCTAAAACAGCAGAGACCAAACCGGTCGCAGCGAAAGCGCCAGCTGAGACACCTGCTGCCGCAGCTGAAATTCCAGCAAGCGCACAGAAAAAACCACGCACCATGAAAGCGCCGCGCAAGGCCGGTGCTGACGATCTGAAAATGATCAAAGGTGTGGGACCAAAACTTGAACAAACGCTCAACGCTATGGGATTCTGGCACTACGATCAGGTGGCCAAATGGACGCCCGAAGAAATCGCTTGGGTCGATGAGAATCTGAATTTCAAAGGTCGCGTTGAACGCGAAGGTTGGATCGATCAGGCCACAACC
The DNA here is from genome assembly GCF_038899935.1 of Pacificibacter sp. AS14. Lineage (NCBI taxonomy): Bacteria > Pseudomonadati > Pseudomonadota > Alphaproteobacteria > Rhodobacterales > Roseobacteraceae > Pacificibacter > Pacificibacter sp. AS14. The sequence continues at coordinate 148,355 of NZ_JBBMQI010000004.1, forward strand.
CTTGCCGCTGGCGGCACTACAGAGTTCTCTAAACGCGCGAAATACTAACTTTCTACGACTGCTACAGGCACATAAGGCCATAAAAGCCACGCCTAAGTTCAACAGGGATAGTTAAGGAGTACGGCAATGAGTGAGACAACATCGGGGAAGACCCAAAAGATATGGTTGATGTCTGCCATCGCCGGAAGTGTAGCGTTTTTGGCGCTGCTCTATGCGGCTGACTATTCGACAGTTGCCTCCCTTATTGTTGGCGTTCTTGTGGCACTTTTGATTGGTATTTTGCTTTGGATCGGTTGGTTTGAGGCTCCTGAGGCGCAGACACAAATGGACGAACGCGAAGCGGCGCAAAAGGCAGCTGTCACAGCGGCTTCTGATGCGACAGCTGCAGGTATCGTGTCGACGACTGAGGTCGCGAGCGATGCTCCAGACGACGCAGAAGGTCCTGCCGAAGTCGTTGTGGCCGCTCCTGTTGCAGCTCCAAGCGCAGTGCTTGATATGGCTTCGGTGGCGTCTTCATCTAGTGTTGCAGCGTCAAGTGATGAAACGCCAGAAGTGCCGATAAAAACGAAAGCTCCTGCCAAAGCGCCAGTTGCTGTTGACGGAAAACCGCCTGTGCTGACGCAAGCGCGCGACGGCGGTGCTGACAATTTGAAACTGCTCAAAGGCGTGGGACCAAAGCTAGAGCAAGCGCTCAACGCCTTGGGCTTTTACCATTTTGATCAGGTCGCTGGCTGGCGCAAAAAAGAAATCGAATGGGTCGATGATAACCTAAAATTCAAAGGCCGTATCGAACGTGACGGCTGGGTGGCGCAAGCAAAAATTCTTGCCAAAGGTGGCGAGACTGAATTTTCAAAGCGGTCTAAAAAATAGAGCGTGTTGAAGGGATATAAATATGGCTCCTGACAAGGATGCATTGCAGGCAAAGAAAGCGCGCGTGGTCTCGCTGGTGATTGCTGGAACAATGGTTCTTTGGATCGGGGCTCAATGGATCGGCAGCAAAGTGGGTATCTCTACACGATACGCATTGTTGTTGGACCTCTTGGCGCTCGCTGCCTTTGTGTGGGCGCTTATCGTGGTGTATCAGATCTGGCGCGCGCGTCAGAAAGGCTGAAGGAATAAAGCTATGCTCAAAGATCAAGATCGGATCTTTACCAATATCTACGGGATGCATGATCGCAGCCTCAAAGGCGCTTTGGCGCGTGGACATTGGGACGGCACCGCCGGCATCATCAAAAAAGGCCGTGACTGGATTATCGATCAGATGAAAGCCTCTGGCCTGCGTGGTCGTGGGGGCGCTGGTTTCCCGACTGGCTTGAAATGGTCTTTCATGCCCAAAGAATCTGATGGTCGCCCGTCTTACTTGGTCATCAACGCGGATGAATCTGAGCCAGGCACCTGTAAAGACCGCGAGATCATGCGTCACGATCCGCACACGCTGATTGAGGGCGCGTTGATCGCCTCTTTCGCGATGCAAGCCAATGCCTGCTACATCTACCTGCGCGGCGAGTACATTCGCGAACGCGAAGCACTGCAGATGGCAATCGACGAATGCTACGATGCTGGTCTCGTAGGCAAAAACGCGTCCAAATCCGGTTGGGATTTCGACATCTATCTGCACCACGGGGCAGGGGCTTACATCTGTGGTGAAGAAACCGCATTGCTTGAATCGCTTGAAGGCAAAAAAGGCATGCCGCGGATGAAACCACCGTTCCCAGCGGGCGCAGGTCTTTACGGCTGCCCGACCACTGTGAACAACGTGGAATCTATCGCCGTGGTTCCGACCATTTTGCGTCGCGGCCCTGAGTGGTTTGCAGGCTTTGGTCGCCCAAACAACGCGGGCACAAAATTGTTCGCGATCTCTGGCCACGTCAACAACCCTTGTGTGGTCGAAGAGGCCATGTCGATCACTTTCGAAGAGCTGATTGAAAAGCATTGTGGTGGCATTCGCGGCGGCTGGGACAATCTGCAAGCTGTGATCCCCGGCGGTTCCTCTGTACCTTTGGTGCGCGGTGAGAACATGAAAGATGCGATCATGGACTTTGACTACCTGCGCGGTGAACTTGGCTCTGGCCTTGGCACGGCAGCGGTCATTGTCATGGACAAATCCACTGACATCATCAAAGCCATCCACCGCCTGTCTATGTTCTACAAACACGAGTCATGTGGTCAGTGTACCCCATGTCGTGAAGGCACTGGCTGGATGATGCGCGTGATGGATCGTCTTGTGAAAGGCGAAGCAGAGCTAGAAGAAATCGACATGCTTTGGGACGTGACCAAACAGGTTGAGGGCCACACAATCTGTGCGCTCGGCGATGCTGCGGCTTGGCCAATTCAAGGCCTGATTCGCAACTTCCGCGAAGAAATCGAAGACCGTATTAAAGCGCAAAAATCGGGCCGTATGGGCGCGATGGCAGCGGAGTAAATCACAGCAATGCAGCCCACAGGCACATATATCGCGGAACTCAACATCGGACGGCTCATTGCGCCGACCGATGATCCGCGCGTGGCTGATTTTATGGGCGCGCTGGATATGGTGAACGGCCTTGGCAAACGTATGCCAGGTTTCGTTTGGATGATGGAAGGTTCGGGGGAGCCGGGCACCGGAAACACTGAAAATGCCATTGGCGATGATCCACAATTTGTCGCCAATATGACGGTGTGGGAAGACGTCTCGTCGCTTGAGCAATTTGTTTTCAACACGGTACACAAAAAATTCTACGACCGCCGCGAGGAATGGTTCCAAATCTTGGGTGGCCAGCACTTTGTAATGTGGTACGTAAAGCAAGGGCATAAGCCCACATTGGACGAGGCGCTTGAACGTCTTGCCATACGCGAAAAACATGGGGACAGCGATTATGCCTTTGGCTGGTCGTATCTGAAAGAGGCGCAATTGCATGTCACGAAATCATGCGCGCCCAATGGTACGGAGTCCCCAAATGTACACGTTTAAAACAGTTATCCTTGCGACACTGCTGACAGTTCCCTTCGCGGGTGCAGTCTCGGCCAAAGCGCTGCGCGACGAGCCCTCAATCGATGGGCCAATGCTTGGGGTCGCAATCGCGATTGAGATTTCCGATCAATGCTCCAGCATCGATGCGCGCAAGCTCAAGGGCCTGAACTTTTTGTGGGGGCTTAAAACCGCTGCCAAAGAGCTCGGGTACTCGGACGATGACATCAAAGCCTACGTGGACAGCGATGCTGAAAAATCTCGTATGCGCGCTTTGGGCGAAGCCTATGTGCGAAACGCCGGTTTAAACCCAACCAGTGGCGCAGATTTGTGCACCCTTGGACAACAAGAAATCGCAGCGAAAAGTCTGATTGGCTCTTTGTTGCGCAACAGGTAACGAGGGGCTAAGGCCTCTTACTTAAGGTTCCCACGGTTTTTCGTGGGTGAGATCAAATTGGCGCTGTAAAAGGCGTTTTGAAATACCGAAGGTGCGGCGCATGTCGCGTGCGGCACCTTCATGAAACACAGGTGACGTGATATGGCAGATACGCGCAAACTTATCATTGACGGAAAAGAAGTCGAGGTCGATCCGGCCATGACGATCCTACAGGCTTGCGAAGTCGCAGGGGTCGAAGTGCCGCGCTTTTGCTACCATGAACGTCTTTCAATCGCAGGCAACTGCCGGATGTGTTTGGTTGAGGTCGTCGGCGGCCCACCCAAGCCCGCCGCCTCTTGCGCGATGCAGGTTAAAGATTTGCGCCCTGGTCCAGAGGGCGCGCCACCCGTCGTGAAAACCAATTCACCTATGGTGAAAAAGGCGCGCGAAGGGGTGATGGAATTCTTGCTCATCAACCACCCACTTGATTGCCCAATCTGTGACCAAGGCGGCGAATGCGATCTGCAAGACCAAGCCATGGCTTACGGCGTAGATTTCTCACGCTTCACAGAACCAAAACGCGCGACCGAAGATCTTGATCTCGGCCCGCTCGTGGCGACAACCATGACCCGCTGCATCTCTTGCACCCGCTGTGTGCGCTTCACGACTGAGGTCGCGGGCATCACGCAAATGGGTCAAACAGGGCGCGGCGAAGATTCCGAGATCACAAGCTACCTGAACGAAACATTGGTTTCGAATCTGCAAGGTAACATCATCGATCTTTGCCCTGTTGGCGCTTTGACCTCTAAGCCCTATGCCTTTACAGCGCGCCCATGGGAATTGACCAAGACCGAGACCATCGACGTTATGGACGCACTTGGGTCAAACATCCGCGTGGACACCAAAGGTCGCGAAGTGATGCGCATTTTGCCACGCAACCATGACGGCGTGAACGAAGAGTGGATTTCCGATAAAACCCGTTTCGTTTGGGACGGTCTGCGCCGCCAACGTTTGGACACACCCTACATCCGTGAAAACGGCAAGCTGCGCAAAGCCACTTGGGGCGAGGCCTTGGCCGCTGCTGCGGCTGGCATGAAGGGCAAAAAAGTTGCCGGTCTTGTGGGCGATCTTGTGTCTGTTGAGGCGGCTTTCGCGCTCAAGCAATTGGTGACCAGCCTCGATGGTAACGTTGAATGCCGCGTTGACGGTGCGAAGCTGCCTATGGGCAATCGCTCTGCCTACGTTGGCACGGCCACCATCGAAGACATCGATTCTGCGGATATGATTCAGTTGATCGGGACTAATCCTCGCGAAGAAGCGCCTGTGCTCAACGCACGCTTGCGCGCCGCTTGGGTCCGTGGTGCTGATATCGGTTTGATCGGCGAAGCTGTTGATTTGACATATGACTACGCGCATATCGGCACTGATCGTGAAGCACTTGTTGAACTGGCATCTAAAGAAATCTCTGCTGAGACCCGCGACGAGAAAAACACCCTCGTAATCGTCGGCCAAGGCGCATTGATCGAGGCTGACGGCGAAGCCGTTTTGTCCCAAGCGATGAAACTGGCTGAAAACACCGGCTCCAAATTGATGATCTTGCACACTGCTGCGTCACGCGTTGGTGCCATGGACATCGGTGCGGTGACGACGGGCGGTTTGGACGCGGCGCTTGATGGCGCGGAAGCGATCTACAACTTGGGCGCTGACGAAGTTGAAATCTCTGGCGATGCGTTCGTGGTCTACCAAGGGTCACACGGCGATCGTGGCGCACATCGCGCGGACGTGATTTTGCCAGGTGCGGCCTACACCGAAGAATCCGGTCTGTTCGTCAATACAGAAGGGCGCCCGCAACTTGCGAATCGCGCGTCATTCCCTCCAGGTGATGCGAAAGAAAACTGGGCGATTTTGCGTGCCTTGTCTGCTGAACTAGATGCCACATTGGCCTATTCAACCTTGGCGGGCTTGCGCTCTGAATTGATTGAGGTGGCCCCGCACTTTGCCGATCTGGATGTTGTGACTGAAAACGCGTGGAAATGTATTCCATTGCGCAAACCAGCCTCAGCCTCTGTGCGTTATGCTGTGAAAGACTTCTACTTGACCAACCCGATCGCACGCGCGTCGGCGTTGATGGCTGAACTGTCTGCCGCCGCAAAGGCGCGCAGCCAAGACGCATTGGCAGCCGAATAAGAATGAACGCTTTGCACACATATAAAGGCGCATCATGGCGCACTGCAAAATTCGCTCTTGGGTGTGTTTTGTCGGTCACTGTGATGGGCTGTGTGCAAGCCACTGCTGAGGTCAATCGTGCAGCAAGCGCGCCGACCTATTTGGGCGTTGAAACCCGTCTTTTAGACGGGAATTTGGTGAATTTCATCGTGTCTGTGACAGATACGACGACTGAAAACGACGTGGCGGCTTATTCAGAATGTGCCGCCGCACAATACGCGTTGATCCGTGGTTTCGGATTTGCGCGTCACTTACGAACAAATGTCTCACAAGAGGCTGGAATTTGGCGCGCGGATGCTGTTTACACCATCTCGTCAGCGCTGCCCGATGGATTGCGAACGATTGACGCTGAGGTCATCGTTTCAAACTGCCGCGAATTTAGAATACCGACGGTGTGAAGGACTACGAAATGGTCGAATTTTTCACGACAACAAATCTGGGCATTGCGCTCTTGATCCTCGGACAATGTCTGTTGGTTCTTTTGCCTTTGTTCGTTGCTCTTGCCTTCTTAATGTATGGCGATCGCAAAATCTGGGCTGCGGTCCAGATGCGCAAAGGCCCCAACGTGGTTGGTGTCTTTGGCTTGCTGCAATCTTTTGCAGACTTGTTGAAATATGTGGTCAAAGAGGTGGTTGTGCCTGCAGGGGCTGACAAATTTGTCTTCTACCTTGCACCAATGATCACCTTTGTGATGGCGACCATTGCTTGGGTGGCTATTCCTTGGAACGACGGTTGGGTGATTTCTGATCTCAACGTCGCGATCTTGTACATCTTCGCGATCTCTTCGCTTGAAGTTTACGGCGTGATCATGGGTGGCTGGGCTTCCAATTCGAAATACCCATTCCTTGGCGCTTTGCGCTCAGCGGCGCAGATGATTTCTTATGAAGTCTCAATCGGCCTGATCATCATCGGTGTGATTATCTCATCGGGTTCCATGAACTTCGGCGATATCGTTGCAGCCCAAGACGGACGCTTTGGTTTTCTTTCGTGGTACTGGGTTCCGCATTTCCCGATGGTTGTGTTGTTCTTTGTCTCTGCCTTGGCTGAAACAAACCGCCCCCCATTCGATTTGCCCGAAGCTGAATCTGAATTGGTGGCTGGCTACCAAGTGGAATACTCCTCCACGCCGTTCCTTTTGTTCATGATGGGCGAATTGATGGCCGTGGTGTTGATGTGTGCACTGATCACGCTGATGTTCTTCGGCGGTTGGTTGTCACCCGTTCCAGGCATTCCTGACGGCATCTTCTGGATGATCCTCAAGATGGGCTTCTTCTTCTTTATCTTCTCGATGGTCAAAGCGATCACACCGCGCTACCGCTATGACCAATTGATGCGCATCGGTTGGAAAGTTTTCTTGCCGCTGTCACTCGGTTGGGTCGTTTTGGTGGCATTCTTTGCACAATTTGGCGCTTTTGGCGGGGCCTATGCCCGCTGGGCGATTGGAGGCTAGATCATGGCTCAGGCAAAATCAGACTTCGACTACACCCGCGCAGTCAAATACTTCTTGATGACAGATGTCATCGCCGGTTTCCGGATCGGTTTGCGGTATTTCTTTAGCCCGAAGGCGACGATCAACTACCCGCATGAAAAGGGGCCTTTGTCGCCTCGGTTCCGCGGTGAGCACGCTTTGCGTCGTTACCCAAATGGCGAAGAACGCTGCATCGCGTGTAAATTATGTGAGGCCGTGTGTCCCGCACAAGCGATCACCATCGACGCGGAACCCCGCGATGACGGTTCACGCCGCACAACGCGTTACGACATCGATATGACGAAATGCATCTACTGTGGGTTCTGCCAAGAAGCCTGCCCTGTGGATGCTATCGTCGAAGGCCCGAACTTTGAATTCGCAACGGAAACCCGTGAAGAGTTGTTCTACGACAAGGACAAGCTTTTGGACAACGGCGCCCGTTGGGAAGCTGAAATCGCTCGCAATCTTGAATTGGACGCCCCTTACCGATGACTACTGTGTCGCCAGTTTCTGATGCCTACGCCAAAGGCAAAGCGTTCACCGAGGCCACAAACCCCGGTATGGAAGATGCTTTGTCCAATCGTTATGGCGCGGTCTTGCCGGGTCTTGCGCGTGACTTGGTGGAATTGAACGGTCGTATTTATCCACGTGGTGTTTTGGATAACAAGACACGGGAACTTTTGACAATTTCAGCACTGACAGCGCTGGGAGGACAAACTAAACCTCAGTTGAAAATCCACGTCGCAGCAGCCCGCAAACTTGGCCTGTCGCAACAGGAAATTTCTGAAGCTATCTATCAAATGTCGCTCTACGGAGGCATGCCTGCAATGTTCAACGCGTTGAACGCCGCTATGGAAGTCTTTGCAGCAGAAGAGGAAACATCATGAATGATTTCACGAAATACCTTGAGCAGATGATGGAGCAGGGCACCAAAATGGCTGCGTCGTTCAATCCTGCGCTTGAAACATTTCAGATGCCTGATTTTTCCAAACTGATGCCAACGATGACCGCAGAGCAGATGGAAATCTTCTGGGGAAACGGGTTCAACAAAGATGGCTTGGATGCCAAAACACGGTTTTTGGTGATCCTTGCAGGTCAAACAGTTTTGGGGGCTCAAGCTGAAGAGCCCTTTAAGGTCACGGTCCGTCACGCACTTGAGGCGGGGGCCACACAACAACAGATCGCGCAAACGATCTATCAAATGTCGATGCTGGGCGGTTTGCCCGCAATGTCAAAGGCGCTTGGCTTGGCAACTCAAGTCTTCGCCGAAAAGCAGGAGGACAGTGCATGACTGTCGCGGATTACGCATTTTACCTTTTCGCCATTCTTTTGGTGGCGTCGGGTCTGTTCACAGTGGTGGCACGCAACCCCGTCCACTCTGTGCTCTGGCTCATTTTGACCTTTTTGTCGGCATCTGGTCTTTTCGTGCTTTTGGGCGCGGAATTTGTCGCGATGCTGCTTATCATTGTCTATGTGGGCGCTGTGATGGTGCTTTTCCTCTTTGTGGTGATGATGCTGGATGTCGACTTTGCGCAATTACGCGGTGGCATGGCCAAGTTCATGCCTTTCGCGGTGATGATCGGGGTTGTTGTGTTGGTTCAGATGGGGGCAGCTTTTGGCAATTGGCATGTGGCCGAGGGTTCAGATGCGCTGCGCATGGCTGTTACTCCGGACGCAGGCGAGATTCACAATACGGCTGCTTTGGGCATGTTGATGTATGATGATTTCTTGATGCTGTTTCAACTTGCCGGCTTGATCCTTTTGACCGCCATGATTGGCGCGATTGTTTTGACACTGCGTCACAACCCGAACGTCAAACGTCAAAACGTCATCGCCCAAATGCACCGCGACCCAGCCAAAGCGATGGAGCTTAAAGACGTCAAATCAGGGCAGGGGCTTTAAGCCTTTTCCCGCACGCATAACACCAATGGGCAGTTTTCTGCCCTGAACTGAAAAGCCGCCAAAAAGGCGCGAGACAAAGAACTGAGGGACGACATGGTCGGACTTGAACATTACCTAGCAGTCGCAGGAGCGCTGTTTGTCATCGGGATTTTCGGTCTCTTTTTGAACCGGAAAAACGTGATCATCATTTTGATGTCCGTTGAATTGATCCTGTTGTCAGTCAACATTAATCTCGTGGCCTTTTCGTCCTTTGCGGGCGATTTGGTGGGACAGATTTTCACCATGCTGGTTCTCACAGTCGCCGCCGCCGAGGCCGCGATTGGTTTGGCTATTTTGGTCGGCTTCTTCCGCAACCGTGGCACGATTGATGTTGAAGACATCAACGTGATGAAAGGGTAAGCTCACATGGCTCAGATTATTCTCTTTGCCCCGTTGTTGGGCGCACTTTTGGCCGGTTTCGGCTGGCGCATTATTGGCGAACGCAACGCGCAGTACCTGACCACAGGACTGTTGATGTTGGCGGCCTTTTTGTCTTGGATCGTGTTCTTGACGTTTGACGGTCAAGTGCAGCACATCGAATTGTTCCGTTGGATCGAAAGTGGCGAATTGTCGACGACTTGGGGCATCCGCCTTGATCGTTTGACTGCGATTATGTTCATTGTGATCAACACTGTTTCGGCTTTGGTTCACCTCTATTCTTTCGGCTACATGGCGCATGACGAGAACTTCTCGGACGCGGAACCTTACCGCGCGCGTTTCTTTGCTTACTTGTCGTTCTTTACCTTCTCCATGCTGATGCTGGTGACCTCTGACAACTTGGTTCAGATGTTCTTTGGTTGGGAAGGCGTCGGCGTTGCCTCATACTTGTTGATTGGCTTCTACTTTAAGAAACCATCAGCGGGTGCGGCGGCGATGAAAGCATTTATCGTCAACCGTGTTGGCGACTTTGGTTTCGCGCTGGGTATCTTTGGCTTGTTCTACTTGACTGGTTCTATTGATCTGGACGTTGTGTTTGCGAAAGCGCCTGAACTGGCGAACACGCAATTACATTTCTTGTGGACAGAGTGGAACGCAGCGAACTTGTTGGCCTTCTTGTTGTTCGTGGGTGCCATGGGTAAATCAGCGCAGTTGTTCTTGCACACATGGTTGCCAGACGCGATGGAAGGACCGACACCTGTGTCTGCCTTGATCCACGCGGCGACCATGGTGACCGCGGGTGTCTTCTTGGTGACACGTATGTCGCCCTTGTTCGAATACGCGCCACAAGCACAGACATTCATCGTCTACATCGGCGCATCAACGGCGTTCTTTGCGGCGACTGTTGGCTTGGTCCAAAACGACATCAAACGCGTTATCGCATACTCTACCTGTTCGCAGCTTGGTTACATGTTTGTGGCTGTCGGTGTGGGCGCCTACGGTCCAGCGATGTTCCACCTTTTGACGCACGCTTTCTTTAAGGCGATGTTGTTCTTGGGCGCGGGTTCAGTGATCCACGCGATGCACCACGAACAAGACATGCGCAACTACGGCGGTCTGCGCAAAAAAATCCCCGCAACTTACTGGGCCATGATGGTCGGTACTTTGGCGATCACTGGCGTAGGTATTCCGTTCACACACCTCGGGTTCGCGGGCTTCTTCTCAAAAGATGCCATCATTGAAAGCGCTTATGCGTCTGGCATTGGCTACGCCTTTTGGATGCTGGTGATCGCGGCGTTGTTCACGTCTTTTTACTCTTGGCGTTTGATTTTCTTGACCTTCTATGGCAAGGCACGCGGCGACAAGCATACGCACGACCACGCGCATGAAAGCCCGAAAGTGATGTTGATCCCACTGGGTGTTCTGGCACTCGGAGCGATTTTCTCTGGCATGGTTTGGTACGGTTCGTTCTTTGGCGATCACGACAAGCATAACGCGTTCTTTGGCATTCCTGCACATCACGCGGCAGCCGAAGGTGAACACGGCGATGAAGTTGCTCATGGCGAAGCCGCAGACACACATGCGACGACAGATCACGCCGCAGCCGACGATCACGCAACACCGGCAGATACGCACGCGACTGAAATGGCAGCAGATGATCACGGCATGGCCGCGGATCACGGAGCTGACATGATGGTGCATGAGGCACCAGTGGGCGCGATATTTATCGCGGCGGACAACACCATCTTGGACGATGCACACCATGTGCCGGCTTGGGTGAAATTGTCACCGTTCATCGCGATGCTGATTGGCTTTGTGACAGCTTGGCTTTTCTACATCAGAAAACCTGATCTGCCGCGCCGTTTGGCCGAAGATCAGCAGCCTTTGTATCAGTTCTTGTTGAACAAATGGTACTTTGACGAGCTGTACACTGCGATCTTTATCAAACCAGCTTTGGGCTTGGGCCGCTTCTTGTGGCAGCGTGGCGATGTGAAAACCATCGACGGCGCGATCAATGGTCTTGCTCTTGGCATCGTGCCCTTCTTCACACGGCTTGCGGGTCGTATGCAGTCTGGCTTTATCTTTACTTATGCATTCGCGATGGTTCTGGGGATCGTAGTTTTGATCACCTGGATGTCGATCGGCGGAGGGGCTCACTAATGGATTACGTCCTGTCCTTTATCATCTTTCTGCCGGCTGTAGCGGCTTTGGTTCTCGCGCTGTTCTTGCGCGGAGACGATGAAATTGCGCAGCTAAACGCAAAACGGCTTGCGCTGTTCGCGACGGTGATCACCTTTTTGATCTCGCTGTTTGTGATCGCTCAGTTTGACGCCTCAGACACTGGCTTCCAAATGGTCGAACAGGCCGAATGGATCATGGGTCTGCAGTACAAAATGGGCGTTGACGGGATTTCGGTCCTGTTCGTGATGCTCACAACCTTCCTCATGCCGCTAGTGATTTGGTCGACATGGGACATGAAGGTGCGTGTTAAAGAATACATGATCGCTTTCTTGCTGTTGGAAACTTTGATGCTCGGCGTGTTCTGTGCGCTTGATCTCATGTTATTCTATGTCTTCTTTGAAGCTGGTCTGATCCCGATGTTCTTGATCATCGGCATTTGGGGCGGGGCGAACCGCATCTATGCGTCGTTCAAGTTCTTCCTCTACACCTTCATCGGATCCGTTCTCATGTTGGTCGCGATGATTGCCATGTACATGGACGCAGGCACCACTGATATCGTGGCCTTGATGGCGCATGAATTCTCGACTGACACATTCTCAATCTTGGGTGTGCAAGTGGTTGGCGGCATGCAGATGCTCGCGTTCCTTGCTTTCTTCGCCTCCTTCGCGGTGAAAATGCCAATGTGGCCGGTGCACACCTGGTTGCCAGACGCGCACGTTCAAGCGCCGACAGCGGGCTCGGTTGTTCTGGCTGCGATCTTGTTGAAAATGGGCGGCTACGGTTTCTTGCGCTTCTCGATCCCGATGTTCCCTGTTGCCTCGCACATGATGGCTGATGTTATTCTATGGATGTCTGCGATTGCGATCGTCTACACATCCTTGGTGGCTTTGGTGCAAAGCGATATGAAAAAGCTCATCGCTTATTCATCTGTCGCGCACATGGGGTACGTGACCGCTGGTATTTTCTCGCTTAACCAACAAGGTGTTGATGGCGCGATCTTCCAAATGATCTCACACGGGTTCATTTCTGGCGCGCTCTTCTTGAGTGTTGGCGTGATCTACGACCGTATGCACACACGCGAAATCGACGCCTATGGTGGTCTTGTGAACCGGATGCCAGCCTATGCGCTTGTGTTTATGTTCTTCACCATGGCCAACGTTGGTCTGCCGGGCACCTCTGGTTTCGTTGGCGAATTCTTGACGCTGATGGGCATGTTCCAAGCCAACACTTGGGTCGCTATGATCGCCACAACGGGTGTGATTTTCTCAGCTGCTTACGCTTTGTGGCTCTACCGCCGCGTTGTGATGGGCGAGCTGATCAAAGAAAGCCTCAAGACCATCAAAGATCTGACACCACGCGAGAAATGGATCATTGCACCGCTGGTTGCCATGACCTTGCTCTTGGGTATCTACCCGTCTTTGGTCACAGACATCATTGGGCCCTCAGTCGAGGTGCTCTTGCACAACTATAACGCTGCTTTGCCGACAGAAACTGTCGCCGCAGCCGTAACCCACTAAGGAGCCGCGATCATGACTTCAGCTGATTTTTCGATCGTCCTTCCAGAGTTCCTTCTGGCCGTCTATAGCCTCGCAGCATTGTTGTTTGCAGTCTACACGGGCAAAGATAAGGTCGCTGGCCTGATCACTTGGACCACGGCGGGTGCCTTTTTTGTGGCGGCTGTGATCTTAGCCACACGCCCTGCGGGCGCGCATGAGGCCTTCAACGGCATGTTTATCGATGATGCTTTCGCGCGCTTTGCGAAAGTGGGCATCTTGCTGGCTGGCGCGACTGTCTTGGTGATGTCGCAAGACTACATGAAAAAGCACGATATGCTTAAGTTCGAGTACCCTATCATCGTGGCTCTCTCCACCATCGGTATGATGGTGATGGTCTCAGCTGGCGATTTGATGGCGCTCTACATGGGCTTGGAATTGATGTCCTTGGCGCTTTACGTCATCGCCTCGTTCCGTCGCGACTCTGTGCGCTCATCCGAGGCTGGTTTGAAGTACTTCGTGCTTGGCTCTTTGTCCTCTGGTTTGCTCTTGTACGGTGCCTCTTTGACTTACGGTTTCGCGGGCACAACAAACTTCGCTGGCATCTTGTCCGTCGTGAAAGACGGCGCTCCTTTGGGTGTGCTCTTTGGCCTTGTGTTCATGATCACAGGCATGGCGTTCAAAGTCTCTGCCGTGCCCTTTCACATGTGGACGCCTGACGTTTACGAGGGCGCACCAACACCAGTGACAGCCTTCTTCGCCACAGCCCCAAAATTGGCGGCTATGGCCTTGTTCGCACGTGTCTTACATGACGCCTTCGGTGGGATTTCAAGCGATTGGTCACAAGTCGTTGCTTTGATCGCTGTCGCGTCCATGTTCCTTGGCGCGATTGCTGGTATCGGCCAAACAGATATCAAACGTTTGATGGCTTACTCTTCTATCTCTCACATGGGCTTTGCTTTGATTGGCGTCGCTTCCGGCACCGTTGGTGGTGTGCAAGCTGCATTGATCTACATGGCGATCTACGTCGTGATGAACATCGGCACGTTCGCTTTCATCATGACCATGGAACGCGATGGCAAACCGGTCACCGAAATCAAAGCGCTCAACCGTTACTGGCAGGTCAACCCGACAAAGGCCTTGGCTGTTTTGTTCATGATGTTCTCCATGGCTGGCGTGCCACCAATGGTTGGCTTCTTTGGTAAGTTGGCCGTGTTGCAAGCCGCCGTGGAAGCAAACATGACATGGTTGGCCACGGCCGGCGTGATCGCATCTGTTATTGGCGCGTTTTACTACCTGCGCGTGGTTTACTACATGTTCTTCGGCTCCGAAGTTGAACCGCTCGACAACACCAAAGGTGGCGTCGCCAACGCGGTTGTTTTGGTCGTCGGCTTGGTCATGTTGGTGGGTATCATCAACTTGTTCGGCGTAGACACAATGGCGATGACAGCGGCCGAGGCCCTTGTCCGCTAGTTTGAACATCTGGCCGACTGGGGTAGGGCGCGTTGTCTTGCCGCAAACGGACAGCACAATGAAGGAGGCCGCGCGCGTCGCGGCCTCCTCGTCGTTTCCGCAATGGATTTTGACGCTCGATCAAACCTCAGGTCATGGCCGTCGTGGTCGGCCTTGGACCATGCCCGCTGGCAACTTTGCCGCCACGCTTTTGATGTTTCCTGATGAACCAGCAAGCAAGATCGCTTTGCGGTCTTTTGTGGCCTCACTGGCCTTGTTTGACGCTGTCGCCGCCGTGACAGGTCGCCCAGATATGCTGGCGCTCAAATGGCCGAACGATGTCTTGCTCAATGGTGGAAAATTTGCGGGCATTCTTTTGGAACGTGGTGCCAATCATTTGTCTATCGGTATAGGCGCCAACTTGGCCGCCACGCCGGATACCGCACTCGTTGAACCCAGCCCGTTCCCGCCAGTGTCTATGGCGCATGAAACCAGTGCGCTGGTCACGCCTGAAGAATTTTTGGATGTTCTGGCCCCAGCCTATGCCAACTGGGAACATCAGTTCACCACCTATGGGTTCGAACCGATCCGCACGGCATGGCTTTCGCACGCTGCCAGACTTGGTGAACCGATCCGAGCGCGCACGACCCTAGACGAACATCACGGCACGTTTGAAGATGTGGATGCGCAGGGCAATCTTGTGTTGCGCCAGTCGTCCGGCGCGCTGTCCATTCCCGCAGCTGAGGTCTTTTTCTAATGCTTCTTTGTATCGACACAGGCAACACGAACACAGTGTTTTCCATTTGGGACGGCACTGAATTTATCGCCACGTGGCGCACATCTACGGAAACCCAGCGCACGGCAGATCAGTATTACGTCTGGCTGTCGACCTTGATGAATTTCCAAAAAATCGAGGCTAATATCACCGAGGTGATTATTTCGTCAACTGTGCCACGTGTGGTGTTCAACCTGCGTGTCTTTGCCAATCGCTATTTCGATTGCAGGCCCTTGGTGGTCGGCAAACCTGAATGTCTTTTGCCGATCGACTCGCGCGTTGATGCGGGCACGACGGTTGGCCCTGATCGCTTGGTCAATACGGCTGCGGCGTTTGATAAATTTGGCGGTGATCTGATCGTGGTCGATTTTGGCACGGCCACCACATTTGATGTGGTCGCCCATGATGGCGCTTACGTCGGTGGGGTCATTTCGCCTGGTGTGAACACATCCTTGGAAAGTCTGCACCTCAAAGCCGCGGCCTTGCCCCATGTTGACGTGACCATGCCCGAACGGGTGATCGGCACCAATACGGTTGCTTGTATGCAATCTGGCGTGTTTTGGGGCTATGTTGGCCTTGTGCGCGAGACCTGTAACCGTATCAAAGACGAATATGGTCACCCTATGCAGGTGATTGCCACCGGCGGGCTTGCGCCGCTCTTCAATCAGGGCCACAAGCTCTTTGATGAATTCGATGAATTCCTAACCATTCATGGCCTCGTGGTCATCCACAATTATAATAAGGACCAAGGCACATTATGAGCACCAATCGTCTTTTGTACCTGCCGCTTGGCGGCGCTGGCGAAATCGGCATGAACTGCTATGTCTACGGTTACGGCCCCGTTGGCAAAGAGCGTTTTATCGTTGTCGATCTTGGCGTGACATTCCCAGATATGGATGGCACCCCTGGCGTCGATCTGATTTTCGCGGATATCGCATGGCTTGAAGAGCGTAAAGAGCGTATTGACGCCATCTACATCACCCACGCGCACGAAGATCACGTGGGCGCTGTTGGCCATCTTTGGCCACGCCTTGGCGCGCCGATCTATGCACGTAAATTCACAGCACATCTGGCACGCCTCAAGTTTGAAGAGCACGGTCACGACGAGCTGCAAATCAAAACTGTTGGCGCTTGGCCTGAGCAAACTCAGACCGGTCCATTCAACGTTGGTTTCTTGCCTGTGTCGCATTCGATCCCTGAAAGCTCTGCTTTGGTCATCGACACACCAGAGGGCCGCATCATCCACACAGGCGATTTCAAAGTGGATCGTACACCGCTTGTGGGCGAAGCCTTTGACGACGATCTGTGGGCCGATGTGTCCAAAGACGGTGTAATCGCGCTTGTGTGCGATTCCACCAACGTGTTCAGCCCAAATGCTGGCCGGTCCGAGATCGAAGTCGTCGAGCCCCTGACGCAGTTGATGAAAGATCTACCTGGTCTGGTTGCCGCCACCACCTTTGCCTCAAACGTCGCACGTGTGAAAACACTGGCGGATGCGGGCACCAAAGCGGGGCGCTCTGTGGTGTTGATGGGCCGCGCGATGCGCCGCATGATCACAGCGGGTATCGAGACAGGCATCATCACCGATTTTCCGCCCACTTTGTCACCAGACAAAGCCTTTGACGTGCCACGCGAGAACCTGCTTTTGTTGACCACTGGGTCGCAAGGCGAACGTCGCGCAGCCACGGCACAGTTGTCACGCGGCAAATACCTTGGCATGAAATTGAACGAGGGCGATACTGTTATCTTCTCGTCCAAAACCATTCCGGGCAATGAAAATTCTGTCAGCCGTATCGTCAACTCATTTTCTGAAATGGGTGTGGATGTTGTGACGGACGCAGACGGGCTTTACCACGTTTCTGGCCACGCCAATCGCCCTGACATCGCGCATGTGCATAATGTTGTGAAGCCGAACTTGGTCATCCCAATGCACGGTGAGCACCGTCACTTGCGCGCTCACGCGAAACTCGCTGAAGAAAACGGCTACAAGTCTATCATCGCGCCGAATGGCACTGGTGTGAACCTTGCTGGCGGTCAGGTGAAAGTCGTGGAATTCGTAGAAACAGGCCGCACCTACTTGGACGGCTCAGTGCATATCGGCGCTATGGATGGTGTCGTGCGCGACCGTATCCGTATGGCGCTCAACGGCATGGTTGTCTCAACCGTGATCATCGAAGACGACGCGCCTTTGGGAGAATGTTGGTGTGAAATCAAAGGCCTGCCAGAAACAGGCCGTTCCAAAGCGCCGCTTGTGGATGTTTTGGAAGAAGACCTCAACCAGTTCCTTATGCGCGCCAATAAGAAAACGTTGAGCGATGATGACAAACTCGAAGAAGAAATGCGTCGCATCATTCGCCGGTCTACGCAACAAGAGGTCGGCAAAAAGCCCGAAGTCCAAGTGGTGATTTCGCGTTTGTCCAACTGATGTAAATCGGTTCGCCGCATGACAATTTGACAAGGGCTGACAGAGAAATCTGTCAGTCCTTTTTATTTGTATCGTTTGTGACCTATGGCGCACTTTTTGACCGATAAGCCAAAAGAAAACCCCGTACCAACTAAGGTTCGGGGTTTTTCAATTCTATATTTTTTACAACAGTCTAGCTGGTGAAGCGATCTTCAAAGCTCAACGCAATAAAGGTTGGCAAGTGATCGCCCAGGCCTACAATTGTGTTTTTCTCTTCACGGCCATAGCGACTGCGACCACGTCCACCATTTGAGTTACGATCGTTGGTATTGCGATCATAATGACCACGGTCGTGGTTTGATCGTTCCTGAGTACTATTGCGATCATTCGAGCCGCGTTCGCTTGCAGTAGTGCGGTCGTTGGTCGTGTGCTCGTTTGAGCGACCTCCACGGCTGCGATTTGACGAGTGCTGTTCGGCATGATCTTCAGCTACAGGCGCGGCCTCAACTTGGGCAGGGGCTGCTTTTGCTACAGCTTCAACAGCAACAGGTGTCTCAACGGCTGCGACTTCTGCCACTCTGTCAGCAGCAGGTTTGCGGCGTGACCGTGTGCGTGTGCGCTTTGGCTTGTCAGCAGGTGCGTCACCTGTGGCGATAACGGCGTCTTGTGACGCCTCCGCGGCAGGTGCGTTAGCTTTCGTTTCAGTCTTGGCCACATCTGCTTTCGCAGGTGTTGCCGCTTCATCAACAGGATTGCCAAACGGATTGTCGAGGCGTGGGATTTTATTGCCCAAAAGGTTCTCAACAGCGTCAAAGTTTTTCTCGTCACGCGGTTCGCACAGCATGATCGCCTTGCCGTCACGACCTGCACGACCGGTGCGACCAATACGGTGCACATAGTCTTCAGGGTGGCCAGGCACGTCAAAGTTGAACACGTGGGTCACAGATGGCACATCAAGTCCGCGTGCTGCCACATCAGAGGCCACAAGGATTTTGATCTCGCCATTGCGGAACCGCTCAAGGGTTGAGTTGCGCTGGGATTGATCCAAATCGCCGTGGATTGGCGCTGTGTCAAAACCGTATTTTTGCATCGACTTGGACACGATATCCACATCGGCTTTTCGGTTGCAAAAGATGATCGCGTTATCAAGCGTTTCGCCTTCATTCTCGATCAACGCGCGCAAAAGTTTACGCTTTTCGGTTGCTGTGCGATCACGGCGAGAGCCCTTGAGCATCACAACATGCTGTTCGATTTGCTCAGAGGCTGACGCCTGACGCGCGATTTCAATCCGTGCCGGTGCCGACAGGAATGTGTTCGTGATTCGCTCAATTTCAGGTGCCATAGTGGCCGAGAAGAACAACGTTTGACGCGTGAATGGTGTCAGACCAAAGATGCGTTCGATGTCAGGGATGAACCCCATATCGAGCATACGATCGGCTTCGTCCACAACCATGATTTTTACATCTGTCAAAATCAATTTGCCACGTTCAAAATGGTCGAGCAGACGGCCTGGTGTGGCAATCAAAACGTCGACGCCTTTGTCGATCAGGCGATCTTGTTCTTTGAACGACACGCCACCGATCAACAAGGCTTTGGTCAGCTTGTGATATTTGGTGTAAGTGTCAAAGTTTTCAGCAACTTGCGCGGCCAATTCGCGTGTTGGGCACAACACCAAGGAGCGGGGCATACGGGCGCGCGCGCGTCCTCGTGCAAGGCGTGTTATCATCGGCAAAGTGAAAGAGGCCGTTTTGCCAGTCCCCGTTTGCGCGATGCCCAAGACATCTTTGCCCTCAAGCGCAGGAGGAATCGCACCCGCTTGAATTGGTGTCGGCTCGGTATAGCCGGCATCTTCAATCGCTTTGAGAACCTTTTTATCAAGGTTTAGATCAGTGAATTTTATCATGTATATCCGTGTTCTCACGGACATATCAAAGCCCGCGGCGTCAAGCGGGGTCGCCGGCCTGATGGCCACCTCGCGCATCGAGGCCCCTAAATCGTGGCCTTCTCTACTCCGATATGGGGCAGAGGTCAATCAAACCCTAGTGATGTGGTCGTGACATGCCGCCATATCGCATGAATTGAACGGGTCATCAGATCAGTATCGCTGAAATAGTGTCTTTGGTGTCGGTTTTCTGCAATGATATTAGGCGAAACACCAAAGCTCTAGGGAACGTGAAACAGGACGCGGTTAGGGCTTAAAACACTTAAAGATCAATACGCACCGCATTTTCCAGTACAGCGCTTTGCCATGTGGTTGTGTCTGTCACGGCTGACAATTTTCCACGCAAAGTGATCCGTGCGCCGTCTTCAAAGTTTGCGAGGGGCTGTGCCAGTGTCACTTGCAAAGATGTGCCATGATCTGGGCTTCCACACAGCGGGCAGGTGCCCATGTCTGAGACCAAAATGAGCTCGCGGATCAAGTTGCCCGGCGTCAAAGGCATCGCGTATCCGGTGATCGTGAGCTCCTCAATCCCATCTTCAAGCTGCTTGGGAAAAGACTTTTTCACCTCATAGCTGTTGTCTGTAACAACCTCGTTGATATCAACTTCACCCAGTAAAGCCCAAACGTCAGTCTGCGCAAACGCAGGCAGCGTTACGGCCGTGGTGGCGCCAAAAACAGCAGAGAAAACCGAAACAGGTAGGATGCGCATGAGAGAGCCTTTCAAGACTGTATTTACCGATTTGAGGGGAAGTTGATGAAATTTTTCGTCGGCGTCCAGATAGAAATCAGACTCGCCCCAAAAATGAGCGGGTCTTTGCTATATTTAGAGATAGCAACGAGGGTTTCTGCGCAACAAAGCACGTTAAACCATGAGCTCGCGTGTCGAGGACAGTGTCAAATCTGGGTAGTCGCGCTCAACCCGATCGATGTCCCATTGCAGACGGGTCATGTAAACGATGTCGCCGTTGTGGTCATGCGAGATATGCTGCTGGTTGACGCTGACAAAGGCATCGACCTTGGCCTTAGGTCCCGTGACCCAGCGCGCAGAAGTGAACTGCGACTGGCCAAAGCTTACCGGCAGGCCGTATTCCAACTCGATGCGTGAGGCGAGAACTTCGAACTGCAAAGCCCCCACAACGCCAACGATAAAGCCAGAACCAATAGCAGGTTTGAACACCTTGGCAGCGCCTTCTTCGGCGAATTGCATCAGCGCTTTCTCAAGGTGCTTGGACTTCATCGGATCGCCTGAACGCACGGACTGAAGCAGCTCTGGCGCAAACGAAGGAATACCTGTGACGCGGATGTCTTCGCCTTCGGTCAATGTGTCGCCGATGCGCAGTTGGCCGTGGTTGGGAATGCCGATGATGTCGCCGGCCCAAGCTTCTTCCGCCAATTCGCGATCTGAGGCCAAGAACAGCACGGGGTTCGAGATCGCCATAGGCTTTTTCGAGCGTACATGAGTGAGTTTCATTCCACGCTTGAAATGCCCTGAGGCCAAGCGCACAAACGCCACACGGTCGCGGTGCTTGGGGTCCATATTGGCTTGCACTTTAAAAACAAAGCCCATGACCTTTTTCTCGTCTGGCGAAATAGAGCGTGGTTGTGCTGTTTGCACTTGGGGCACAGGGCCGTAATCGCCCATGCCGTCCATCAATTCTTTCACCCCAAAGGAATTGATCGCAGAGCCGAACCAAATCGGCGTCATAGACCCTTCTAGGAAGGCCTCGCGGTCAAATTCTGGCAGCAATTCACGTGCCATTTCCAACTCTTCTTTGAGCTGTTCCAGCAATTCGGCGGGCACGTGTTCGGCAAGCTTTGGATCATTTAATCCGTTGATTTTTACGCTTTCAGACACTTTGTTACGGTCGGCGCGGTCCATCAATTCTAGGCGGTCATTCAAGATGTCGTAACAGCCAATAAACTCGCGACCAACGCCAATAGGCCAAGAGGCTGGCGTCACATCAATCGCCAGATTTTCTTGAATTTCGTCAATAATTTCAAATGTATCACGGCTTTCACGGTCCATCTTGTTACAAAATGTCAAGATCGGTAAATCGCGCATCCGGCAGACTTCGAACAGTTTTTGCGTTTGGCTTTCAACACCTTTAGCCCCGTCAATCACCATGATCGCGGCGTCCACGGCTGTGAGCGTGCGGTAGGTGTCTTCCGAGAAATCCGAGTGACCGGGCGTGTCGACAAGATTGAAGCGGTAATGGCCAAAATCAAACGACATGGCAGAAGCCGACACGGAAATCCCGCGGTCTTTTTCCATCTGCATAAAGTCGGAACGCGTGCGCCGCGCTTCGCCTTTGGCACGCACCTGACCCGCCATCTGAATCGCCCCGCCGTAGAGAAGGAATTTCTCTGTCAGTGTGGTTTTCCCAGCGTCAGGGTGCGAAATGATCGCAAAAGTGCGCCGACGCGCGATTTCGTCGGGCAGATCAAGGGCGGTATGTGATGCGTTTGACATGGGGCTGTCTATAGCTGCGCGGCGTGGGGCGGGCAACTGCGAAGACGCAGTGGCGCAAGTCTGAAGTGAAAAATGATAAAAACGCCCCAACTCAGGACGCGTTTTTATCATCTGGGTCGCTGAGCTTATGCGCTGCGCTAGATTACAGACGGGGCTCGTAATAGAAGCGCCGCCTCTTCTGGCGCAAGGCCATCAGCAATTTCATACGCCCGTGTTGGCTGTTGAAATTCAGTGGCATTTGATAGCCGTGCTTGAATTTCGGCAGGAAGATAAGGTTTGATCTGCGTGTCGACAAACATGCTTTCGGCCGCGATACCTTCCGCATAGATGATTTCGTGATTGTCGAACAAAAGTTGGTAATATTCGACAAAGCCACCGGCAGATTGTACAACATTCACACCGTTTACCAACAGCTTTGCCTTGACCAGAACTTCCGCGCGCCCTGCATGCAGGCGGTCTTTGCGCTGGTAGATAAAGAGACGGTGATTGGGGCTAACAGTCAGATCGTTCTCGTTGTTCAACGTGCCTTTTTTGATAATAATCGGTGCGAAAGATCCTGTGGCACGCACGGTTTGATGACCAATCCAACGGATTTTACGTGGGCCATGGTCTCGAGTCAAAACACGATCACCGATATTGAGCTGCTCAATGGGCTTTTGCATGCCATTTGCCATCGTAATCAACGTGCTACGGGTAAAAGATACGCAGGCAACTTCAGCCAAACGGGTCCGTGGATTTTCGCGGTTCAACGTCACAGCTGCGTAGTCTTGTTTTTCATATAGTGCATCTAGAGGCAGCATATAAGTGTCCTCGATCATGCCAGTATTGTCGAGTTCGATCATGATCATGACCTCAACGGTTGATCCATCGGGCGCCATCAATGTCACGACGCAATCAAGATGCACATTTGCCCCCACTGTGCCCATTTCAGAGCCTTCGGCGATGGTGATCGTATTGTCATGCACCGCAACAGACAGGTGCACGCGAGGTGTGTCGCTTTCAAGTTGATAGATGTCGGCCAACTCGATCTCATCGGCGTAAGAAATCGCATCACCGAAGTTGGCCCCATTAGTCACACGAAAAGCGTCCGCGCGGTAAGCCGGCAAAACCTGTGTTGGCACGGCACCCGTGCTGAGGCTGATCTGAGAGGGCGTGTTGTACATGGTTTCAATCATTTGTTTGCAGCTCCTGTGTCTTGGCACTGATTTTGATCGCACGCAGGTCTTTTTCCCCAAAAAGAATCGCAGCGGTTTGTAAAATCAGCCGTCACAGAACCTAAACTATGCCAGAAAATGACACGATTGTATACCGTTACACCGAGATACATATGAACACCTTTACCTACTATCAATAGAGTTAGGTATAGTTGTGAACAATGGCGGGAATTTGGCAAGATTGGTGATGGTGCCGTTTTTTTTGTAGAAATTGCGTCATAATTGTTTTCTCGCCATTACAATTATATGCAGTTTTCAACATCATATAATCATGTCGAGTCGGTCACAAAACAACTGGTCCAATTGTTGCTTTTGCCAAAAAGACACTTAGGCAAAACACAAGACGTGCAAAGGATGTGCTTGCGCGAGGTCAGCATTGGCGTCACCCTGCCACAAGAAATAAACCCAATCAGATAAAAAAGATCGATTCTTCAGGAGGATACGTGATGGACCTTGGAATTAGTGGAAAACGTGCGCTGGTATGTGCCTCATCTAAAGGATTGGGGCGTGGGTGCGCCTTTGCTTTGGCAGAGGCGGGTGTGGACTTGGTGCTCAACGCGCGCGGAAGCGAGGCGTTAGAGGCGACAGCTGCCGAAATCCGGTCCCTATATAATGTTAACGTAGAGGCGGTCGCGGCAGATATCACATCAGAGGACGGTCGCGCGCAGGTTTTAAAAATCGCAGGCCAAGTCGACATTCTTGTGACCAACGCGGGCGGCCCGCCCCCCGGCATGTGGACCGACTGGGACCGTGACGACTTTATCAGCGCGCTTGATGCTAATATGCTTACGCCGATTGCCCTGATCAAAGCTTTGGTGCCGTCGATGATGGAACGTGGCTGGGGGCGTGTGGTCAACATCACCTCTGTTTCCGTGAAGTCGCCGATTCCTGTGCTTGGTCTGTCGAATGCAGCGCGCGCTGGGTTGACGGGCTATGTGGCAGGCACATCGCGTCAAGTGGCCAGCAAAGGCGTGACCATCAACAATCTTCTGCCTGGCATTCATGCGACAGACCGTGCCGTATCGCTCGACGCCGGGGCCGCCGCGCAGCAAGGTATCTCTCCTGAAGAGGCCAAGCAAAACCGTGAGGCGGGCATTCCGACACACCGTTATGGCACGGCCACTGAATTTGGCGCGACATGCGCGTTCATGTGCTCGCAACATGCGGGCTTTATGGTTGGCCAAAACGTGTTGCTCGACGGTGGCGCGACAGTCTCGACTATGTAAAATAGCTGGAAGCCGATCATCACGGCCTTCATACATTCGTTCAAGCTTGCGTGAGGCAACGGGCAATTGGTGCTCGTTGCCTTGTTCTTTGGCGGACATCTCGCGACAGTCTTGGTCAACTTTGATCCAAGGAGCGCGCGATGAGCCACGCAGATGTGCAAGACTATTACGGCAAGACCCTGACAGGCAGTGCCGATTTACAAACCAACGCCTGTTGCACACCTGACGAGATGCCCGATCACGTGAAAGCCGTGTTGTCGCGCATCCATGACGAGGTGCTGATGCGCTACTATGGCTGCGGCCTGATCGCGCCTTTGTCGCTGGAAGGTATGCGCATTTTGGATCTGGGCAGCGGGGCAGGGCGCGATGTTTATGCTTTGTCGCAAATGGTTGGGGAAACGGGTTTGGTTGTCGGCGTTGATATGACCGAAGAACAGCTTGATGTGGCCCGTGCGCACCAAGAGTATCACGCCAAAGAATTCGGCTTTGCCAAATCCAACGTCGAATTCCACCACGGCTATATCGAAGAACTCGACAAGCTGCCGTTCGAGGACGGATCGTTTGACATCATCGTGTCCAACTGCGTTTTGAACCTCGCGATGGACAAAGACGCCGTGTTGCGCCAAGCGCACCGGTTGTTGAAAGACGGCGGCGAGATGTATTTCTCCGACGTGTATGCGGACCGCCGTATCCCCGATGTCTTGCGCGCGGACCCCGTGCTTTACGGCGAATGTCTGTCTGGTGCGCTTTATTGGAACGACTTTGAATATATGTCGCGCAAAGCGGGTTTTACCGATCCGCGTCTTGTGACTCATCGCCCTTTAACGATTGAAAACAAAGCTTTGGAAGAAAAAGTGGCGCCGATTCAGTTCACATCAGCCACCTACCGCTTGTTCAAATTGGACTTGGAGCCAGAGTGCGAAGACTACGGCCAAGCTGTCATTTACAAGGGCACAGTGCCGCATGCACCGCATGTTTTCGTGCTGGATGGCGGTCACGCGATTGAGGCTGGCAAGGTGTTTGCTGTCTGTGGCAACACGTGGAAAATGCTCAAAGACACGCGTTTCGCGGCACATTTCGACTTTATCGGATCGTTCGACTCCCATTACGGCATCTTCGCAGGCTGTGGCGGCACCAGCCCGTTCACCCAAACGACAGGCGACGAGGTGCCTTGCTGCTAGGCGTCAAACAGTTGCTAAGGCTGGTTTGGACTGTTAGGACTAACCAGCCTTAGAGTTTTTGTCGGATACATCTTGTGAACGCCCACACCCCAACTCAGACGACGCCAGCGCATCCGCGCTTGGAAATCCGCAATTTGCGTCGAACATTTCAGGGCAGAGATGTCGTCAGTGATGTGTCGCTTAAAGTGATGCCGGGGCAGGTGACCTGTCTGCTCGGGCCTTCAGGCTGCGGCAAATCCACGACCCTGCGGATGATCGCTGGCGTTGATATGCAAGACAGCGGTGAAATTTACGTCGATGGTCAATTGGTCTGCGATACCTTGTACCGTGTGCCGCCCGAAGGCCGCTCTATCGGTTTGATGTTCCAAGATTTCGCGCTGTTCCCGCATTTGTCTGTCGCGGCGAATGTTGCTTTTGGCCTGAAAGGGTCGAAGGCTGAAAAACGCGCCCGCGTTGAAGAGCTGCTGGGCAAAGTCGGCTTGATCTCAGCCACCAACAAATTCCCGCATGAGCTGTCTGGCGGCGAACAACAACGCGTGGCTTTGGCGCGTGCGCTTGCACCGCGCCCGTCGGTGATGTTGATGGACGAGCCGTTTTCTGGCCTTGATGAGCGCCTGAAAGACGAGATCCGTGATAGCACTTTGGAAGTTCTTAAAGCCGAAGGCACTGCGGTGCTTTTGGTCACTCATGAACCTGACGAGGCCATGCGCATGGCCGATGAAATCGCTTTGATGCGCGATGGAAAAATCGTGCAACAAGGCGCACCTTACAACATTTATAACGCGCCAAAAGATAAAAAATCCGCTGCGTTCTTCAGTGATATCAATGTGATAGATGGCAAGGTTGAGGGCGCTTTGGTCTCTACTGCTTTTGGCGAATTTCTCTGCCCCGGTCACGCCGATGGCACGCCGGTGGAAATTGTTATCCGACCGCAGCATCTGCGCATCGATTTTGATCGCGCCGGTCGCGGTCCAAATCCAACGCCGCAAGACGGTACGCCCGCACGCGGTATTGTGGAACGCGCGCGTTTTATGGGCCGTGAAAGTTTGGTTGAGTTTCGGATGGATTTCGACGGGTCTATCTTGCGCGCCACAGTGCCGTCCGTGTTCTTGCCCAAAGTTGGGACGCCCTTGTGGCTGATGCTGCGCCGCGAGCGGTGCTTTGTGTTCCCTGTTACTTAAATTCTGCGGCTTAGATAGCCGTTTTCGGCCCTTGGCTGCTCATCTCGGCATCCATCTTGGCCAAGTGATCTTGCAAATTTTTGCCCGCCTCATCTTTGAACGTCGCCCCTGTGTCGATCAGCGCTTCAATCCGATCCACGCGAAACACCTGAAAATCATTTCGTAACTCGCACCATGCACTCATGGTCCAAACGCGTCCCCAATATTCCAACTGCAGCGGACGAATAAGACGCGTGCTTGCTGTATTATCTAGCGCTAAGTAACTCATACGGATCAATTTTTTCTCACGCACAGCATCTCGCAACAGCGGCATATGCTTGAATCCTGCGGCAGCATCGGCAAAGGGATAGACGGCAAAGCCCCAACCTGTGCTGGGCGGGCTTGCGTTCTCTGGCAGAACCGCGTCGATTTTGGCGGCCAAGCTTTGCGCGGATTTCGACAGATCAGGATCGGTGGCCTCGCCCAAGATCGCCACAGCCAAATGCAGCGCCTCAAGTTCGCCCATGGTAAGATTCATCGGCGGTAAAGTGATTGGCGCTGTGACCATATAACCGACGCCGCGTTCGCCCTCGACCGGCACGCCAGAGGCGCGCAAAGTGGCCATATCGCGCCAAATTGTACGCTCGGACACTTCCAGCCGTTCGGCAAGGTCGTGCGCGGTGTGCAATGCGCCATCGCGCATGATTTGAATGATATCAAACAGACGGTCGCTGCGCCGTATTCCGGTTTGTTTGCGACCGCCTGCCATAGATTATGCCGCCTGCGCGCTCATAAGGGTGTCATGGCGCATGGTGACGCTGTCCATATCGGCCCAGTGCACATGATCCAGCCAAACGCCATCTTCGCCCAGTGACACGTGACGCGACACAAAACCCTTTTGGCGCGCCGCAAACGGTGTCAGCCCGTCTGATGCTGTGGCAATGGTTTGCGGGTCCGTGCCTGTGATGGCGCGAAAGGTAACAGTTTCAATAATTTGAATGTTTTTCATCGTGGTCTCCGATTCGATAAGCGGACCTACGTTTTGCGCCTTTCCAACTGACATAAACCTGTCAGTAGAGAAAATCTAGCCCGTTGGATCGCGCCAATGTTGTGCATCGATCGTATTTTGCAAATTTGGTGCTTTTCCTCGCCGATTTCCACGTTAAGTCTATAGCAGATGAATTTTTAGGCGAACGCTCAGCGTTCGCGAACAGGAGAAAGACTATGCTTAACAATATCGGTATTCCGGGCCTTCTGCTGATCGCCGTCGTGGTTTTGGTTCTTTTCGGCCGCGGCAAAGTGTCGGGTCTGATGGGCGAAGTGGGCAAAGGCATCACAGCGTTCAAAAAGGGCGTTAATGACGGCACCAAAGAGATCGAAGACGAAGCTGCCCAAGCGTCAACAGACGTCACTGAAGAGACTGAAAAAGACAAAGTCTAAGCTGTATTCAGTTGGATTTCGGGGCGGGACTGGTTTGCCAGATCGCCCCACTTGTTTTTGACGCATTGAAAGGCGACTCCACATGTTTGACATCGGTATGTCCGAACTCCTGATCATCGGGATCGTGGCTCTTATTGTGGTGGGCCCCAAAGATCTTCCGGGTATGTTTCGCACTTTGGGACGCTTCACTGCCAAGATCAAGGCCATGGGACGCGAGTTTTCGCGTGCGATGGAAAATGCCGCCGATGAGGCGGGCGTGAACGAAATTAAAAGCAGCCTGAATGCCGCGACGAATCCTAAGAAATTTGGATTGGATAAGCTTAAAGAGGCTGCAAGCGATTTCGAAAATTGGGATCCGATGAAATCGGGCGACACCAAAACGCCCCCGAAGCCTGCAATGACCGAAGAGCGCGCGGCAGCAGCCAAAAAAATCAATGAGGCGACAGCGGCCTCCGCCACGGCGCGCAAAGCCGCTGAGGCGGCAGCAAGTGACGTGGCAACAGCCGTAACTGCGCCCGCAAAGAAAGCGCCTGCGAAAAAGCCTGCCGCTAAAAAAGCCCCTGCAAAAGCAGCGGCCCAGACAGCAACGGCCAAGACCACTGCGGCGAAAACGGCAGCGACGAAAGCCACTGCGACCCAAAGCACAGCAGCCAAGACGACAGCTGCTAAAACAACCGCCAAAAAAACAGCCGCGAAAAAGCCCGCTGCCAAAAAAACGGCGGCCAAGCCAGCGCAGACCACGACCGCTAAGACCAAGAAAGAAGGCGACGCATGAGCCAGACAGACACAACCCAAGACGAGGTCGAAGACAGCTCCGCCCCGTTGATCGAACATCTGGCAGAATTGCGCACACGGCTTATTCGGGCCGTTTTGGCCTTTTTCGTGGCCATGGTGATTTGCTTTTCCTTTGGCGGCGCGATCTTGGATTTCTTGCTCATGCCGATTGAGAAAACCATGCGCAGTCTGGGGAATCCAAACCCCGTCATGCAGTACACAGCGCCACAAGAATACTTCTTCACGCTCATCCGTATTTCCATGGTGGGCGGCCTTATGTTGTCTTTCCCCGTGATCGGACATCAGTTGTGGCGTTTCATTGCCCCCGGGTTGTATCGCAATGAAAAGAATGCATTTTTGCCGTTTTTGATTGCCTCGCCCATGCTGTTTTTACTGGGCGCCGCTTTCGCCCATTACATCGTTGTGCCGCTGGCCATGGCGTTCTTTCTGGGGTTTGCCGATCTGCCCTCTTTCATGGCCGCACTTGTCGCCTCTGGCGGGGATGCAGGCGTGGCCACGCGCGAAAGTGGCATCGACATCGTGTTCAATGGCAAGGTCAATGAGACGCTTGATATCACCCTAAAAATGATCGTGGCCTTCGGGTTGTGCTTTCAATTGCCTGTGCTTTTGACCTTGATGGGCAAAGCGGGCTTGGCGACAGCGCATGGGCTGCGCTCTACCCGCAAATACGCGGTGGTGGGCATCTTGCTGGTCGCCGCTTTGGTGACGCCGCCAGATGTAACCACCCAGTTGATTTTGTTCGTTGTGGTCTACGGCCTTTACGAGATTTCGATCTTTCTTGTGGCGCAAGTCGAGAAAAAACGCACTGCCGAATTGCGTGCTGCTGGGATTTTGGATGAAGACGAAGAGCTCTACAGCCACTTCGATGACGACGATAAGTAAGGGTAGGACATGGCCAGCAAGACACTGAAACGCATCGCAGACGCCTTGGACCGGATGGCGCCAGCACCTGAGGCAGCGCCTGACTTTGACGCAGCCGACGCTTTCGTGTGGCACACAGGGCCTGATCGCTTGGTGCCGGTCATGCAGGTGTCTCGGGTGGATCTGTCGCTGTTGATCGGCATCAATCGCTCGCGTGATACTTTGCTGGCCAATACCTTGCAATTTGCCCGTGGCCTGCCTGCCAACAACGCGCTGCTTTGGGGCGCGCGCGGCATGGGGAAATCGTCACTGGTCAAAGCTGTGCATGGCGCGGTCTGCGCAGACGGCTTTGCGTTGAAAGTCGTCGAATTGCAACGCGAAGACCTGCCCACAGTCGGACGTTTGCTGGATCACTTGCGGGCCTCAAAGCATCGTTTCGTGTTGTTTTGTGATGACCTATCTTTTGGTCATGATGATGAGCATTACAAATCGCTGAAAGCCGTTTTGGATGGCGGAATCGAAGGGCGTCCTGAGAATGTGTTGTTCTACGCGACGTCCAACCGCCGCCACCTGATGCCGCGCGATATGATCGAAAATGAACGTTCATCCGGGATCAACCCCTCTGAGGCGGTCGAGGAGAAAGTGTCCCTGTCGGATCGCTTTGGTCTGTGGCTTGGCTTCCACCCGTGCAGCCAAGACGAGTATCTTTCGATGATCCGCGGCTATTGCGACACCCACGGGATCGAGATCGATGACGAAACTCTGCGCGCTGAGGCGATTGAATGGCAAGCGACCCGTGGCTCGCGTTCGGGCCGTGTAGCGTGGCAGTTTTTTGTCGATCTGGCAGGGCGCAAAGGCGTTGCGTTAGAATAGGGATCAGCACCGCATTTCAAGCATTCATATCAAGACAATAAAAAAGCCGCCCCAATCTGGAGCGGCTTTTTGCTGTACTGTGATGCGTCTTAGTTCAGGTAAGGCGCGGGGTCGACCGTTTGCGTGCCTTTGAAAACCATGAACTGCAAGGCGTTGAATTCATTGGCTGCCACCTTAGCGATGCTTTGACCTTTTGAAACATTGTCGCCTTTTTTGACCGACAATGAGTTGATAAAACTATAGGCTGTTTGCAATCCATCGCCGTGGTCGATCACCATAATCTGCACGCCGTCCGCATTGGTCGATACCAGCTTCACCGTACCCGCTTTGGCGGCTTTTACGTTGGACCCAGCAGGGGCTGAGAACAGCACAAATTTTGATTTCGCTTTGTCATAATCGCGTATGATTGGGCCTGAAACGGGCTTTGTCATCTCAGAGCTAGACGTTTGCGTCGATCCTAAATTGGGCGCTGGCGTACTTGGTTTGACAGGCTCTGCTGTCGCCTCTGCAGGGTCGGGAAGTGGCGTTGCGGCAGAAGGTGGTGTCGGTGTTGGCGTCGCTTGGCCGCTGCCAGGGGTTGGTATATTTGTGACAGGGGCGGAGGCGGTGTTTTGCGCTGTTTTCACAGGGATCAAAACATAGCGACCCTCTTGCACGGCAAGGTCAGATCCAAGGCCGTTCCAATCCGACAGCGCGCGCACGGAGACACCGTATTGGCGCGCAATGGAATAGGCGGTTTCGCCACGTTGCACTTGGTGGCGCACTGGCTCTGTCGAGATATCCGATGTGCTTGGTTTTGACATCGAAGTTATTGCAGCAGGCTGATCCAAGGGCGCTTCGGTCAGAACCTCATTGGCCAAAGAGCTCACGTCAATGCGCTCACCTGAGGCAATCGTGCCTGTTGGGGTCGCTACATCGGACGAAGTGTCGATACGGCGCGGCAAGGCGATCACTTCGCCGCTGCGCAACTCTACACCGTCTGGAATGCCGTTGTATTTTGCCAGTTCAGAGGGCGACAGGCCGATGCGGTTGGCCAAGGTGTCGATGGTGTCGCCCTTGCGTGCGACAGCCACTTGGTAATTGGGGTAAGAAATGACGCCTTTGTCATCTGCCTTTGGTTTAGCGGCTGTTTTGGCCTCAAGGGCTGCGGGGGCTGTTGAAAACCCATTGGTCAAGCCGCGCAGATCGAAATCTAGCGGTTTGTCACAGGCGCTCAGGGCCAAAGCCGCGCAACCACACAGCGCCAAACGGCGAAGTTTGCGTGGGCGGGAAGGTGCCAATTGGATAAATGTCATAGCTCGATCCTCAAATTTTCGGGTCGTTGCCCGCGGGGGTGTTGCCCCGAAAATTGGCCCAACACGGGCGGTTACTCTTGACCCATTCCCTCAAGCAAGGGCACAAAACGCACGGCACGCAGTTCTTCGTAATCAAAGCCTTTTTCAAGGCGTGTCACCTTGATCAGGCTTTGCACAGTATCAGACTGGCCCACAGGCACCACCATGATACCCCCAACACGCAGTTGAGCCAAGAGTGGCCCTGGCGGGTCTTCGGCTGCTGCGGTCACGATAATGCGATCAAAGGGGGCTTGTTCGGGCAATCCATGGCTGCCGTCGGCAGAAAACGCCGTGATATTGACGATGCCAAGCGCGTCGAACACCTCTTGGGCTTCGCGTACCAAACGCGAAAATCGATCCACCGTATAGACACGCCGCGCGAGCTGGCTGAGCACGGCGGCTTGATAACCCGACCCAGTGCCAACCTCTAAAACTTTGTCACGTGGTTGCACATTCAAAGCCTGCGTCATCAACCCCACAACAGAGGGCTGCGAAATGGTTTGGCCGCAAGCAATTGGCAAGGGCATGTCTTCATAGGCACGTTCAGCAAACAGCCCACGCACGAAACCGCCGCGATCAATTTTTTCCATCGCAGATAAAGTTCGGCTGTCTGTGACGCCCTTTGAGCGCAGGGTGTAGAGAAATTGCATTTTACGTTCATCAGCCGGCGTCATTGCAGCGCGGCCTCGATATCAGCAAGGGCATCATGGGCGGTCAAATCCGCGCGCATAGGCGTGACAGAAATTTCACCCGCCAAATTGGCTGAGACATCCGTGCCTGCCCCTGTTTCCACGTTTTGTGTAGACCCAGTGACCCATAAAAACCGCCGTCCAGAGGGCGAAATCTGCGCCTCAACGGCAAAACCCGATCCCTGACGCCGTCCTTGGCGGGTGACCGCGATATTGCCAGTTTCCGCAGCACAGACAGGCGGGAAATTGACGTTGTAAAACAGATTGTAATCCGTGCCCCCCCATGGGGCCTTATCCAAAAGGCGGCGCACAACGGCGGCACCATGAATGGCCGCACTCTCAAAGGGATCATCTAGATCTTTGTTGCCGGCGCCAAAAAACTGGCTCATGGCGATGGCTTTGACGCCTTGCAAAACCGCCTCCATCGCGCCACCGATGGTGCCGGAATACATGACATTTTCGCCCGCGTTGTTGCCGCGGTTTACGCCGGACAAGACCAAATCAGGGCGCTCGGGCATCACGTCATGCAATGCGGCCAAAACGCAATCGGCGGGGGAACCTTCCGCGGCCCAGCGGCGTGGGGAAAGTTCTGAAATCATTGTGGGATGGGCGTAAGAAATGCAGTGGCCAACGCCGGATTGCTCAAACGCAGGGGCCACGACCCAAACTTCGCCGTCAGGTCCTGCAAGCTCGGCTGCGATGCGTTCCAAAGTCACAAGTCCCGGCGCATTGATGCCGTCGTCATTGGTGATGAGAATGCGCATAAATTCGCTGCCTTTTGCCCGTCTGTTCCTTCTTCCATAAAGCAGGTCGCGAATCACGGCAAGGCAGGGTTGCAGCCTTTGGGCGTTTGTGGGCACTCTTAGGCAAATAATGGAGTTTTTTATGCCAAAACCGATCTTAGATGCCGTTGCTGTGAGCGCCACAGATCTGGCACGCGCCAAAGCTTTTTACGCCTTGCTTGGGTTTGAATTTGAAGGCGGGTTCGTCAGTGACGACCATGTTGAGCCAAAGCGGCGTGCAGGCGAGCCGCGCTTGATGATCGACAGTGCCGCTTTGATGGAAAAGCTCAACGGCGAGGCCCCGCGCGCGCCGAACCATTCGATTTTTGCCATGCTTTGCGATAGCCCCGCTGAGGTCGATACTTGCGTGGCGCAGATCAAAGCCGCAGGTTTTGCGGTTCTGACCGCGCCTTGGGACGCCTTTTGGGGGCAGCGCTATGCGACCGTGGCCGATGCTGATGGGTATCGTATCGATCTGTTTGCGCCGCTCTAAAATCCCACGATAGGTGAAGATTTTCTGCGACGTCGGCTTATTACAGCAGACCGGCAAGGGCCAGCAAACGCGGGGCCTCGTCGCGTGGATGCACCAGCGCGTCTTTGCCTTCGCCTGGATGGAACCGTGCGCGCGTGCCCGTTGGCATCGGCTTTGGCTGAACGATATGAATGCGGGGCGCTTTGTCAGAATTCTGCGTCTCGACCTGCCAGCTTTTCGCCATCGCGATTTGGGCTGCCTTTGATGCGCCGTAACCGCCATAGAATTTCTCACCCGCGTGCGGATCGTCAAAGAACATCACGTCAGAACGCCGTGGTCCCATGTTCAACAAGGGACCGACCATGGGGATCAGTTTGCCTGTGGCAGTTATATTGGTGCCGATGGTGCGGTCCAAATCTTTGGGGTCCAAGTGATCGACAGGGGACAACAGCTGCGCATAGATCGCGGTATGCGCCCAAAAATCCAAATAGCCCCAACGGTCGTAAATGCCGCGACACAAGTGCGCCATGGCGTCGGGATTGGTGATATCCATCGGTGCCAATGTCGCGTCGCCGCCTTTGGCTTTGATGCGATCGTCAAGCTCTTCAAGCGCGCCGGTGGTCTTGGCCACAGCAACGACGTGATACTCTGGGGCCAAGCTTTCGGCCAAATGGAAACCAAGGCCGCGTGAGGCGCCGGTGACCAAAGCAATTTTCGGTGCAATTTTTGGTTGATCTGTCATGGGCAAGATGTGCGATCAAATCGCCCCGTGGTCAAGAGGGCAAAGCCTTAGGACTTTGATAAATCGTCGCGGCTTAATGTCCCTGTGGCCTCGTACAAGTCGATCAGCTGGTCCAGCGATATGTCTTTGGCGCCGTCATTCAGTGTTGCAGTCGGGCGCGCATCGGCATCTAAAAAGCTCAGTGACACAGCACTGCCCAAGGCGGCAACTGGTCCAAGGTCTGACGACAGCTGACCATCACAGGGCGCAGGTAAGGCCGCACCATCAAAGGTTTCAATGTAGGCGTAAAAGCTTGCGTCTGCCACTTTGACCCAAAGCGCGAACACCACATGATCGTCTGATCCACGAATGGGCAAGGTCAGCGTGGCGCAAATGAAGCGCTGATCACCGAAACGGCACAGCTCTGAGGCCAATTGATCATCGCCCTCTTTGACGAAAGGCGCATCACCTCTGGGGCCATGGGTCCAAGCGGCAGGGTGATCAAAGCCAATATCCATAACTCCGCCCATATCTTGCAAAGCACGCCAACGCGGATCGAGGTCTAGGATAGAGGTCATTGCAAGCGCCTTAAAAACGGGGATTATGTTTGTTTTCATAAAGAAACCGCCGCCCCAAATCAATGGCGCGGCGGCGTTAACGATCATGTCAGGCTGCGCTTATTCAGCCACTGTTTTTAGCTCAAATCCTTTGGCGATCATGTCTGTCGGTTTCACAGGGTAATCGCCCGTGAAACAGGCATCGCAATACCGTGGTGCGGCGGCGTCGCGACCTGAGGCCACGCCTGCGGCACGGTATAAGCCATCGATGGAGATGAACTGCAAACTGTCCACGTCCAAATGCTTGCACATTTCGTCCACGGTCATGTTTGCCGCCAAAAGCTTGTCACGATCTGGCGTGTCCACACCGTAGAAACAGGGCCACATGGTGGGCGGTGAGGCGATGCGGAAGTGCACTTCGGCAGCACCCGCATCCAGCAACATGTCTTTGATCTTTTGCGATGTGGTGCCGCGCACAACAGAGTCGTCGACCAAGATGATACGTTTGTTTTTGATCAGCGCGCGGTTCACATTGAGCTTCAGACGCACACCCATGTTGCGAATCTGCTCTGACGGCTCGATAAACGTGCGACCCATGTACTGGTTGCGGATGATGCCCATGCCGTAGGGAATGCCACTTTCATGAGCAAACCCAATCGCAGCAGGGGTGCCCGAATCTGGTACAGGGCATACAAGATCTGCGTCCACTGGCGCTTCACGGGCCAGTTCAACACCGATTTGACGGCGCGTCTCGTAAACTGAGCGGCCTTCCAAAATGCTGTCAGGGCGTGAAAAGTAGACATGTTCGAAAATACAAAAACGTGAGGCCGTGCGCTCAAACGGGTGGAAGCTTTCCACTTTGCCTTCTGAGATGACAACCATTTCGCCAGGTTCAATTTCGCGCACAAAATCGGCACCGATGATGTCCAGCGCACAGGTCTCAGATGACAAAGCATAGCCACCATCGCCGACTTTGCCCAAAACCAACGGACGTACGCCGCGCGGGTCACGTACACCGATCAATTTGGTGCGGGTCATGGCGACCACGGAAAACGCGCCTTCGACACGGCGCAACGCGTCTTTCATCCGCTCTGGAATGTTGCGCTGCAGTGAGCGCGCCATCAAGTGAATGATGCATTCTGAATCTGATGAGGATTGGAAAATAGACCCGCGATCGATCAACTCACGCTTGAGCGCATCGGCGTTGGTGATGTTGCCGTTATGGGCGATAGCAGCGCCACCCATTGAGAACTCACCAAAGAAAGGCTGCACATCGCGGATCGCGGTGGAGCCTTTCGAGCCAGCTGTGGAGTAACGCACATGGCCAATCCCGATGGGACCTGGCAGCGTTTCCATAACTTTTTGGCTGGTGAAGGTGTCGCGGACGTATCCAAAGCGACGCGCCGATTGGAAGCCGGCATCGGCGTCATGTGTTACAATCCCGCCTGCTTCTTGTCCGCGGTGCTGAAGCGCGTGTAATCCGAGTGCGATAAAGTTGGCTGCGTCGGCAACACCAACAACGCCAAAGACGCCGCATTCTTCTTTGAGTTTGTCGTCGTCAAACGGGTGAGCAGGGGGCATCTGGCGCATGGCATCAGGCTCCGAATCCAAGGGCTGCATTTCGTCTTTCGTTTAGTCGCTAACGCAGCCCATGTCACGAAAGGATCATAAAAGATTTCAGATCATTTGGTCAAAGTCGACGTCAAGCAGGCTTGCGGGCCACAACAAAGGTCGCATCCTTGGGGCTTGCACGCCAATTATCTTCGATTTCAAACCCAGCGGATCGCATTTCAGTCAACAAATCGTCTTGCGTGAAACTGACCAAGCTTGGTAAAATCGGAAGAGCTGATATCAGCGGTGCCAATTTGGCGATCACAGGCGACATGTCTTTGATGCAAGCCGTCGATGAAATGAAAACGCCGCCCGCAGATGTCAGCGCGTAAGCCTTGCGAATGGCGCGTTTCCAATCGGGTTGCAGGTGCAAGACAGACAACATCAACACAGCGTTAAAGCTCTGATCTGCACTGAGGTCGTCCAAGCCTTTGTGCTCGAATATCACATTTTCAATGCCGCGTTTCTTAGATTCCGCTTGCGCATGCTCGATCATTTTGTGTGCAAAATCGATCCCCGTGACCTGCGCCACAAAAGGGGCATGGGTCATGGCGGTGTTTCCAGAACCGCAGCCAACCTCTAGAATAGACCAATCGGATTTGAGCAGGCTTTGGGTCTGCGCCAATTTGCGCGCATACGTGGCTTGATCCGCAACATTTCCAGCAATGTATTTTTTGGCGATGAGATTCCAAAAGGTGGCTGATGGCTTCGCGGAATGTGTCATGCTGCGCTTTCTGAGGTCAAGATCAAGGCTTACCTTTGAAATGGGAAAGGCGGCTCCGCTTTACAAGCAAGAGCCGCCTTTAAACGTCTTTTAACGTGGTAAAAGCCGTTGATTATTCTGTGCAGACGCCAACCAAGCCCTCATAGCGCTGCGTGATCCAGCTTGGCGCGTTCTCTGGGATG
Organism: Pacificibacter sp. AS14; assembly: GCF_038899935.1. Taxonomy (NCBI): domain Bacteria; kingdom Pseudomonadati; phylum Pseudomonadota; class Alphaproteobacteria; order Rhodobacterales; family Roseobacteraceae; genus Pacificibacter; species Pacificibacter sp. AS14. The sequence goes on from NZ_JBBMQI010000004.1 coordinate 186,230, forward strand.
CTTTCATCAATGCGCGCTTGTGAGCGGTCGAACACTTTGACGGTGCGCGAATCTTCCAAAACCGCGATGCGATCCCCAGTCGACACCCGATCCACGATCACCAAAGCGATTGCGACCAAAAGAATGCCGCGAATGACGCCAAAGAAAAAGCCAAGGCCCTGATCTATACCGCCAAGCGCCGAGCGCTGTACGGCCGAAGACAAAAGCGGGGTAAAAACCGAAACGACGATTAAAGCCAGTGCGAATACCGCAAAAAAACCGCCGATGACGCCCAGTTCGCAGCTGTCAGAAATATAGCCACCCAATACTGGGATTTCTTTGACCAATGGCATGGCCTGTGGCGCAAAGATATAGCCTAAAATCGCGGCGGCGACCCAACCTGCGATGGCCATGCCTTCGCGGACAAACCCGCGCGAATAGGCCAAAAGCGCAGATACGATGATCACGAGGGCCACAATTGCGTCGACTATGGTGAAGCCTTCCATGGATGCTTTGCCTTTCTAAATGTCGGGTGTGTACATCACCCGTTGATCTCTCACGCGCTGATTAGCCCGCACCAAAAACGTCGCCAACAAAGCCGACAAGATCGTCCATATAACGAATCTGCATGCCAGTTCCATCCCCTGCTTTCGAACGGGACGGTGCGATTGCCGATGAAAAACCAAGTTTTTGCGCTTCTTTCAACCTGTTTTCTGTTTGATTGACGGGACGTAGTCCTCCAGACAGAGACAGTTCCCCGAAAACCACACAGTCTTTGGGAATCGCCGTGTCTTCGCGTGCGGACAATAACGCGGCGGCCACGGCCAAGTCTGCGGCGGGTTCGGTGACTTTCATGCCACCTGCCACATTGAGATAGACATCAAGCCCCGCAAAAGGAATGCCGCAGCGCGATTCGAGCACCGCCAAAATCATTGACAACCGCCCGCCATCCCAGCCCACAACCGTCCGTCGTGCTTGGGCATTGGGCGAGGGCGCGACCAGCGCTTGAAATTCCACCAAAACCGGACGCGTGCCTTCGATGCCTGCAAAGACCACAGATCCTGCCGTGGGCTTGTCGCGCTCTGACAAAAACAGCGCCGACGGATTGGTCACTTCGCACAACCCATCGCCGGTCATTTCAAACACGCCAATTTCTTGCGCAGGCCCAAAGCGGTTTTTCACCGCGCGCAAGAGGCGGAAATGATGACCGCGCTCGCCTTCAAAATACAGCACCGTATCGACCATGTGTTCGACGACGCGCGGGCCTGCGAGCTGCCCGTCTTTAGTGACATGGCCAACGATGATCACCGCCACGTTGCGCGATTTCGCGAAGGTCACGATTTCATGGGCCGCGGCGCGGACTTGCGACACCGACCCAGGCGCGCTTTCGACGTTATCCGCCCACATGGTTTGAATGGAATCGATGACCACCAAGTCAGGTTCTTCGGCTTCCAGAGTGGTCAAAATATCGCGCAGATTGGTTTCAGCGGCCAGTTTCACCGGCGCGTCGCCAAGACCAAGCCTTTGGGCACGCATCCGCACTTGGGCCGAGGATTCCTCGCCCGAGACATAAATCGTCTTCAGACCCGCTTGCGCAAATTTGGCTGCGGCTTGTAGCATCAAAGTGGACTTGCCGATGCCTGGATCACCGCCCACCAAAATCGCTGATGCGGGCACAAGCCCGCCGCCCAAAACGCGGTCCAATTCGACCATGCCGCATTGGGTGCGCGGGGGGGGCGCTTCTTTGGTGGATAGATCGCTCAAAAGCACTTTTTTGCCGCGCATCCCGCCGAGTGTTTTCTTGGATGGGCCTGATTTGGACAAAGGCTTTTCTTCGACAATCGTGTTCCAATCGCCGCAGTTGTCGCAGCGCCCCGACCATTTGGTTGTGACCGCCGCACAGGCACTGCAGGTGAAATTGGTTTGGGCTTTGGCCATTGGATGCTCCTAGATGCTCCGCTCGGGTCGATTGCGCGACTTGTTCGCTATATGTTCTCTTTTTCCCGTTGTAGCGTTAATCAGCGCCCGCGATCAAGCGGCTTTGTTTTCTATGGGCGAAAAGACTCAAGCCCAGCGAGGCGAAAACACAACCCGTGAACAGATACAGCCCCCAGCCAACATCCACACGTCCGATGCCAAGGCCTTTGGCGAGGGTGATATAGATGGCGATCAGGAAAATATCCGCCATGGCCAAGCGTGCCAGATGAAACAAATAGGGTTTGAGCCCTGCAGGCAGCCAGTCTGACAATAGCCCCTCAAGCGCTATGACCTTGGCGATGGGGGCAATCAGGGCAAAAACCACGACAATGAGAGCGAGAAATATGTCGCTGCTCCAAAGGCTTTGAATGCCTGAAAGGACCGAGATTTCTTTCATGCTAAAGATTGGTAAAATCCCAGCGCGCAGCAAAGGGGCGAGCCACGCGATGGGGAATAAAATTAGCAATGAGAGGTTCAAAAGGCGTAAGATTGTCATGGCCTAGAGGTGGGGGAGCCGCTCGTCTGTGTCAAGCGTGCTTCAGTTCGGACGCTCTAACCCGTTGCTTTGCATTTCAGGCCCAATGAGCGCCGCAGAGGCCGCCTTAGACGCGCTACTCGATGATAAGGGCACTACTTTTCCGTCGTCCGACTTGACCTCACCGAGATCAGTCTCGTCATTGCGATCCTCGTCCATCTCATAGCCAAGCTGCGGCAAGATTTCTTTGAGATCTTTCTCAAGACGATCCATTTGACGATTGGCCTCAAGTTCGGAGGCCTCAACATCACTTTGCCAGCGCTGCAATTCCTGCGTGACAGTCAATGCAAGGCCAAGGGTTTCGTTGAAAATGTCCAACTCTTCTTGGCGATGGCGTAAGAATTCTTTGGCGCGAGAGACTTTGGTTTCGGAATAGACCAAGGCCAAGTCGCGCGTCATGTGCGACATCTGCGCAGCCAATTCCAAAATTTCAGGTTCCAAATGGCCCAAGTCAGGGTGACGACGCATTCTGTCCAAACGGTCCCGCATGTCTTCAAACTCGGAGGACAGCGCAAATGTGCCAGTGCGATCTGCGGCATGCGAGATTTGATAGGCTTTGGCCACATCATCCATCGACAGTTTGAAATCGCGATGAGAGCGTTCCAGTCGCTGCATGTGATGCACGCCTGGTAAAAAGGCACAAAGTCCGACCAGAAAAGCCGTTCCCAAAGATTGGACCCATACCCCAACATGAAGGCTCGCACCGGAGGCGGAAATCAAGTTCAATGATAGCCATGGGATGACTTCTAGAACTGACAAAGCCGTCGCGATGACGGCCGCCATCGTGAGGGCGATCAAAAGGCTCTGAGTTGCCAGTTGAACTATGTTGCGCAAATTGCGCCCAGCAGTCCAAGCTGGTGCTGTTTGATCTTGTGTCATCATCGTTACCCCACATGCGTTGCCGACTGATGAAGCAATATAACGACAAAAATCAATATTTTACGGGGAAATCAGGGTATTGTGTCCCCACAGGAAGCAAAATTAACCCGTTCGTCACGTTAATGCCCAAGGTGCAAACGGCATTTGAAAATAACGTTGCCAGATTACCGCAAAGTCTCAATCGGGCCATGTGCCGATCCGGTGATAAATTGCTGCAAATAGGGATCATCGCCCGAATCCATTTCGGCCACAGGCCCGCTCCAGCGAATCTTTCCGCCGTGCAGCATCGCCACAGTGTCCGAAATCGCGCGTACAGAGGTCATATCATGGGTGATCGTCATAGCAGTGGCCCCCATTTCAACAACGATTTCACGGATCAAATCATTGATAACGCCAGCCATAATCGGATCAAGGCCCGTGGTTGGTTCGTCAAAGAAAATAATTTCGGGATCAGCCGCAATCGCGCGGGCAAGCCCTACACGTTTTTGCATGCCGCCGGACAGTTCTGCTGGGAATTGATCCGCCACATCAGGGGACAGTCCCACACGGCGTAGCTTTTCAATCGCGATCTCGCGCGCCTCAGCACGGGGGCGCTTGAGCGCGCCGCGCAACAGCCGAAAGGCCACGTTTTGCCACACAGGAATGGAATCAAACAGCGCACCGCCTTGAAACAACATACCAAACTTGGACAAAAACGCGTCACGGTCGCCCGTCTGTGCCACGTCTTCGCCGTCGACTTTTATCACACCTTGATCGGGCACAATCAGACCCAATACGCATTTAAGCGTCACGGATTTACCGGTGCCAGAGCCGCCAATGATCACAAGGCTTTCGCCGCGTGCCACTTTGAGGTCAACACCGCGCAGGATCTGTTTGGAGCCAAAGGCTTTATGGACGTTTGAAAGCTCTATCATATCGAGAAAAACGCCTGTGTCAGAAGGAAGTTTGCCGCCAAGATCAACACCGCTGCCGCCACAACAGACGACTTGGTCGCAGCACCAACGCCTTGCGCGCCGCGGCCCGATTGCATGCCGTAATAACAGCCCATGAGCGTTGCGATAAAGCCAAAGACAGCGCCCTTCGCCAGTGAGGACACCACATCAATAGGCTGCAAAAAGTTGACAGTGTTTTGCATATAGGTCGCGGGATTAAACCCAAGCGATTGGGTTGAAACCAACCAACCGCCGTATATGCCAACAATGTCGCCAATGCCAACCAAAAGCGGCACGGTTAAAAGCCCCGCCAAAACGCGTGGCACGGTGAGGTATTTCATCGGATGCGTCGACAGGGTGACCAGCGCATCAATCTGTTCAGTGACTTTCATCGTGGCGATCTCGGCCGCGACAGAAGCGGTCACGCGCGCCGCGATCATCAATCCCACCAAAACAGGCCCAAGCTCGCGTACCATGCCGATGGCCACGATCTGCGGCACCACGGCTTCGGCCGAGAATCGCGCGCCACCGGAATAAATCTGCAAGGCCAAAGCGCCGCCTGTAAAAAACGCCGTCAGGCCTACGACGGGCAAAGACAAATAGCCGACGTTCAACAGCGCCGACATGAATTCGCGGGAATAAAACGGCGGCGTTACCATATGGCGCAACGTGGCCAGCGCAAAGATCACCAGTCGCCCAAGTCCCGCCAAAGCCCCAAGGCTTGCGCGCCCAAGGGCAGCGAGTGGCCGTGTGATTACGCCAAAACTCATCCGCGATACCGCCTGTTATATCGCCGCCCCAAAGAGGTCAGCACTTCATAGCCAATCGTCCCGCCGATCTGAGCCAAATCATCCACCGTTTGATGGGCGCACAATATATCAAGCGACCGTGGCGTGTGATCCAAATGGGTGACATCTACCGTGATCAAATCCATCGACACACGCCCCAAAAGCGGGCAGGGGGTGTCGCCGTCAAACAGCACGGATTTGCCTGAAATATGTCGGGTTATCCCATCGGCATAGCCCGCAGACACAGTCGCCACCCGTGATGGCACTTCGGCAGTCCACGCATTGCTATAGCCCACGGTTTCGCCCGCGGCGACATCGCGAATTTGAATGATCGGACATTCGACCCGCACCACAGGTTCTGCGTCTTCAAACGGCAAGCCGCCGTACAGACCAATGCCCGGACGGGTCAGGTCAAAATGATATTCCGGCCCCAGCAAAATACCGCCCGTGGCCGACAGGGCCCGCGGGGCATTCAAGCCGTCGGTCATCTTGTGAAATTCCGCCAATTGCTGCGCGTTCATCGGATGATCTGGTGCGTCCGCACAGGCCAAATGCGACATAATCAACATCGGACCGGCGGCCATCACCAAATCACGCACCGCGTCCCATTCATTGGCTTCCATGCCCAAACGGTTCATGCCTGTGTCCAGTTGCACACCAAAGGCATGATCGGGCAGGGCTTCAAAATGGCGTGTGATTTGATCCAAAGAATTGAGCATCGGCGTCAATTGCATGTCCAAAATCATATCCGTGTCGCCAGACATGTGCCCGCCAAAAACGCAGATGCGCGGGGTCGGCCCCAAGGCTTCGCGCAAGATCACGCCTTCCTCAGTTGCGGCCACGAAAAAGGTTTTCACACCCGCTTTGGCCAAAGCACGTGCCGCTTTGCCAGCCCCAATGCCATAGCCGTCAGCTTTGACAACTGCAGCCGTTTCAACGGTTTTTGCAGATTTTGCGTCCAATGCCCGCCAGTTGCGTGCCAAAGCGCCAAGATCGATATGTAGTGTAGACGTGCCCATAAACGTGTTTTGACCAGCTCAGGCGGGGGGCGCAAGCCCAAAAACACCGCTGATCAATGCTCCTTAAACAAGATTAACTTAGTACTCTTCTGCGCCAGGCAGATGATGCTCATAGGCCAGATTGCCAAAACGGGTGAATTCTGCGGTAAATGACAGCGTAATCGTCCCGATAGGACCGTGACGCTGTTTGCCCAAAATCACTTCGGCTTTTGCATGCAGGCGTTCCATTTCCTCTTGCCAAGCTGCGATGGCCTCGTGGTTGTGGTCGTCTGGTTTCTCGCGCTCTTTGTAATATTCGCCGCGGTACACAAACATCACCACGTCGGCGTCTTGCTCGATCGATCCAGATTCGCGCAAATCCGACAGCTGTGGGCGTTTGTCATCACGGCTTTCCACTGTCCGCGACAGCTGGGACAGGGCGATCACGGGAACATTGAGTTCCTTGGCGATGGCCTTCAAGCCCATCGAAATCTCGCCTATCTCTTGCACACGGTTGCCTTGAGTGCTCGGCGTGCCGCGCACCAGCTGCAAATAGTCGACGATTAACACGTCCAAGCCATGTGTCCGTTTCAAACGTCGCGCACGCGCCGCCAATTGCGAGATTGGCAGGGCTGGCGTGTCATCGATATACAAAGGACAGGTCTCAAGTGTTTTCGCAGCTTCGATCAGGCGGCGAAACTCGTCCTCGTCCATGTCACCTTGGCGAATTTTATGCGATGAAATCTCAGCCGCTTCGGCCAAAATACGTGCCGCCAACTGTTCGGCGCTCATCTCGAGCGAGTAAAACCCAACAACGCCGCCTTCAATCGCGCCCTCTTTGCCGTCGGGCATGATGCCCTTTTTATAGGCTTTGGCCACGTTATAGGCGATGTTGGTTGCCAGTGAGGTTTTGCCCATCGAAGGACGTCCCGCCAGAATGATAAGGTCGGATTTGTGCAAGCCGCCCATCTTTTTGTCGAGATCTATCAAACCTGACGAAATTCCCGCCATGCCGCCCCCGCGCTCATAGGCTGCGTTGGCGTTGAGAACCGCTTGGGTCACGGCGGATAGGAATGATTTAAATCCAGAATCCACTTTGCCTTGTTCGGACAAGGAATAAAGCTTTTGCTCGGCTGAGACGATTTGCTCTGTCGGTTCGCGACTATCCAGCCCGCTGGCCGCCGATCCTGCGATCTCGTTGCCAAGCTCGATCAACTGGCGACGAATGAACAGATCATAGATCAGCTGCGCATAGTCGCGCACAGCGTAGGTCGAAATCGCAGAAGCCGCCAAACGCGCCAAATAGGCAGGCCCGCCCAGTTCTTGCAGACCTTTGTGGTCTTCCATGTAGGCTTTAAGCGTCACAGGTGAGGCCAGCATATTTTTTGCGATTCGTTCGGCGGCTTTCTCGTAAATGTCGCGGTGGACGGGATCGTAAAAATGCTCTGGCGCGATGATCGAGGCGATTTTGTCGTAGACATCATTGTTGGTCAAAAGTGCGCCCAGCAATTGCTGTTCGGCCTCAGTATTGTGCGGTTGTGCGCCGTCGTACGATGAAATCACAGCACCGGATTGCGCGGCCACGGCGGTGCCTGTTTCAGGCACACTCGGCAAGGCGTCAACTGTTTCAGGCATATCTGTATAGCCCGGATCATCAGAGCCTTGCGTGTCGTTGAGCGTTGCGATGTCGTCGTTCATCCGGTGATCTTCCTGTCATTTGCCCTATGTCATGGGCCTGCCCATTTGGGCTTGGTTCACCTGTTGTAACGAGACTTGGGGGGCAGGTTCAAATGGTATGTTTTGTGGATAACTTTGCGTGCCACAGAATGTAGGGGGCGGCGTTCATTTCGCGCTATATCTTGATCTAATGCTCAATAAAAAATAAACGCCGCCCCGATTTGAGGCAGCGTTTAAAAATTATCGTACTTGGGTCTGCTTGCAAAAGCCGCGGGCCTTAGGCCTTCTTATTGGCCTCTTGCCATTCGCGTGGCGCATTGAGGAATTTCTCAACCTCGGCCAAGGTCTCTGCGTCAAAGGATTTTTGCAATTTGGCTTCGGCCAAAACATCCCACCATGTGCACAAAGAATGCAACTGGATGCCGTGATCGCCCAAGGTTTTTTCTGTCTCTGAGAAAATACCGTAGTAGAAAATCACCGCCGTGTGGCCACAGGTGGCGCCAGTTTCGCGGATCGCGTCGACAAAGGACAGTTTCGATCCGCCATCCGTGGTCAAATCTTCGACTAACAACACCCGCTCGCCTTCGGTCATTTTGCCTTCAATGCGTGCATTGCGGCCGTAACCTTTTGGTTTTTTGCGCACGTAAGTCATTGGCAAAGCAAGACGTTCTGCCACCATCGCCGCAAAAGGAATGCCCGCAGTTTCGCCGCCCGCAATGTTGTCAAAAGCTTCAAATCCCGCATCCCGCATCACTGTGACAGATAGAAAATCCATCAAAGTCGAGCGAATGCGCGGGTATGAAATCAGCTTGCGGCAATCCACATATGTCGGGCTTGGCAGGCCTGAAGCTAATGTGAAGGGCTCCGCCGCATTGAAATCGACTGCTTTGATTTCAAGTAACATGCGGGCCGTCAGGCGGGCGATTTCTGTCGAGTCAGGAAAGGAAGAAGGGATCATGGCAGTGTCCTTTGTATCTTAAAAACGAGTGGGCCTTGAACTGTTAGGCCTCAACCGACCAATGCAGCGGCATCAATGGGTCAAATACGGTGACTGGGCCTTCCGGCGTGGCAATGTGTTTGGGGTACTCAACTGCAGCGCCTTTGCGCAGCGTAATCGTCCCCTCATTCACCGGCAGCCCGTAGTGGCGTGGACCATTGAGCGAGGTAAAACCTTCAAGGTTGTCCAGCTTGCCCTCTGCCTCAAACACTTCGGCCAAAATCGACAGCGTGTTGGTGGCAGTGAAACAGCCCGCACAGCCGCAGGCGTTTTCTTTGAGGTGGTCCAGATGCGGCGCGGAATCAGTCCCAAGAAAGAATTGCGCATCGCCAGAGGTCGCAGCCTCGACCAGCGCAAGGCGATGTTCTTCGCGTTTGGCCACAGGCAGACAGTAGTAATGGGGTTTGATCCCGCCGACCAAAATATGGTTGCGGTTGATCACCAAGTGATGCGTGGTGATGGTCGCGGCCAGCCCTGTGTCAGCAGAACGCGCGTAATCCACACCATCTTTGGTGGTGATATGTTCCATTACAACTTTCAGACCGGGATTGCTGCGCCGAATGGGGTCAAGCACCGTGTCGATGAACACAGCTTCGCGGTCAAAAATATCGACATCGGCCGTGGTCACTTCGCCGTGCAAACACAACGGCAGGCCAATTTCGGCCATCTTTTCAAGCACAGGGCGCACATTGTCAAAATTGCGCACACCAGAATTGGAATTGGTTGTCGCTCCCGCAGGGTACAACTTTACCGATTTCACCAATCCGCTGGCATAAGCTGCTGCCACATCCTCCGCGTCTGTATCTTCGGTCAGATACAGCGTCATCAGCGGCTCGAAATCTGATCCTTCTGGTAAGGCGGCCAAGATGCGATCACGGTAAGCGACAGCATCGGCACCCCGCACAACAGGGGGCATCAGGTTCGGCATAATGATGGCGCGCGCAAAGTGGCGTGCGGTTTCGGGCAAGACGGCTTGCATCATCGCGCCATCGCGCAGGTGCAAATGCCAATCATCGGGGCGGCGGAGTGTGAGTGTATCGGTCATGCAAATCGCATAACGCTTATCCTGCAAAAGCGCTAGTGGCGGCTGCGCACATAGGCCGCCTATTTTTTGAGCGGATGGTCATAAAATGATGCGTTGTGTCGCCATTCCACCACGCCAAGCATTGAAGCAGACCCCCGCACAGCGTTACCGTCGCACAGAACGGAGACTTTGATGCTTGATGCGCCCGCCCAAAAAATGCCCACACCAGAGCTGACACAAATGGCTCCTGTGATGCAGCGTGTGCGTGGGCGTGGGCGTGTGATCTTTGGCCCGCAAGGCTTGCGCGATTTACATCAATCGGGCTCTGCCAAAGCGATGATGCCGAAAATTCACACTGGCACGCCTGAGGTTGTCTTTTTGAACACTTCTGGCGGGCTCACTGGCGGTGATCGGCTTGATTATCATCTTGAAGCTCTTGACCACACCACATTGATTGGCACCTCGCAAACCGCTGAGCGCGCCTATGCGTCAACTGCGACGTCCAAAGCCGCCGAGGTTAAAGTCGATCTGATTGCAGGGCAGGGCGCCTCATTGGAATGGTTGCCGCAAGAAACGATCCTGTTTGAAAAATCCCGTCTGGCGCGCACGACCCATGCCACCATTGCCAGTGACGCGCGGTTCCTATTTGTGGAATCCTTAGTGTTGGGCCGTGCCGCTATGGGCGAGACCATTCAAACGCTGCACCTAAAAGACACGCGCAAAATCACCCGTGCAGGGCGTCTTGAATTCCTTGACCCTTTTGAAATTAATGCGGATATTCTGGCGGGGCGCGACAGTGCCGTGACACTTGGCGGTATGCGCGCTTTTGCGACCATCGGACTGTTCGACCAAGGTGCCGAAGCTTTGGCCGATGTTATAAAACCACTGTCGCAACAGGGTGTGAGCGCAGGTGTCTCTGGCTGGAACGGCAAACTCATCATTCGTGCGATGGCCCAAGATGGCTATCCGCTGCGTCGCTATGTGGCGCAAGTTTTGACAAAAATCCGTGGCACAACGCTGCCGCGGGTGTGGCAAGTATAAGGACCGACCATGAATTTAACGCCTCGGGAAAAAGACAAACTGCTGATTTCAGTCGCTGCTATGGTGGCGCGCGGACGGCTGGAACGTGGTGTTAAACTCAACCACCCCGAAGCCATCGCTTTGATAACTGATTTCGTGGTCGAAGGCGCGCGCGACGGCAAAATGGTGTCCGAATTGATGGAAACCGCAGCGCATGTCGTCACCAAAGACATGTGCATGGAGGGCATCTCTGAGATGATCCACGACGTCCAAGTCGAAGCCACTTTCCCAGACGGCACCAAATTGGTCACCGTCCATCATCCCATTCGATAGGAGCGCGCTATGATCCCCGGAGAATATTTCATCGCAGAAGGCGAGATCGAGCTGAACGCAGGCGCGCCCGTCACAACGCTCGAAGTGTCAAACACAGGCGATCGCCCTGTCCAAGTTGGCTCGCATTACCATTTCTTTGAAACCAACGCGGCTTTGTCGTTTGATCGCGAGGTCGCCCGTGGCCAGCGTTTGGATATCGCCGCAGGCACAGCTGTGCGATTTGAACCCGGTCAAACCCGCGAAGTGAGCCTTGTGCCTCTGTCGGGCAAACGCGAAGTTTACGGATTCAATTCCAAAATTTCAGGCGCGCTTTGAAGGGCCTTTGGTCCATAACGCTGCTTGGTGGTCTGTTGTGGGTCAGTGCCGCTGCCGCACAAGATACCGATCTTGATTGCGACAATGCGATGACGCAACTCGATATGAATGCTTGCGCCTATTATGATTTTCAGGCCGCAGATTTGGTTTTAAACGAAGCCTATGCTGTGGCTATGGCGCGTGCCAAGAATTATGAAAATGGCGCAGATGTGGCCCTTCGCGATGCCCAGCGTGCGTGGATACCTTACCGTGATGCCGCCTGCATCGCTGAAGGCCAGCTTTATAATGGCGGCTCAATCCGTCCGTTGATTGAATATGCGTGCATGGCCACGCTCACCGAGCGACGCACCCAAGATATGCGCCTCGCCTACCAAGAATATTAAAGAGGGACTTCTCACATGCCTGCAAAAATTTCCCGCGCCACTTACGCCGATATGTTTGGTCCCACCACGGGCGACAAATTGCGGCTTGCTGACACCGATCTGATCATCGAAGTCGAGCGCGATCTCACAGGGCCTTATGGCGAAGAGGTCAAGTTTGGCGGCGGCAAAGTGATCCGCGATGGCATGGGGCAATCGCAATTGTCGCGCGCACAAGGTGCCGTTGATACCGTGATCACCAATGCTTTGATCGTGGATTCCACCGGTATTTATAAAGCCGACATCGGTCTCAAAGGCGGGCACATCGCAGGGATCGGCAAAGCCGGAAACCCCGACACCCAGCCCAATGTTGACATCATCATCGGGCCAGGGACTGAAATTTTGGCAGGTGAAGGGTGCATCATCACTGCTGGCGGCTTTGACAGTCACATCCATTTTATCTGCCCGCAACAGATTGACGATGCATTGCATTCTGGCGTCACCACCATGCTCGGCGGCGGCACTGGTCCTGCCCATGGCACCTTGGCGACCACTTGTACGCCGGGTCCGTGGCATATCGAGCGCATGATGCAAGCGCTGGACGGCGTGCCGATGAACATCGGTTTGGCGGGCAAAGGCAACGCGTCGCAACCGCAAGCTTTGGTCGAGATGATCGACGCGGGCGCTTGTGCGATGAAACTGCACGAGGATTGGGGGACAACGCCGGGCGCGATTGATTGCTGCCTGTCGGTGGCCGACGATATGGACGTCCAAGTGATGATCCACACCGACACTTTGAACGAATCCGGTTTCGTGGAAAACACAGTGGCGGCTATGAAAGGCCGCACCATCCACGCCTTTCACACCGAGGGCGCAGGCGGCGGACACGCGCCAGACATCATTAAAGTCGTGGGCGAAGAGCATGTGATCCCAAGCTCCACAAACCCGACGCGGCCCTATACGGTGAACACGCTCGAAGAACATCTCGATATGTTGATGGTCTGTCACCATCTCGACAAATCTATACCCGAAGACGTGGCTTTTGCCGAAAGCCGTATCCGCAAGGAAACGATTGCCGCCGAAGACATCTTGCACGACATGGGCGCGTTCTCAATCATTGCCTCGGACAGTCAAGCTATGGGGCGCGTTGGCGAAGTGCTGATCCGCACATGGCAAACCGCTGATAAGATGAAGAAACAGCGCGGGCGTTTGTCGGATGAGACCGGCGAGAACGATAACGTTCGGGTCAAACGCTATATTTCGAAATACACCATCAACCCCGCCATTGCCCACGGTATGAGCGCTGAAATCGGATCAATCGCCGTTGGCAAACGCGCCGATTTGGTGATGTGGACGCCCGCATTCTTTGGGGTGAAGCCGGATATGGTCTTGCTGGGCGGTTCCATTGCTGTCGCGCAGATGGGCGATCCGAATGCCTCGATCCCGACGCCGCAACCTGTCTATACCCGTCCGATGTTTGGCGCGATGGGGCGGGCGGTGGAACGTTCTGCTGTGATTTTTGTCTCAGAATCTGCGCAAGCCGCTGACGTTGCGTCCAAATACGGCTTGGCCAAATCGACATTGGCGGTGAAAAATACCCGCAATATTGGCAAATCCGACATGGTGATGAACACCGCAAAACCGCATATCGAGGTCAATCCAGAGACTTATGAAGTGCGCGCCAATGGGGAACTGTTGACCTGTGAACCTGCCTCTGAACTTCCGATGGCGCAACGATACTTTATGTTTTAATGGGCGTTCCAGACAAAATATTTGTAGCCTTAGCAGCGTCCCATAAAGACGTCATGCAATCTAATGCCGAGGGCGTTCAAACTTTTGCGCATGAGGACAATGCCTTTGCCATTCTGCGAGGCAAAGGCATTGGTCTGCTAAAACTCGGTGTACCGCAACATGCAGCGTTGTTGGAGTTTTGCCGCGCTGGAGTTGTTGAGGCGCAACAAGACGACTGGTCTCAAGTGGATTTGAACAAAATCGATACCGCCCTTTTGGCCGATTATATAGGCGCGGCCTATCGTGGGGTGGCTCCGCGACAGCGGCTTGTTTTTTGATGTTACGCTCTTACGCTGTGAACGCTATGCAGGGGGCTGAGCATGAAAATGCGGCCCCCACAGACCGATTTTTGAATTCTGGTCATCTGCGGCCAGCAAATTGCAATCGCGCGTTATCTATGTTCGATCAAATTGGGCGCGCAAGCTGCGCCCCCCCCAGAAAGCCAAACCTGTTGATTGATATCCTCATGGGGCTCGATACGCACCGAGGTGACATGGCGCAGCGCATAAAATGCGGGGTCGTTCAAAATAGCCTCCGGCAGTTTGGAAATATCAAAGACTTTATGGGCGGCGTGGCTCACCATGACCCTGCCCGAAAACCCAGTGAAGGGACCTTGGTTCCTCAGTTCTATGAACCGAGTTTCAAGCGTGGTTTCACGGGCGCGCAGTTCAGCGATTTTCGCGCGCAGAGTTACAAGCTCGTCGACGGGGGAATTGGTCTGATACATTCTGTGTTTCCTTCTGGATCTACGTTTGTCAGTGCTTTTATGTTTGGACGTTGTAAGGTTGCAGCGCTCTTAGCTCGGCATGCCAATGATGCGGCGAGTCACGAACGGTGCGGGCTCATCGGTATTGATGGTGTCAAGGTTTTCGACCCGCGTGTCGAACTCCGCTTGCAGGACTTCAGTCCCGAGTACAGCATCGGGATCAACGACAGATGGCAAGTCCTGCTCGGCGGCATAAATCGCGGCGTCAAGGTCTTCTTCAGTCAAGTCACCCAAGGGCTGCAGGTCCGTGTGCCGCGTGGCCAGCAGATCGGCAGGTGGGGCGACTTCTTCGGCGGCATTGGCAATATCATGGGCGTCCAGCGGCGGCATATTCAGCGATGGAAGACGCGCATCCGTGCTTGCTGTGTCAAAGATAGGGAGTGTGATTTCGGCAGTCTCAGTTCCCTTTATTTCGTTGCCCGTTTCAAATTTTTCATGGATCAAGGTCGCGCTAGAGATGTTCAAGCACAGGTCCGTGTCGACAGACATTGGGGGCTCCTGCGCGCCATTAGATTCTGCCATATCAGGTATCAGGCCGTCGCTTGGCTCAATACTTTCTTCGCTTTCTTCGGTGCTATCCCTATCATCAAAACTGACATCGTGAACCGGCTCACTGGTGTCTGCATTCATGTCCATCGACAGGTTAAGATCTGTCATTTTAGTGTCAGACAAAGTCAGCGCGTCACTTTTAACACTGGCATGTGCAGTGGCAACCATGAGCTGATCTTCACCAGAGCTGTCGATGTAAGTCGTGTTCATCTGTTGCAGCTCATCCATGGATTCAGGGAGGGCAGTGTCCTTAAACGAGGTCTCTTGCGCTGTGTTGCGGATTGCTGCGCCAGCCTTTGGCCAAAGCAACACATGGGTTTGGGGAACTGCACTAAACATATCTGGATTGTTCAAAATCTCGCTGGGCAGTTTGGACATATCCAATCGCATCGGCTGGCGCGTCTCGATCATAGCCATGCCTGTGGTGCCATCGATCCGCGTCGCGCCGATTTCAGTCGCGTTGGCGCGAATTTCGTCGCACAATTCAAGTTCGCGTTGACGCAAGCCAGCAAGGGTGCGGCGCAGGTCTGCCAGTTCGTCTACAGCGGGCAACATTGGTTGGGACATGGGTGGTTTCTCCTTGATCTCTATTTGGGGGCGAGTCGGTTAAGAAAACCCAAATTTCAACAGGTCAATTTTCAACAAAGGAGAGTGGCATGAGCCTACAGAAATCATTTGAGGTCGTGCAACATGCGCAACGCGGCGAAAGCGTGGCCTTGAGCTATGATCAACGGCTGCTGCGGCGCAAGAAATTGACGATGGTCAGCGGCGAGGCGTTTTACGTCGATCTGCCCCAGACGATTTCGGTGATGGCGGGGCAAGGGTTCTTGTTGGAGGATGGTCGCGTTGTGCGCATTGAGGCCGCTGATGAGGATCTATTGGCGATCACGGGGCCTGATATGCTGCGTTATGCATGGCACATCGGCAATCGCCATTCGCCGTGCGAATTGGCAGCGGATCAGCTGGTGATCCAGCGCGATCCGGTGATCAAAGCGATGTTGACGCAATTGGGCGCAGAGGTGCGTGACATATGCACGGCATTCACGCCTGAGGGCGGGGCCTACGGGCATGGGCGCACCATGGGGCATGATCATGGGCCAGCTCACAGTCATGATCATAGCCACGACCATAATCACGACGGGCACGATCATAATTACGACAAGGACCACAGGTTAGATCAAAGCCATGCTCCTCACGGGCATTCACATGACTGATATAAATCCCCCCCCCACAACACTTGACGCCAATCTGGGGCTGCTCAGCTTGACGCAATGGTTGTCGCCCTCTTTTCCTTTAGGGGCCTTCGCCTATTCGCACGCGCTGGAATTGGCGATGTCTGAGGGAAAGGTGACGGACGCCGAGACTTTGAAATCTTGGCTGTCTGACACTTTGACTTATGGCGGTGGCAAAGTGGATGCTTGGCTTTTGGCGATGACTTTGACGGGCGGCGATCCGCGTGCTTTGGCGGATTTGGCCGAGGCGTTGGCTGCCACCCGCGAACGCTGGATGGAGACCTCAGATCAGGGCACAGCATTTGTGCGTACTGTGGCGCAGATGGGTGGGCCTAAGATTGCGCCTTGCGCTTTGCCTGTGGCTGTGGGGCAAGCGGCGCGGGTTTTGAATGTTGATGCTGAAACTGTGATTGCGCTGTATTTACATAGCTTTACAGCGAACCTTGTCAGTGCCGCTGTAAGGTTTGTGCCCTTAGGGCAAAGTGCGGGGCAAAGCGTTTTGGCTGGGCTGCATGATCAGATCGCGACACAAGCGCGGGCCGCTTTGGATGCGACAATCGAAGGCCTGGCATCAAGCGCTTTTGCAGCCGATCTTGGCGCTGCCCAGCATGAAGATATGGATGTGCGGCTGTTCAAAAGCTGAAGCATTTAAAAACGAATTACAGAGTTGAAGGACAAGAAAATGGCGTCAAAAAATGGACCTCTACGGGTCGGCATCGGCGGACCGGTTGGGGCGGGGAAAACCACTTTGACGGGGGCTTTGGCCAAGGAGCTGTCCAAACGCTATTCCGTGGCTGTGATCACCAATGACATTTTCACCCGCGAGGATGCCGAAGCCCTGATGCGGCAACAAATCTTGCCGCTTGAGCGAATTCGTGGTGTGGAAACAGGGGGATGTCCGCATACGGCGATCCGCGAAGATGCTTCGATCAATTTGGCCGCGATTGCAGATTTGAACGATAAAATTCCTGATCTTGATGTGATTTTGATCGAAAGCGGTGGCGACAATCTAGCTGCGACCTTTTCGCCAGAGCTTGCGGATTTGACGATCTATGTGATCGACACGGCCGCTGGGCAAGATATTCCGCGTAAGAAAGGCCCTGGTCTGACGCGCTCGGATTTACTGGTGGTTAATAAGGTTGATTTGGCGCCCTATGTTGGTGTTGATCTGGCGCAGTTGGAACAAGACACGCAGGCCGCGCGCAGGGCGTTGCCTTATGTGATGGCATCTTTGCGTGCAGGGCAGGGTGTGGACCAAATTTGTGCTTTTGTAGAAGAAGACGGTGGCTTGGCCGGTTAGAGACTTAGCCTGCAGAGTTTTCGGGTTCCTTGTCAGCTTGACGGCTTGCTATCGCGGTTTGAGCAGCTTTGAGCGCTTTCTTGAACCGCCAACCGTCGCGGGTGCGCAGAACATATTCACACAAACGGGCTGTCAAAACGGGGCGATCTTTGGCGGTAACCTCTGCCAAAAGACGGCGCTGATGACCCGCATGGTCGCGGCGTTTGCGCAAAGCCCGCGTTATGGCCTGTTCGGTCAACGCACCATCCATCGCTGCGACCAGAATTGGCTCGATCGCGTTCATTTCGAGCATCTCAAATTCGGGGTCCGCACCGAAGTTGCGCAGGGGGCGCAAGCGGGTGTGGGTCCGGTTGAACAGGGCCGCGTGCATGGCATCAACGTCGATATGGGGGTCATAGAGCACAAGCGCAGTATCGGCGGCATCCACCATGTCAGGGGCAAAGCCATAGCGCGTAGAGAAATCCATGCGGCGGGTGTTGGCAAAGCGGGTGTCCCAAGAGGCAAGGCGCGCGTCTAATGTGGCTTGGGGGGCGATGGCGATCACGGTGGCACTTGGGGCGGCCACGGAATAGGCGCAGGCCGCGTATCCGCTAGCGCCGGCCCCGTAAAAGGTCACTTGGTCGAAGTCCTCAAAAAAACCGTCATCCACAAGGCGATCAAAATAGCCGTAGATATTGGGGGCGCGGAACCAATGGGATGCGGGATCGCTGGCATGGGCGATGATGGCCAAATGGGACCAGCCGTTTTTTTGGGCGAAACTTAGGCCCAGTGGTAGGCCATCATCGCTGCGTTCTGTAATGCTTTCATAAGATTCGAAGGTCACCAGCAAGCGCGGGGAGTCGTCTAAGAATATAACGCAATGATCTGCGCCTAAAGGTTCGAAATAACCGGCTTCTTCGCCGATGTCTTCGATGGCCTCAAGCCACTCATGACGTGGGAGGTCCGAAATGTCGCCGAATGGAGGGCGTGGTCCATTTGTGTCGGGCGTGTGATCCATTACGGTGGTGTCCAATCTATTCGTGTCTTAGCACTCAAGGCAATTGTGACACTGCCACGGAGCGTTGGAAAGTTTTTCCCACGCTTTTAGGTTGTCACGAACTTAGTTAACGATGTGCCAATTGATTAGGGCGTTTTGACGAGGATAAAAAGGTTTTCTGCGCCTACTTGGTTAACTGTTTCTTATGCGGAAACTGTAACGCGTTTTTGGGACTTTTGAGCACAGCTTGATAGGAACTATGGCAGAAGTAAGAGGCGCACCGGCCCCTGTTCTGAACAGGGACCACACATAGATTCGCATGAATATTTAAACACTTTGGGCGGTGCTTAAGACAGAATGGCACCGATAGTGACAGCGCCCAGACCTATGGCGGAAATCATCAAAGCCACCAAGTTCAGCGTGACCACTTTTTGCAAACGCGCGCGGACCTCGTCGTCTGATCCGCCAAGCTTTTTCGCTTTGAGCGCTTGAACAATGCAGTACACCAGCAAAGCAACGCCAGCCAACGTCAAGGCGACGCCAAAGTAGATGAGCATATCCATGGTATGTCCTTTTTCTATAGGTTGCGGGTCGCTTACTGCGTCTGATCAAAGGGTGCAAGTTTTACGCAAGGCTGAGACGTCGCACACAGACGATGAGCGCAGGTGCAACATCCCGCCAAAGCCTGCGCCCATGGATGTGCGGTCTCTTGCCATAGGGGGGCTGGGACGCTAGGGATCAGATCAAACAGAGGTCATGCGATCTCGCCCAACGCATACAAACAAAAGGCCCTATCATGATCGATATCGACGACAACACACCCTCAGGTCCAGATGCAACCTACCGTGTGACTGCAGATGAGCTGCGTCAATTCGTAGAGCGCTTTGAGCGCCTCGAGATGGAAAAGAAAGACATTGCGGATCAGCAAAAAGAAGTGATGGCCGAAGCCAAAGGTCGCGGCTACGACACCAAAGTTTTGCGCAAAGTGATCGCGCTGCGCAAGAAGTCCACCGATGAAATCGCCGAAGAAGAAGCCGTACTGGAAATGTACAAAGAAGCGCTGGGCATGGCCTAAGCCTAAGCCTAAGCCTAAGCCTAAGCCTAAGCCTAAGCCTGTTCGCATTACGAGGTGACACGGTATGTCGCGTATCGATCTCACCGAAATGGCAACACGGCGCGCGCGCATTTGGCGCCGCGTCGTGTTGTCTGTTTTGGCGCTCGGGCTTGGGTTTGGCATCGGTTTGGTTGTTTTGGGGCTGACGCCAGTTTTGGCAGGGCTTTGCCCCAGTTGCTTTGGCTTTTCCAAGGTGGCGGATAATATTTATATTGAACCGGGTGCAGGCGCTGATGGCAGTGACATTTTGCGCCGCTATGAGATTGCCTCAGACCGCGTGGAAACGGCCTTTGGTTCGATTGAAGCGCACCCGCGCGTCCTGGTGTGTTTCACTGATACCTGTAATGCCCTGATGGGCGGGCATCAAACGTTGGCGCTCACTTACGGGGATAAGCTGTTCTATCTTGGCCTTACGGTCACGACACCGCCATCATCGCGCATGAGCTGGCCCATGTGGTCTTGCATGCGCGGCTCGGGCTGAGGGGGCAAAGCCAGTTTCCAGCATGGGTGGATGAAGGTCTGGCCACCTATGTGTCACGCGATGGGCGGTTTGACCTTGATCCAGAAACCTGTGATTCAGCGCAAGTTGATCTGCCCGTCAAAGCAAAAGATTGGCGACGCTTTGCTGGGGTTGAGGCGGGCAAATACAGTGATCTGTATTATGGATCCGCAGGTTGTAAAGTTGCCAAGTGGCTTAAGGCGCATCCTGTTTCAGGGGTGACTGACTTGATAGAGGCGTACCAAGCCCAATAGGTGCGCACATAGAGAAGGCGTGCAAAGCGGGTGACAGACTAGGGCTGTATGAACGACACGCCAGGGATACGCTCTATTTCGTGCAGATCGTCTTCATACCGCTCAGACAGGCGATCCACCAAGGCGTCATCCCAGCCCGGTAAATCGATTTCTTCCTCGTTCGCATCCTCATCCACATATTTATCCAAAAAGGCTGACAAAATACGGCGACGCTGGATTTCGTTTTGCGGCTTGTGGGTGTGTAAATAGGTGCGCAGGCGCTTCATACCCTCGCGTTGCATGATCTGCGCCAAGATATCCAAACCACCCTCAATGGGCACCATAGGATTAAGTCCAGAAATTTCGCGCATGATCTGCGACCATGTCAGCGGCGTATCCTCATAGGCGAACACAGTGATCGGCACATCAGGGCAGGCTTTGCGGATCGAGTTGATGAAATCAGACCAGCGTATCGCGTCCAAATCCGTTTTGCCGATAAAAGCCGCATAGTTGCGCGGATCGGGACAGGCCTCAGGAATAAACGTCGCAGGATTGCGCACGCCGATGTGAAATTCCATGGGGCTATGGGGAAACACGTTGCGCAGCCAGCGCAGTTTGAATTCAGCTTTGCCATACAGACGATCACCATGGAAAATCGCCTGAGGTTGGCAAATCACATCCTCATAGCTCATCACAATGCGGTCGCAGTCTTGGGTGTCGACAATCTCGTCCAGCACCATCTGTTCCGCCTCAGGGGTGGCGCGGCTGGTTTTGACCCGTTTCATCACCTGCGGCAAAACCTCGCGATACCTTGAGGGGGGCGGCACGATCACACCATGATGTTCCAATATAGGCCTGTTTTTCAGCAGTCCGCGCATAAGCTTAGAGCCGTAAGTACAATGCGCGCCGATATGGAAGGAGATGTTCATAAAAGGTTGGGGCCCTGTGTTGCGCATTTGTGCGGCGATTTAGAATGTGTTGTCGTTAGTATATGCGCTTTTCTGGACAGCGAAACCGGTTTCGCGTATGCGGTCCCCATAATGACCCACGAAATCACTCAACCACAGACCGAACTGGTCCAAAAACGCCGCCCCTCTGCTGGGTTGCGATCTGTCAAACGTGCCAGTCTGTGGTCCGTCGGCTCTGTGGTGATTGCTGTTTTGGTGTTGATGCCGATCCTCAGCGTGCTTTGGATCGCCTTGCATCCCACAGAAAACATCTGGCCGCATCTTATGGCCACCACTTTGCCCCGTTACGCCATCACCACTGGGCTTTTGACCTTTGGGGTGGCGCTTCTGTCTGCCTGTGTGGGCACTGGTGCGGCTTGGCTGGTCACGATGTATAGGTTTCCCTTGTCGAAATCGCTTGAATGGCTGCTTTTGCTGCCTCTGGCGATTCCTGCCTATGTTGGTGCCTATGCTTTGGTCGATTTCCTTGAATACGCTGGCCCCGTGCAAACTGCGCTCAGATCCTTGTTTGGCTGGAGCTCTGCACGCGATTACGCCTTTCCTGAAATCCGTTCGCTTGGTTCCGCGATCATCGTGCTGTCAGCCGCTTTGACCCCTTACATTTTCTTGATGGCGCGCTCGGCCTTTCGCGAACACTCAGGCTCGATCTACGAAGTCTCCCGTGCTTTGGGGGCAGGGCCTTTTGCACGCTTTTGGCGCGTGGGCCTGCCCATGGCGCGTCCAGCTATCGCAGCTGGCACTGCCATCGTGATGATGGAAACCGTGTCAGATTTTGGCACAGTGTCCTATTTCGCAGTGCAAACCCTGACCACTGGCATTTTCTCGACATGGCTTCAGGCGGGCAACGCAGGCGGGGCGGCGCAAATTGCCTCTGTGGTGCTTCTTGTTGTATTGTTGATGCTCGCGTTCGAGAAATCTTCGCGCGGCAAGGCCCGTTATCACAGCGGCGCACGCCACCCGCGCCCCATTTCTGCGATCCGCCTCACAGGTTGGCAAGCTTGGGTGGCGCTGGGCCTATGCGCCGTGCCCTTTGTGATCGGCTTCGTGCTGCCTGTCTATGTGATCTCAAGCCATGCGCTGGGCGAGCCTGATCAGTGGCTGGCCCCTGGATTGATCTCAGCCTTCAAAAACACTCTCACCGTGGCTGGGCTTGCCGCGATTGTAACAGTCACAGCCGCTTTGTTCATGGTTTACGGCGTGCGCCTGACGGGGCGGTCCTTGCCGCGTATGGTCTTGCCTTTGACAACGCTTGGCTATGCTGCCCCCGGCGCTGTCTTGGGGATCGGCATTTTGTTCCCACTCGCCGCTTTTGATAACGCTCTGGCCGATCTGATCCTAAAGATCACAGGGCATGAAATCGGGCTTTTGTTCACAGGCTCTGCTTTCGCGATCATCTTTGCCTATTGCGTGCGCTTCTTTGCCATCGCCCAAGGTGCTGCTGATGCAGCGATGGGGCGTGTGGCGCCATCTTTGCCGATGGCTGCGCGCTCTTTGGGGCAAACCCTTGGTGGCACCCTGCGTCGCGTCTATATTCCATTGATCCGTGGCTCTGTTGGCACCGCTTTGTTGCTCGTCTTCGTCGACTGCGTCAAAGAACTGCCCGCCACGCTGTTGCTGCGCCCGTTCAATTACAACACCTTGGCCACGCGGGTCCACGAAAAGGCCTCTCTCGAACAATTGGAACAGGCTTCGCCTGCAGCGCTTTTGGTGATCGCTGTGGGTCTTGTGGCCGTTTTGCTTATGGCGCGGTCTGAAAACGCGTCTGATCTCACATAGGGGGGCGCATATCGTGTCTGATACTTATTCTCAAACTCTAGACATCATTATTGTTGGTGGCGTCTCTGGCTGCGGCAAATCCACGATTGCTGCTGCACTGGCCAAGGAGGCCGGCTATCCGTTTTTTGAGGGCGATGAGTATCATCCGCCAGAAAACGTCGCCCATATGTCCGCAGGGCACCCTTTGACCGATGATATGCGTATGCCTTGGTTGACGACCTTGGCCCATGCCGCGCGGGATGGCGCAGCTCAGCACGGTGGCGTTGTGGTCAGCTGCTCCGCCCTTAAACGCAGTTACCGCGATCTTTTGCAGTTGGAATCAGGCGGCGCGAGAATCATTTTGCTGCATGGATCGCGTGACGCGATTCTCACCCGCATGGCCGCGCGCGAAAATCATTACATGCCGACCACTTTACTCGACAGCCAACTCGCGACGCTCGAAATGCCCGAACCCCAAGAAAAAAAGGTGTTCCCAGTCCTCGCTGAGAGCACCCCAGAAAAAGTTTTTCAATTAGTGCAAAAAACTCTCAAAAATCCTCTTGCACCCCCCCGCCAAGATCATTAAACGATCCCTCAATGCCCCTATAGCTCAGCTGGTAGAGCAATTGATTTGTAATCAATAGGTCCGCGGTTCGAGTCCGTGTGGGGGCACCATTTTACATTTTAATGTAAAATTTCCAAAAAAATCAAATATTACAGATGGTTGTGGAGTTCGATATCCGGTTTTGTGGTCATATGCCAAAGGGGCTCTAAAGGCCATGTTGAGGATCGTTTTCTTCATGGCGAGCGTTCCTTTTTCGTATATTTTCCAAGGGTTTGATAAGAATTTCTCTAAAAGTTCGATAAGTTCGGGTGTGATTTCATGCGGGGGATCATTTGGGGTCTGCCTTTCGCGCACCAACAGCTTTTCATCTTCCAGCTTGGCGATTTTGCGCTCCAATGCAGCGCCAACTTTTGGGTTGTTGGCCTCCACCAAGCGTTCAATCAACCCGTCTTGCTGTTTTTCCAACTTTGCAAGCTGCTTTGTGAGCGCGGCTTTGTTGTGTGCGACGTGTTTCATGCGCTGCGCCCAAGCATCCTTGAGCATAGCAATGGCAATGGTCAACAACTGGGTGCTTGGCGTTATACCGCGCAAGATGGCCTCGAAGCCGCTGTCAATTTTTTCTGCACGAATGTTTTTGCGGTGATTTTCGCACTTTTGGTTTTGACAAAAGAAATAAGGATAGCGCTTACCCGTTCCGCTTTTTGACCAGCATGAAGTCATGGCCTGTTCACAACAGGCGCACATAACAGCACCGCGCAGCGGAAAATCCTCGCTGATATCCGTGCGGCGTGGAGCAACGGCGCGTGTATTTCTGCGGGCCTGAATCTTCTCAAAGGTTTCGAGTGAGATTATAGGTTCATGATGTCCTTTGCGGCGGCTTATGCCCCATGGTTCATGTTGGATGTATCCGGCATAGATCACGCGGCTCAAAATGTCTGAGACCCTTTGCTGGCGGATTTGACCATTGGGCAAGCATTTTGGGAAGGCGCCTTGGGCTTCAAAGAACCGCTTGAGTTCGGCTTGGGATGTGATCCGACCTGAGGCATATCCTTCCAAGCCTTCTTGCAGAATGGATGCGACAGGTTCATTGCGGGTCAGCAATTTGCCATGTGATCCGGTCTTTCTATAAGTGTAACCAATAGGTGCCGTAAAAACAGCGTACCCGTTCATCATGCGTCCTTTCATGCGGTTGGACGTTTGTTCTGCGTTCTTCTCGCGCTGGTGCTGTGCAACGGAAGCGAGCATATGTTCAACGAGACGTGAATCGCTGTCTTCACCAAATTCAATCGACGGGCTTTCGAGAATGCCGCCCGCATTAGACAGCGTTTCACGCAAGGCGATATGTGCCTGTACGTTACGCGCAAAGCGGCTGATATCGTCGATAATAACAGCAACCGAATCTTTGGGATGCAGGCGCAAAAATGCCAGCATTCGGTCCATGGCAGGACGACGTTCAAACTTGCCAGACATATCGTCTTGGAAGACTTCGACGACATCGTAATCCTTGTAGGTCGCGTATTCACGGCAACGGTTTTCTTGACTGGCAAGGCCGTCCCCTTCGCGTACCTGCTTGGCACCGGAAACACGTGCATAAATGACTGCTTTTGTGATCTTTGTATCTGGTTTCATAGAGGCTCCTTTTTCTGACATGGCACAGCCAGTGTGGTGGCGCTGCGTGTAAAGCTGGGTGTCGCATTGGGATGGCTTGAGTGTAGCACAGTTGAAGCGGGGCTTGGCGCGTCAGAAACTGCAATCGCAGCTTTTCCACAGGATTTTTTTGCATCAACTGTGTAACCAAGATCGATAAAACTGACGACCAAAACCCAAAGGGCTTCGATCATTTCGCGCTGTGTCTCTTCTTCTAGATCAGGGGCGTCCAGCATGTGTTGGTAATGGTCGACATCCAGCGTCAATGTACGGCGCGATAGGTTGTTTTTCGGGGGATCAAATGGGATTTGGGGCATATTGTGGGGCTTCCTTTCGTGTGTTCTTCCTTTCAATATTTGACGAGAACGAAGAAAGAACATCTCATATAGTTTGAATTCCATCAAGGAATATATTCATATATTCCAGAGTAATGCGCGCTTTCTGCATGTGCCGTCGCAGGAGCAGGCTGCAATCGAACAGCACTCAACGGTTGCGGTCTTGGTCGCGGGGCTGTGTGTTGGGCTGTTTCTGATGCTCGATATACTGCGCCCGATCTTGATCCCGCATTTTTTGGATGGATTCATAGGCTTTCTGGTCAAGGCGGGCGGCGCGCAGCAGGTCGCGTTCGGGGATGGAATGGCTCTTTTGCCAATCGCCATTATTGTCCTGATAGGCGCGCGTGCGCTCAGATGTGTAAAATGGGCCTTTGTCACTCTCCTGCTTCCAGATAGCGACTTCGAGTGCTCCGTCGCGGTGCTTGTCGATGGGGCGTTTGGGTGTGTTTTGAGTGTCAGTCATGGGGTTATCCTTTTAGGTTAACGGGACTTAGATAGAATTCGGGTTTGCGTTTTGGAGGGTACGTTGCGTGCGGCCTCGCGTTGCATGCGGATGTATTCGGTGCGGGGGCTTGGCTTTGTGGTTTTGAAGGTCTGCTTGAGGGTTTTTGACGATTGGGCAAGCCGTCGATGCCCGTTGATCATCGCGGCTTCGCGTTCGGCGTTGAGATTGGAATGCACCTCAGCCTCAATGGTGCCGCCAATCGTGTAATGTAGCTCGGCATTATGCTGAGGGCGGTTCTGTTCAAGTTGTTGCAGGGCCGTTTTGGTGACAGGTTGATGCATGCCTTCGCGCGGGAAATTATTGGGTTTGTGTGTCATGGGCGATAGCCTTTCACGTACGACCAGTAGCCGGATTGGTATTGATAAAGATGCGCATATTCAGGGCGGACCCGCTCGGTCACGATGGGTCGCCGACGCATCCCAAATCGTGTTGGAACGTTGATTTGCGAGAGGTCTTTTGCATGGAAGGGGTCAGGCATCGCCGCCCCGGCCAGATCGCGCCGCTCCCAATAGGGCCGAATGGTCAGGTAGGCGGGCTTTTCCAGCACACCGGGCAAAAACACAAAAGCCTTGCCGTTGGCTTCGTTGATGATCTCATCCACATTGCGCAGATCGCGGGCCATAGGGCGATATTGACGTGCCATATGCTCTTGTTCAGCAAGTTCCGCCGCAACAACGGCAGCATCAGCTTGACCAGCACCGTAGCGGGCCAGCGCTTTGGCCTTGGCCACCTGCGCACGTTCAAGATTTTGGGGATCGACATAGTCAAGCGTGACCCGCCCAAGCTGGCGGTTGATCAGTGCGGCTTGCTCGACCGACCGCGTTCCTGTGTAAATCTGCGTGCCGCAGGAGTTGGGCAAAATGGTTGACGCACGTGGAGCGAGGTTATCAAGCTGTGCAGTGGATTGCACAATATAGGCCGGACGGATGCCGTATCCGGGGCCATAAGTCGCCAGCTCAACCGCCATGGGCCATTTTCCGACATTGCCAATCTCATCAAGCAGCCAAAATTGTTCCCGTGAGGCGGCGGCAGGCACGCGGCGTTTATAGACCAAAAAAGCGGTGAATATCGCCCGCAAAACGGGTGCGGCGGTTTCTGAATAATCTTTGTTTTCGGCGATGGTGACAAAATAAGGGGCAGCATCCGGTTTGGTCAGTTGTGAGGGGCAAAAGTCAAATGGCGGCGATAAAACCTTTCGCCACTGAGGATCGCTCATCACAGAAAAACTGCGGGCGATTTCGTTTTTGATGCCGCTGTAACCACCAGAGTCTGATCCCTGATCCCGAAGGCGGGTCAGTTCTTGTGCGATCTTGCGATATTCAGCTTCCGGCGCGATGGACAGATCGTACTCAAAATCCAGCCAGTCATCCGTCGCATCGCCAAACCCCGCCATCACGTCGGCAAGTTCGGGCAATGTAACGCCATTGTTTTTGCGTGCCAGAACAACAATCACACCTTCCAAAAGGCGTTGCGCCGAACCCTCAAAGAAAGCCGCGTTGCCGCCGCCACTGAACGGAATCCAATTGGCTGCAAACAGCTTGGCCAAGGGGATTAATTCCGGAGATTTAGGATCGATATAGGACAGCACATCGATGCTGCTTGATGTCGTCTCGCGCGGTGTGATGTTCACAACGTGGCGACCTTGCCGCGCCTGTAGCGCCGCGATGCGCCCGTTCTGGAACTTAAAATCCAGTGATACGATGTTCATCGGGCCAAAGGCTCCGTTGAGGCAACCATCAATCAGCCACGGGATTAGAACGCTGCCCTTGAGTGAACGTGCTCCGCCGCAGACAAGAATGGCCGATTGTTGCGATGAATAATGGTGTCTTCCGGCTTCATCGGTGCCGATATAGGCACCGTGCCGTTTCATCAGTCCAGCGGATTTGCGCATCAATGCGTTAGCAAACCCGGCGCTCCCATGAGGGGACCGTTGTAGATCAACCATGTCTGGCCTCATAATTTGTATTGGAAAAATTCGGGTCTGTTCCGCCCATGCGTTTACACGGGCGGAACAGTTTTGGATCAGGACCAGCCGCGCAGCAGGCTCCACAGGCTAAGCCCTGCCATGCAGAGCGACAGCCAGCCCCAGAGCGAGGCTTCTCCCGTTGGCGTGACCGACAGGACATGAAGTCCAAACCAGCCCGTCAGCCCAGTAAAGATCGTGCCGATCAGGTAATCCTTGCGGCGGTGCTTAAAACGAACAGACATATTGCGTCCTTTCTCAGTAACGGCGGGTTTGCGCGCCCCAAACGGCGACCAATGCAAAGCCGCAAGCCAAAACCAGCGACATTGCGGCAAAGCCCTGTCCTGTTTCGGTCTGGGCATGCGCCAGACCAACAAGACCGATGATGGCGCACACGGCACAGCTAAATGCCGCCTGTGCCCGTTCTTTCAGGCTTAGTTTCCAATTCACACGAATACTCATAGTGTCTCCTTTCTAAGGGTGATCAGTGAGGGAAGGGATCAGCCGATGGCCGCGCCAATGACGATCAGAATGACCACGGCGGCGATGATCCCCGGCCAAGGGTTTGGTTCTTTGCGGTAGACGTTTCCGACATGTTTATAGCGTGCCATTGTCTTTTCCTTTCTGCTGGTGGTGTGGCTCAGATGAGCCGTTTGATCACGAGGACATTGAGATACGTCACGACGGTCTCAACGCCTGCGCGAATGGCGAAGTAGGTTATTGGGTAGCTTGCCATCTCCATTGACCACGCCAGATATTGCGCGGTCGAATAGCTGTAGAGGTCACGCAAGATAGCGGTGACAGGGGTGGATATTAGGGGCCAGACAAGCGGGCCGACAAAGACCGTAGCACCAAGTGCAAATAATCCTGTGAAGCTGGACAGCGGCCCCTTTGCGCCTTTTTGATGTGCGGTATTGCGCATGGTTCAACGCCTCACCGATCAAGCCAAAGCTTGGCTGTGCAGCGCAAAGGCCCAAACAGCCATCAGCGCTAGAACCAAACCTGTGAGATTGAAAGGCGTCATGCGCTCGCCGAACAGCACGATTCCGACGGTAGACATCAGGATCAATTGCGCCATGCTCGACAAGACAACGCCTTGACCAAGGCCGACTTGCAGGAGTTTTGCGTAGATCAAGTTGCTCACTGCAAATATTCCAAAGGCCGTTCCCAGTGCCGTGAATGCCCCCGTGTCGGCGAATTTCTTCAAGAACACTGTCCCGACAGAGAAGCCTGCGCTGGAAGATAGTAGGTATGCGAGAGTGATAGAGTTCATTTTGAGGGTCTCCACATTTGATTTTAATTCGCTTTAGATTTTGATTTTATTGGGAAAATTAATCTTCATTCTCGTCTTCCCTGTACGCAGCCTTGCATTGCGCGATCTAAACCACCAACATTGCGGCAACCTCAGGAAGAATATTACCCCCCAGAGCCAATGCCCCGGACGTACACGCCAAAGAACCGTTATTGCCGAAATACCAAACTGTCAGAACAGGAGTTTCTGACAGCCTTAAGCGGATTCACTGGCGGGGTTGGCGCAGCAGCGGTTGCACGCGATATGGAGCGCTCAGAGCGGTCGATTCGCACACTCTTTGGCCGCTTTCGGCGACGATTCATGGAGGATGAAAAGCTGACAGGATGGTTTTGCAGGGCATCAGATTTGCCCGACACCGATGACCCAGTTTGGCCAGCCCTGCATCATTGCATGTTCCACTGCGAGGCATACATCCCTGATAAAATCTACACGTCACCGCACTATGTGACGGAGTTCAGGAACATCGACCCGAACGCGGACCATAGGCAGCGCGTCGCGCGTTTTACGCGCAGCAAACACGGCACAAAATGCAGATCATGCCCCGTTTTATTGGATTTTGAGTTTGATGTGCAGGTGCGCGAAGTTTGGGGCAAACACGATTTACGCGTCGGCGGCGTGCCGCGCGACAATTTCAAACCGCATTTCTTTGAGATTATGTTACGTGCTGCATGGTCGATCAAAAACGACAAATTCCAGCTCCCCGAAGGGTATAATCTGGACTATATCGTGGCCTGCTTCGAAAAAGAGCCGCTTTGATTAGTTGTACCGGATCACAGTGTCCGTTCCACGGCGCAGCGCCACCGCGTATTCAGTCAGCTTGCGGGCCATGTCGTCATAATAATCATTCCACTCAGGATACAGCTCTAGGTCGCGCAGGACCTGTGCCATGTCGTCGAAAAATCCTGCCACAACAAGGTAGACTGGCATGTTCTGCTCTTTGTTGAGGGCGCGGTCCTCAACCGGTATCATTCTGTGCGGGTCTTGAGACAGCTCTTTGGCCAGATAGCTGGCGGCCGACGCAAGGCGATCAAGATAGGTGCAAGTCTCGTTCTCAAGGCGGTCACGCGGCAGTGTTACCGAGAAAAACTCGGCAAGACCTGTCAGATGTTCATTGGCCATCTCCAATATAGGAATCGGCTGAACATCATCGATAGATAGTGACGTTCGCTCAAGGATGAACTTTGCCTTGTTCGCAAGACTGCCTGGTTTGGCCATCGTCAAATTATTCCCGTAAAACCAAGACAGACACAGGTTTACATCATGCAACCGCAACGAAACACAAGCACAATTGCGCGAACGTTACACACGGCCTATTGCCGACATTGACCGTCTCTTAAAGATACTGCGGCCGCAGCCCGCATTGCGGGCATTCGTACATCCCGCAGCATTCTCCGTATAGTTTACCGCTGCGCTGCAGCTTAAAATTTCCGGTCAGGCTCGCAGCAAAATGGCGTCACACGATGCTTATTTCGAGATTACTTCCCAACGAAATGACAACCTGACGATTTATCACTGTGGGTAACTGGGAATACCGCTTGATAATTTAGCCTTCCATCTAGATATTCTCTTTATAGTTGCAAAGCCAGTGCGCGTTTGTAGAGTTTGGGAATATAAAATTATGAAGATCGACTTGGTAGAAATCACAAACTTTCGTAAGCTAAAATGTTGCCAAATTGATTTTGACGAAAAAAAGACCCTGTTAGTTGGTGCGAACAATAGCGGTAAGACTACTGCAATGATCGCCCTGAGGAAATTTCTAATCTCTCCAAAAAGCTTGAATTTGAGGGATATATCCATCGGAAATTGGGCCGCGATGGACCAAATCGGGCAATGTTGGGAAGACCAAACCGAGCCAGAGGCGAAGTTGAGAGACTTACTCCCAACATTAGATGTTTGGTTAGACGTTCCATTATCGCAAATCCATCATGTCGTGCATATTCTACCAGACGTAGATTGGGCTGGTGGGATTATAGGGGTTCGATTGCAGTTCGACATTGAAGGTCTGGATAGTTTAAAAAGCTCCTACTTAGATGAGCGGTTGGAAGCTAAAAAGATTGAAGCACAGGCTCCTGCGGGCCAGCCATTGTCCATCACCCCTCGAAATTTAGTCGAATTTCTAGAAAAGAACTTATCCAAGTATTTGGTTTTAAGATCTTTTTCCCTCGACCCTGACAAACGGGCTAATCCAAATGGTCAAGGAACCGCTTCCCCACAGTCCTTGGATGACGATATACTCGAACTCGATAGCAACCCATTTCAAGAGTTAATCTTCATTCGTGAAATTCCCGCGATGCGAGATTTTTCGACTGGCAGCTCGTCACCTTCAGTAGAAGATGATCGAAATTCAAAATCGGATCGCGTAGTACGAACCCTTTCAGATCACGTGCGCAGCTACTACGATAGTCATGTCGATCAGGCCGACGATTTCAATGAAGATGATATAAAAGCATTTGGAGCGATGCAAAGCGCGGAGAAGGCCTTCGACAAACGACTGAAAACTGGCTTTTCTATGGTCTTTGATGAATTGAAACACTTGGGTATTCCCGGTGTCAATAATCCAAGCATTTCCATCAACACGCGTTTCAAATCCATAGATGGTCTCAACCATGACTCAGCTGTGCAGTACAAGGTATCGGAGCCTGAAGCGGGACAAGAAGAACGTTTCCTGCCTGAATCTTATGCCGGATTAGGATATCAAAACCTTATCGCGATGGTCTTTTTGCTCATGCGATTCCGACAGGACTGGATCGCACCAAAGTCCAATGGAACTGAAGATACAAGCGTGGCTCCCCTTCAACTCATCTTAATTGAGGAACCAGAAGCACACCTTCATGCACAAATCCAGCAGGTATTTATAAAGAAAGCTTATGATATTTTACGAAACCACCCAGACCTCGCTGGGCCTGATAGTAGCTTCAACACTCAGTTATTTGTTAGCACACATTCAAGCCATGTGGCTCATGAGGTAGATTTTGCCAACCTAAGATATTTCCGCCGTCTTCCAGCAGAAGGGAAAGGACACCCCCCGACATCATCGGTAGTAAATTTATCTAATATTTTCGGCGAGGATGACAAAACGCTTCGATTTGTAACACGATACATTAAGGCGACTGATTGTGATCTGTTTTTCGCTGACGCGGCCATATTTATCGAGGGACAAGCTGAAAGAATACTTGTGCCGCACTTTATTCGTCATCACTTCGATGAGCTGTGGCGTCGATATATAAGTCTGATTGATCTTGGTGGATCAAATGCACCTCGTTTCAAGCCATTGGTTAAGGCGTTGGGACTCACCTCCTTAATCATAACTGACTTGGATGCTGCAATACCGACAGAAATTGAGACCAAAAAAGGCGTTAAAACAACACGAAACAAAAAGGCTAAGGCTGCTCTCGGTGCAGGTCAGATCACCACCAATCCCACCTTAGCAAAATGGCATCCTGAACTCAGCAAAATTGATGAATTGGTCGCATTAGGCGATGATAAGCATGCAGTGTGTATCGATGGTGAATATGACTTATATGTAGCCTATCAAAAATCTGTACCTGACCCAACAAAGACTGACGGTTCGCAATTAATTGCTCGTACCTTTGAAGATGCATTAGTTTACGCGAATTTTGAAGTTTTAGCGGATTTGTCTGGGTCATCCACCACTAACAAAATTTCTGAATTAATTCAGAGCGACATCTCAGGAGAAGATCTTGAAACAGCGTTATTCGAGATTGTTGATCGAGCTGAAAAGGCGGTGTTTGCCGTAGAATGCCTCGTGGATATAGAGGACGGAGCAGCTCTTGTTCCCCCCCCATATATACGTAGCGGACTTGAATGGCTTCAAAGTCAGTTAAGTGATGTGGATTTAGGCGCTCTTAATTTGGAGGTTCCGGCAAATGGTTAGTGAACCTGTCTATGCAAATTCAAACACTGACGATTCAGTGGATGCAACTATCAGCCAATGCCTAGTTCCAGAAGCACCAAAAAGCTTTTTCTTATACGCAGGAGCAGGTTCAGGAAAAACATATTCCTTGGTTAAAGCACTTGAGGCGTTTGAGGTCTCACATGGTGCCAAATTTCGAAAATCACGAAGAAAAATTGCAGTAATCACTTATACTAACGCGGCTTGTGACGAAATTGTTGAACGTGTGAAGGGTGATCCACTCTTCCATATCAGCACAATTCATAGTTTTTGCTGGCTTCAGATACAGTCATTTCATGATGATATTCGCGCATGGCTAAGTGAGTCCCTCCCTGACGAAATCGCCGAACTCCAGCGTCTCGAAGAAAAAGGCAAGGCGGGAACGCAAGCATCAATCACTAGGCAACGGAGTATTGTCAGCAAGCAAGAACGTCTAGATTGGTTGAAACAGAAGCGTGAGTTCACCTACAGTCCAAATGGCGATAATATTGGTAAAGCGTCTCTTTCCCATGCGGAGGTTTTGAAGATATGCGGTGACTTTGTGGGAACAAAACCATCATTTCAACAAATCGTCATAAATCGATATCCATTTATCCTCATTGATGAAAGTCAGGACACAAACAAAGGGCTTATTGAGGCGTTTTTCAAACTAGAAGAAGCGCACCATAGCACTTTTTCTCTCGGCCTCATTGGCGATATGATGCAACGCATCTACGGAGATGGTAAAAACGATCTGGGTCAAGGGCTACCTGAACGCTGGGCCAAACCGGTCAAGCTGATGAACCGGCGCAGCCCGAGTAGAATTATCGCGCTCGCGAACGATATTAGATCAGAGACAGACGGACAACAGCAGAAAGTTTTAGAGGGAAAGCCAGATGGCTTGGTTCGAATGTTTATTGCACCATCCAACAAGCTTGATAAGCCAGCTTTTGAAGATGCGGTTCGGGAAAAAATGTTTGAACTAACTGGCGACCTACTTTGGCAGGATAGAGCTTCAGTGAAGCATCTTATGCTTGAGCACATGATGGCAGCCTCCAGAATGGGTTTCTCGGACATGTTCACTGCGCTGTCATCATCCAAGAGACTAACCACTGCGTTAAGAAGCGGGGATATCCCCGCCGTAAGACTGTTTTCAAAACAGGTCCTGCCGCTTTACCAGCTTCAAAAATCAAGTTCTGGTACCGCAGTTATGAACCATCTCCGCAGGACTAAATCTCCGCTTCTTGATAAAAAAGCCCTCAGATCGGCAGCTGACGGCGAAAAAAACTTAAATAAATTGAAGGTCGCAATACAAGATATCCAAGCGCTAATTGAGTCTAATTCATCCGTTAGTTTTTTGGAGGTTTTGAGGTGTGTAGCTGAGCATAGTCTGTTTTCTATCCCTCAGAGTCTTGCACCCTTCATAGAGAAAGCCGTTGTGGTAGAGGACGATTCTGCGACCGAAGCGCCCGATGAAACAAGTGAAAAAGTAACTACCTTAGACGCCCTACAAGCATTTCTAGAGACCCCTTTTAATCAAATTTCTGCTTACGATGTATATATGTCTGGCTTAGGTCCGTTTGATACACATCAGGGGGTCAAAGGTCTTGAATTTGATCGAGTTCTGGTTGCAATGGATGACGGTGCTGCTGGTGGCTTCCTATTTTCGTATGAAAAGCTATTTGATGTAAAACCACTTACAAAGGGCGATTTGGAAAATCAATCAAAGGGTGCAGAAACTGGGATAGA
This sequence comes from Pacificibacter sp. AS14, assembly GCF_038899935.1. Lineage (NCBI taxonomy): Bacteria > Pseudomonadati > Pseudomonadota > Alphaproteobacteria > Rhodobacterales > Roseobacteraceae > Pacificibacter > Pacificibacter sp. AS14. Next base: position 221,194 of record NZ_JBBMQI010000004.1, read on the forward strand.
TCGAACACGTCGATTGTTCTACGTCACTTGTACGCGAGCCGAACAGAGCCTCGCTCTGGTTGCTTATTCTGATGATCCAAAAGCGCTTAAGGATAGTGTGTTAGGAAAAGGCTGGTTTCACGATCATGAAGTTGAAATTGCGATTTGACAAACCTAGAATGACTAATGCCATCTGAGCGGTAAATTAATTTTCAACAAGGTGGCATTAGCCAATGACGTGCTGGTGAACAGACAAACCGACATACTTGCGCACCGACTTGGATCATGGTTCGGCAACTAAAACAGACACCCCCTATCATCGATGCCAACACAGGCCTTACGGACGTCAGGTTGCTCTGCGTCGCAAGGAAGGCCTAGGTATGGGCGACGAATGGCGGCTCATTTATCTCTGACATAAGATTTTCGCACGCGCAGCGAATGTTCGGTTTCCGCTGGTTGGTCTCGACCGACATGATCGGCTCAAAGGAGACATCCAACAGCTGATCACAATGCTGCGGTCGCAGCCCGCATTCCTGCTCTTCGTATCGAGTGCCGCTTCCGGCCCATATTAGGGAACGGTCAAAACCTAGCTAGTGCCCCGAGCCGATACGAAACAATCGCTTTTTTGCCATCGTTAATGAAGATCTTTAGGCTCATTATTCGTGTTGTTGGGTCTCTGTGCTCAATATGATCGTAGCTACGTTGCAACAACTTCCACACGTCCAAAACAGTGAGCCTATTTCCCTGATAAGGAATTGAGAATTCATGCCTTCTTATCAAATCAGAGCGAAAATGTTCAAAACTGCATCGAATGAATTCAATTGGTTGCTTTGTCTCGATTTCTCTTGTTGTTGTATATGCCCAAACATCAAAATCGATGGAAAAAAGCTCTAAACCTCGCCCACTGTGAACAGCCTCAAACTTAACCGTGTCAGCAAGCTGGCCGTCCTTTTCACATGCCTCAATTGCATGCCGAACCGTGTTGAGACACAGCAAACTAGAGACAACGGTTGTCGGGTAGCTCATGTCAAGTTGAAGTGCGCGTTCGTTTTTAGCGCGGTGGGTTGTGAGTTTGACCTTAATTTCATTTCCACTGCTAACCGATTGCTTTCTGAAATTATCCAACGAAGCAGGGGCATAAATATCTTCCAGAGATTCCTTGATGACGATAGCATGCACAACGGCAATCAAAAATCGCGCCTCGCCTTTGTATTTATCTTGCTGATTAGGGTCCCAACGATAAGGACTCTTGAGAGAATGATGCCGGAGATTTCCTCGAAGAAGGACGAGGGCCTTAATTTTATCAGTAATACCAGTGCAAGAACCGAACAAATCAAACTTCTCATTGTTGTTAGCCTGGTTCGATTTTATAAGTTCTGTAGCAGCTTCTTCAATGCTCAAGCACAGAGCAGGGTATTTTGATAAAAGTTCAACCTGCTGCGCCGTCTTAGTCTTTCCGTCGCAGTATCGCGTTTCTAAAAACAAGAACATGTTGTTATATGCATCTACATACCGCCCAGCTTCAAACGCGAGCCGACCTTCACGATAGTGAGATGTCGATTCTATTCGATCATATGGGATCGAACTAGCACAAAAAGCCCTACCGATCTGCTCAAAATCGCAGGCAGAATTGAGGGCTTTATCATAGCTGGACTTGAAGGACTTTAAGTGGATACGGGACTCTTCCTCGACGTTTTCAGCGTGAAACTGCAAATCAAAACTATCGTAGTCCAAGTCAACGATTTGTATTCCGCTGACAACCGCTTGCCAGTTCATGATCCTCTTTCTAGCCAAAGCAGCGTAGCCGCCGCTACTTACCTTTAAATTCGCGCTTCCGCCTGCTTCGTGCGGCTGCGTGAAGCTTGGCGCATGCTCAATACCAACACCGGAAAATGATAGGCACACTCTCTTCAGAATATTGCCTTCCCTCTCCAAAAAGAAGGTCATATTATCATGCTTGAGTGGCCAACCCTCCATAACCTCGACATAGTTATTCACGTCAAAAGAAACCGTAATTATCATGCCGAAAACTCCTCGCTAGTCACATGTTAGCTGTCCAGTATACATAAATTTTAAGAGAATTCGACCAGACGGTTCCGTGGCTCGGTGGGCGGCGGTAACCCGAGCATATGCCAAGCTGCCTTGAATGATGAAATAGGACAAACATGCTCTTGAAGGGTATCGAACGAAAACGCTCATTCCAAAAATTATCGCTTATGGGCAGTGCGTGAAATTAGTTCGGGCGTGACCTCTATTGGACCCGCGTTATAGAGGCCTGAAATCTCTTTCAAAGTTGCAACCGTTTCACTATCGAACTCAATTTTCACTGAGAAATTCTTTTCGAGCTTCTCTTGGCAGGCTTTGGCCCGATCCAAAACTCGCTCAGCCAAGTCATCTTCTTGCGCAATCTTGAACATATTTTCAAGTTTCTTAGGAACTTCCCTAAGTTGGTCTAGTCTGCGTGAATGGACCTGTCACGGTTTGATGCCGCTCCTTTGATAGCATTTATTGCAGCAAAGGAGACGAACTATGGGAACGAAACG
>NZ_JBBMQI010000005.1:0-207968 GCF_038899935.1 Pacificibacter sp. AS14
ACTCAGCGCCACGCTCTTGATGGCGACCTTGGCAACACCAGCCCAGGCTGCCCGGCCAAAGTCAAAAGTCCCAGGGGCGACAATCGTTATCAACGGCGATCCAGGCGGCAGCGTCCGCGACCGCTACGGTGAGATCCAACAAATCAATAGATTGGGTCAGCGCATTGAAATCCGCCGCGGATCCTGCATGTCCAGCTGTACAATGTTCTTGGGCGCCAGAAATGTCTGCGTGACACCAACAGCCGTCTTGGGCTTCCATGGTCCATATAGGTTCGGATCAAAACTGACCCAAGCTGAATTCGACCGATGGTCAAACGTCATCGCGTCACACTACCCGCCAGCCATCAAAACCTGGTACATGACAAGCGCACGCTACAGCACACGAAAACCAACAAAACTCACAGGTGCCGAGCTCATCAAACTAGGCGTACAAAGATGCCCGTGAGGGTAGCCTATGGAGGCGCAGTGGGACCAGAAATATTCCAGTGCTTTTGCGCATAGGCTGTGACGCCTAGGGAGTCCAAAAAAGCGCAAACGCTTTCGTCTTCAAAGTAATTTACTTTGGCTTCGCGTAACCCACCCATATTGGTCGACGTTTCCTTGCCGAGAGCCGATGACAGCCCTGTTTCCAAATCTGAAATCAGCTTTGTAGACAGAGATTCTGAGGCAACGCGTCCGACGCGGAGGTCCTCGAATGTCAAAAATTCGAAATTTTCGGTAATACGGCGCGAAAAGTCGAGCCAGTAGTCGACAGGATGCGCCAATAGAAAGGCTTTGAAGCGATCCAACCCAGTCATTGATCGCCAGATCAAGTCCGAAGGTTTTGGTTTGGTTTTGTGGATTTTGAAAGTCAGCATAGATTGAATTTGGTCAAATGGATTGCGTACAACACTGATCAATTCGACGGGGCTGCGGTCAATTTTACGTAGCTCTTCGACCGAGTCGATATGACCAACTACGAATTCACCGGGGCCAACAATTGACGCCAATGCGCTTGCGCTACAGGTAATGGAGCGCTCTGGTGGGTTCCAATGGATGACGTTCATGTCGACACCACGGTTGTCGTGTAAAAAGTCAGAGGACAGGTGTAAGTCAAGCGGCTTATACCCAGAGGCGGTCAAAGCCTCGGCAACCAAATAAGTGCCAGATTTTGCCAGTGTGTTGACCACAACAGCAGGCTTGTCTGACATTTTCTCTTGCAGGGGCCCAAGATGTAGAACTGGCTCCAAGTAGTGCGTGCCAAGCGTATGAGGGCGAAAATGAAGTGGATCCGCTGCGCTTTCAATAAGTGTCGAGGTCTCAACGCCATTGATGTCGTAGAAGGCAAGAACCCCGTCGTCATAGGCATACGAATGCTCGTTGCTGTTCTCATAGACTTGAATGCGACCGTCGCTGGCAAAGGTCATATAGCCATAAGGGCCTTGCCCGATAGCACCAAACAAAAAGACAGTGCGTGTCACGGATGACTGGTCTGAGGCCATTAGCTAAGCTCCAAATTTAAAGAACTGAAATCAACGCTTTCGCAGCGTTCTGTATAGCGTCATGGCGCTGCGAAGTGGTTTTGTGACGCGCCATGACACACTGTTTTTCATGTAGTGCAGCTCGCCGCCCATGTGGGAGCTTTCATGATGCATCCGATGGATATCGGCGAAAGCCGTTTCACGAAGATCGCGTTCTTTGCGCAGCGTTTCCATTGTTTCATGCAAAACATCGGGTGGGGAGCTTTCACCGCAGGCCAAGCTGCGTCTTGAAAATTCCAGTTTGCCAATGATCGATGGGTCAAGCTCGATCGCTTGCGGCTGGTTTGTTTTGGGTTTCACGGGCCGCGATTCGTTCGGGTAGGATTCATCAAATGCCTTGAGTTGCGGGCAAAAAAACATCCGAAACTCTTCCATCTCGCCCGACGAAATGAGTTCAAAACTCGACGCTTTGAGGGAAGGATTTGAAGTTACATTTAAGAAAACTTCAGAGGTTGTTGCACGATCCATATCGAGCCGTTTGAGCATCAAAAGATTGGCGGCAATGGCGTCGCTAAAGGAATCGTTGATGCGTGGTACGTCGAACTGAATTGTTGGATTGCCTTCAATATCAAGAACGGAAGAGATCCAAGGGATAGAACCGCCTGCTGCGCGCATTGCACCAGCAGAGACGATGTGATGTTTTGTGACGTTGCCATTCTTGCTGATTTGATCTGTAATGGCGTCGTAGTCGAACAAGCCGAGCTGGTTTAGCTTGCACCAAAACGTGCGTGTGGAGTCAAACATCTTGTTAAAGGGATTGGCCGTCACTTCGCGGAAGTAACTTGCAAACCAATCATCTTGGCGCCGCAGCGCTGTCATCACTTCGATGTTGCCATGGTCGATGGAATCGATGATTTTTGTCGTCAACGCCACGACGTTTTTGTCTTTATCTTCTAGGTCATATAGAAAGCGGTCAGAAAAAATGTTCTCAGCAGATAGGATAACTGTGTGAACTTTATACGGCAGCGTTTTGAGCTGTGCGGCCAATATCCGTCCGATGGCCCCTCGGTTATGAACGTGGCGATTGATCAAAATGGAGTGCCCTGAACATCTGTTCGAACGGACGCCGCGCCCGCGTTCAATGCCGATATCAGGATACCAAATACCCATTTTTAAAAGGGCCAGACGATTGAGTTCTAGGAACTCTTGCATCGCCGAGGAACCTGTTTTGGGCATGCCAATATGCAGCACAACGCGATCCACCAAGGATCGTAACGCTTCACCATGGTCATCAGCGTCGTTCTGGGCAAAGTCGTGGCCGCGATTGAAACGCACGTAATGTGCGACCGCATTGTTAGCCCAGTCAAATTTTGATGTCTCGGACAAGGCGAGCAGTTCAGAAATGTGAAGCCGGTCGCCGCTTAGAAGGCGGGCAAATAGGTCGTAACGCCCGTGTTCACAAGCGATACGTGCGACGTCCATTGTGCCTTCGGATTTCGCCTCGTCATTGGGGGGGGTGCGCTTGGAGAATTGTTCGGAGAACAGTGGGTCAGCGTCCGCCGTGAGGGCGTAGATCGCGTTCATGTAGTCCATAAAGAATGGCTCGAACTCAAGGCGTTCGCCGTCAGCGTCAACAATTCGATGGATACCTTGTTCCAGTATAGGCTTCCAATAGGTGAAGGTTTGGCGCCAGTATCGCCCAGCGTTTGCTGTGGCAAAATCGGAGGAATCAGTTTTCGATATGGCTGATTTTTCAAGCGCCGCGTTCAGCAGCTGCATGTGAATCGTAAATTGATTGAGCTGATCAAGGTCAACACGCGCCATGGTACTGTCATCATGCGCGCGGTAAACAATCGCGACGTCGGCTATTTTCCCAATCCGTTTTGCGTTGGCTAAGGCTTCGACAAAATACAAACGGTCTTCTCTTTGGCGTAGTTTGCTTGAGAACTTGAGACCTAAATCTTTCAGGAATGACGTCTTATACAAAATTTGCCAGCACTGCGAGACATCCACCAATTCTGGGGCTGTCGTCACATCAACAACGTCGCCAGGTTTGATGTCAATCGCTGTTGGAGTGGTTAAGCGTAGGTCACGATTTAGGCGCTGATAATCAGCAACGCACAGATCCAGATCATACTCGCGTGCCGTGGACATCCATTTAGATAAGTACTTATCATCGTTGTAGAAATCGTCCGAATCTAGATAGGTGATATAGTCACCTTGTGCCATGTCAAAACCAAGGTTGCGACCTGCGGCTTGGCCTCCGTTTTTCTTCAAAATCTTGACACGCAGATTGTCATGATCCAACGCCATAGAGCGCAATATGTGGAATGTCAGATCAGAACTGGCATCGTCAATCGCGATGATTTCAACGGAAACGTTTTTTTGCATCAAAATGGAATTGATGCAGGTCTCTACGAATTGTTCGGCATTGTAGCAGGGAACAATAACTGAAATGTCGAATCTAGGTTTGGAGATCATCTGGTTTGGCTCATTTTCAAAGTAACAAAGAGACGTAGGGGAGCAACTGGTAATGGCATCGAGCTTTAACGGCTCAATTAATGTCTGAAAACAATACAATTTGCACTAGGCATTCGCAAGGCGGTGGTCTGATTAGGTCTTTTTCTATCGAATAACGTGTTGTGTGTCCGCTAAGGTTATTGCCGGTGGATTTGCTTGCCAATTGACGAGCCAAAACATAGGGTCTGGCAAAGTCTGATGTTTCAACAAAGTGCTTAGCAAGTCACATCAAAGGCGGCCGAAATTACGCTCATCAATCGAAGTCGGGTTTGTTGGTTGACGAAGTCGTGCCAACTATTGCCTGCAGAATAAGAGAAGGAAGTGCTTTCTCAGTAAGAAAGCCACGTTGATATGATCAAGAACCTCTGCATTCACATCGGCGATCATAAATCTGGGACCACATCTATACAAACGGCGTTGGTGGACCCAAGTTTAAAGGTCGATGGCCGTTCTGTTTGCTACCCATCACGCCGCAGCCATAATGGTATCGCCAAACATATCGTAACCAAGAACAACTCTGTATTTTTGGAAAAAAGGCTGGCCGCAATCGCTTTGGACTTCCAGAACTCTGATGCAGAGTGGGGATTTTTGTCGGCTGAGGAGTTTGAGGGGTTTCATGCGAAGACGCTGAACGATGTGATAAAAAAATGGTTCCCCGATCATCTTGATACGGTCAAAATCGTTGCCTACGTGCGACCGCATGCGCAGCGCTTGGTGTCTAACTATGCCGAAGACGTCAAGATTGGTTGCTTTACTGGCAATTTGCGCGATTATTTTCATCACGAAATCAGCACAAAAAGATTCATTTACACGCCGCGTTTTAAAAGCTGGCGGCAGGTGTTCGGTGAACGGTTTTATCTGCGCCCTATGGTGCGCGATCAACTTTTTGGTGGAGATGTGTGTCTCGATTTCTTATCGATGGTTTGCGGAACGACAGATATCGAAATGCCCAAACCCAAGAACACCAATTCATCTCTCGGCCTTGAAGATTTGGCGACAATGCGGATGTTTCATCTGGCCAATTCCGAGCGTCCGCCGAATTGGCGTCATGCGCTTGGATGGCATTGGCAGACCTTGATGAGTGAGATGTCAGGTGACATCACGTTGACCCCCATCGCATTGGACGAGGCGCTCGCCAAAGATGTGTTGAACGCTTATGAACGTGATGCAATCGCTCTTGATGCAAAGTTTTTTGACGGCACTCAGATGTTTGACAGTCTCAAACGAGACGTTCTAAAAACTGTCCCTCTTCCTCAATCCATAAAAGCCGAAGACCATTTTGGCGAAGCCGAGCTTGGTCGCTTGAAGGTTATGGCCCGTTTGATTGCTGATATGTCGGCGTTAACGCCCGGCAAGCAAATCGAGCACATCCGCGACCTGACGACGAAAATTCTTGTGAAATAACCCGCCAAATCCCTAAGTCTGAATGGTTCACTGATCAGACCGAACCAGTGGCGTTTTTATCAAATTTTAGAAAAGCGAAATCCTGTGATTACCCTTCAAAACATTGTCTTACCTGATTTAGATATCTGCGCAGAGCAATTGGTCTATGCGCGCCTGAACGATAACTGCGCTATGGATTACGCGCAGTCTTCGTTGGTTTTTGCACCGGGGGGGAAAGCGACATTCGATACCTATTTCAACAGTTTTACGTTGAAAAAATGGGCGCAAAATACTGCGATTGAAGATCTGCTGTTCGAAATCGAAGGCACGGGAACCGTCGCAATTGAGGTGTTTCATGCGCCTGGAAATGGTTCATGGTCGTTGTCACGCAGTCAGGTTGTGACGCTCAAATCGGGCGTGCCGGAAACTGTGGACTTAACAAGTCTGCTGGCAGAAGACGACCTTGGGCTGGTTTACTTCGGGTTGAAAGCCCTGAGTGACGCGACCGTTGGTGCCATGCGATTTATGTCCAGCGCGGAACCCGCATCTTGGCCAAAGCTGGCAGTTAGTGTCACGACGTTCAAGCGCGAGGCGGCTGTCGAAAAGACCGTGGCCCGTGTTGAATCGTTCATCGACAGCTATGTCTATGGGAACAACCTGCATATTTTTGTTGTCGACAATGGTCAATCAGCTGACATCCAATCCTGCGCGCATACGACCTATATTCCCAATGATAATCTTGGCGGGGCAGGCGGGTTTTCGCGAGGGCTATTAGAGGCTGAAAACGCTGGCTTCACCCATGTGTTGTTCACCGATGATGACGCATCCTTTTCGACTGAAAGCCTGCACCGCACTTACGTCTATTTGGCGTTGGCGCAAGACGAGCGCACGGCTGTCGCGGGCGCTATGATCAACAACCAACACAAATGGCAGTTGTGGGAAAACGGCGCGAGCTTTGATCGTGGATGCAAGCCGCAGTACCACGGCCTTGACCTGCGGGATATCGGCGCATTGCACGGCATGGAAATCGAAACATCAAGCACCCCAGACCCTAATTTGTATGGGGGTTGGTGGTTCTTTGCCTTTCCGATCAAGCAGGCAAAATTTTATCCGTTTCCGTTCTTTGTGCGCGGCGATGACGTCAGCTTTTCCCTAGCGAATGATTTCAAAGTGTGTGTGCTGGGCGGCGTGGCGAGTTTCCAAGATGGCTTCGTCGAGAAAGAAAGCCCGATGACGTGGTACTTGGATCTGCGCAGCCATTTGGCGCATCACTTGCAACTGGAATCGATGGATGTTGGGGCCTTGCGGACTGCTAAAATTGGTGTCTGGTTTGTGCTACGCAACTTCATTCGGTTTCACTATGAGACCATTGAGGCCTGCCATTTGGCTATTGAGGACGTGATGCAAGGGCCGCAGTTTTTTGACGCAAACAAAGACATGGCGGAACGTCGCGGACGCATCAAAGCTATCACTCATGCAGAGGTGTTCACGTCGATGATGCAGGGCGAGAAACGCCTGCCTATGCGCAGACGTCCGATCGCACAAAAATGGCGCTTGGCCTTGTCGCGGATCACATTAAACGGCCATTTAATTCCGTTTTATGGACGTTTGGGGCCGCGTGTCGCTGTTGAAGCGCGTGATAAAGGGATCGTTGGCATGGCGTGGGGGGCACGCGAAATCACCTATATCGATTCTGTGCGCGAACTGTCTTACACCACGAAAATCGAACAGCTACGCGGTCTCAAGTTGCTGTTGAAAACGGCTAAGTTGTCCATAGACTTGGTCCGCCGCTATCCTGAACTGGTGGCCGAATACCGCAAAACCTACCCAGAAATTGCGGCCAAATCTTATTGGGAAGACGTCTACGCCACGAACAGTAAAGAGGCCGGTTCAGACGATCCTGCATAAAGCTGGATTATGGCCTAACGTTGAAGTCAACGCTGGAGCGCCGTGATGGTGATACAGCGGTGCTGGCTATGCTGACCGCCACAAGGGTCATGTGCTGATGTGAAAACCAAAGTCATTTGACGTTTCACATCCGCACATATCTGAGCCTCTTGATCTGAGTGTCGTTGTAAACTGCCCCCTACATAGGGTGCGTTGAAAACACCGGTGGCTTTTCGCCTGCATCAGTCGCCGCCAAAAAGGCACGCGCGGCGTCCAAAGCTTCGCGGATGGTCACATCCATGTTCAGATAGCGGTAGGTGCCAAGGCGACCAATAAAGGTCACGCCAGTCGTCGCCTCTGCGCGCGCGATATAATCTGCCAACATCTCTTTGTCGTCGACCAATCGCACGGGGTAATAGGGGATGTCATCGGGTTCCATCGCGCGGCTGAATTCTTTGTAGCACACGGTTTTGTCGTGGCTTTCCCAAGGCGAGAAATGCTTGTGCTCGGTGATGCGCGTATAGGGCACGTCTTGTTCGCCGTAGTTCATCACGGCGCAGCCCTGAAAATCGCCGTCGGCGCGGAAGGCTTCGAAATCCAAAGTGCGGTAAGCCAAGCGACCACTTTCAAAACCAAAGTAGCCATCAATCGTGCCAGACCAAAACACGTGATCATAGCCGTCACGCATCTCTTCGGTGAACGCGGTGGATATGCGCACATCGATATTCTCATGGTCAAAAATCGCGTCAAACATAGGGGTGTAGCCGTCTTTTGGCATGCCCTGATACTTGTCCATGAAATAGTTATCGTCATAGTTGAACCGCATCGGCAGGCGCTTCAGGATCGACGCCGGCAACATCTTGGGATCAAGACCCCATTGCTTGCGGGTGTAGCCCTCGAAAAACGCTTCATAGATATCGCGGCCAACCATGGACATGGCTTGCTCTTCAAAGTTCTGCGGATCGGTGATCGTTTTGTCTGCAATCTCGCCGATAAAGTCTGCCGCCTCAGCTGGGCGAAAGGTTTTGCCAAAGAACTGATTGATGGTGTGCAAGTTGATCGGCAGAGAAAACACTTGACCCTTGGACGTGGTTTTGACGCGGTTCTCGAACGGCATGAACGTGGTGTAGCTGTTCACGTAGTCCCAAACTTCGTCATCATTGGTGTGAAAAATATGCGGCCCGTAGGTGTGGATCATCACATTGGTGTCAGCGTCGCGTTTGGTGTAACAATTGCCGCCAATATGGGCACGGCTGTCGATGACAGAAACCTTGTGACCCTTTTGCGCCAATTCACGTGCCACAACTGCGCCTGAAAACCCTGCACCTACAATAAGTATTTTCACGAATAGCCCCATTTATAAACTCTTTGGTCTGCCTGAAGCATAGGCCAACGTGGGTCAAGTCCCAGCAAAAAATTGCTGGAATACTCAGCGAACTTTCGCGGAACTTTGGCTTTGAGTATCACTTGGATAGTATAGTCACAACCAAGTGATTGTGTGCAGCCAAAGGATGTAACGTGCGTTCGAGTGTTTTAAAACCCTACGTTGCAATCGTGGCGACCGCAGCCGTTGTGTCCTTTGTTGGATGCCAAAAAGGGGCAGCCATGTCGAAACGAAGCCCCTCAGCCAACCCCGAAGTGACGAAAGCAGCGCAAAATGCCATTTCCGGGGTTCTTTTGAAATGCGACAGCGCGGGCCTTCCAGACGATCGAACCTTTTGCTTGCTGCTGGCGCGCGCGTTGAAGGCAAAAGGTTTGACCGTTGTCCCTTATGCGGGGCAGCCAGCGCAGAGGCTTGGCGCTGAACTGGTCATCTTAGAAACTGTCGGTTTACAGCGCACCGCGCTGGGCCTGTCATTGCGTCTCAAGTGGACGTATGGAGCGACCGGCCAAATCGGTCAATCCAAAGTCGCCGGCCTGCGCGCCCTAGATGCGGATCTCACGGTTGATATGTATGATCATTTTGTCTTTGGGCTGGTCAAACCTCAAGTGTTGCCATTTTTACGATAATCTTTTTGATTTGATAACCAGCGTATAGTTAGCATCACATCACCATACTTTTACCAATTCACGGATCTAGATTGATCCATAACACATTTGTCTCGGAGTTCGATAATGTCTAATTTCAATACATCAGACCTTCTTTTTAACGATAACACTTCGTTCTCTTCGGCTGGTAAGCTGTTTAACTTGTCTGGTCTGACAGACGCCGACGATGTCATTTCTTATGCAGGATCAGGCGATGGTTCACTCGATGAACTCGCTGACTATCTGACAACAGGATATTGGTATTACAGCTCTGGAGTATCCGGAACGACTTTTGATACGCGCTTCAGCAACATCATTACAGTAAACTTGTCAGGTCTTGATACGGCGGGGCGTCGGATGGCCGAAGCTGCCCTTGAGGCTTGGGAAATGGTCGCGGATCTCAAATTTGAGCTCACAACCAGCAGTGCAGATATCACCTTTAAGGATAATTCTGGCGGGGCTTATTCGTCGGCATCGTACTATGGAAGCTACACGTTATCGGCGACGATCAACATTCCGTCCAGCTGGCTGTATCCGACAGATGAAGGGTCCTACGGCGACTATGACGACTACGGATTTCAGACCTACATGCACGAATTGGGGCATGCTTTGGGTCTCGGTCATCAAGGGCCTTATAACGGTGGCGCTGTGTATGGCGTCAGTAACGAATTTACCAACGACAGCTGGATGTACTCCGTCATGTCGTATTTTTCGCAAACCCAAAACACAGATGTCGACGGTAGCTATGCGTATGTGATGACCCCAATGATGGTCGACATCATTGCGATTCAAGATCTGTACGGCGCTCCTGGCGAAGGGTCTGCGACATGGGGGGCGACGATATGGGGTCATAATTCCAATCTTGGCACCTATTTGGATGAACTTTTGAATGCCGCAACGGGTGGCACGCAATCATACGTGGGCGAAAACCCCATGACGTTTACGATTTATGACGCCGGCGGCATCGACATTATCAATCTCAGCACAATGAACGATGATATCGACCTTGATATGCGTGGCGCGCAGTCCAGCTCTCTGGGCGATTTGGTCAACGTGGTTCATATCGCACGGGGCACTTTTATCGAGAACGCCTATCTTGGGGGTGGCGATGACGTTGTGACGGGCAACTTTGTGAACAACTGGATCCGCTCGGGCACGGGTGACGATGTTGTCTTTGGCAACGGAGGCAACGATCGTCTCATCTTGGCGGGTGGGGCTGATCTTGGTTACGGCGGGAATGGCAATGACACCGTCGATGGTGGATTTGGTGACGACCGTATGTTTGGCGGCAACGGCGATGACCGTATGTTCGGCGGCAATGGCAGTGATATTGTGAATGGCGCGGCCGGCAAAGATGTTATTTTCGGTGGCAATGGCCAAGACACCATTCAAGGCGGCAACGGCAACGATAAAATTTTCGCTGGCGCACAGAACGATTCCATATCAGGCGGCTTTGGCAAAGACTATATCGCGGATGGCTTTGGCAATGATATCATCAATGGCGGTTGGGGCAGCGATATGATTGTGTTCGCTCAAGGCGATGATACGGCCACTGGCGGCGGCGGGGTTGATTACTTTGTCTTCGGATCGAATGATGGAAATGACCGTGTGACCGATTTCACTTTGGGCACAGATGTGCTGCGTCTTGACGATGCATTATGGGACGGCGATCTATCTGCCGAAGAGGTTATTGAAGCCTATGCAAGTGTTGATAGTGCGCAGACGGTGTTCACATTTGACGATGGCGAAATTCTAACGCTGTCCAGCGTAACGGATTTAGGCGCTTTAGAAGATTCTCTCGTGATCATCTAACATCTACAACAAACATGGATAAAAAAGTTTGCAGATGTTGCGGGCCTTTTTTGCGTCTGCCGGCAAGTGCCACGTGATTTAACCTAAATCTATCCATGAAGGATCGATGTCATCCATATTCAGCCCCTCAAATTCGATATTGCCTGAGCCATACCTAAGCAGAAGATTATTGTCGTCAGTTGTTTCCCAGCGCAAGGATACGTAGCTGAGCCCGTCAATGTTCAGTTTGACGGTATCTACATCCGGGTTGAAGTCAGTGATAACATCGGCGCCGTCGCTCTTGAAATACACAAATGCGTCGCTTCCGAAGCCGCCGGTAAGCGTGTCGTTACCCTGCCCGCCCTTTATTGTGTCATGTCCGGAGCCGCCGCGAATAATGTCGTCGCCCTGTCCCCCGTTCAAAACATCATTGCCCGCGTCGCCCCATAGCCCATCGTTGCCGCCGCCAGCGTTAAGCGTATCATTGCCCATCCCTCCATGGACAAAATCACGACCGCTCGCGCCATCTTGCGCATTATCCTCGAAAACATCATTGCCATTTTCCAGCCAGATATTGTCACTGCCGGTTCCGCCGATAACGTAATCGTTTCCATCGCCTGCATAAATCTTGTCTGCGCCTGCCCCACCATTGATTTCATCCTCACCACTTCCACCCCTTATTGTGTCATTTCCAGCACCACCGTGAATGAAATCATCGCCGCGTCTGCCGTTTATTGTGTCGTTTCCGTTATCGCCCCAAAATCCATCGTTGCCGCCACCACCTTCAATAAGGTCATTTCCTGCGCCACCGCGCACAAAGTCTCGCCCGCGTGCGCCGTCTTGCATGTTGTCTTCAAAAACGTCGTCACCGGCTTCCAGCCAAATTTGATCACTGCCAAGCCCTCCATAAACAATGTCGTCTCCATCGCCTGCATAAATAGTGTCAAACGCGCTGTCGCCATTGATCTGGTCGTCACCGCTGCCGCCTAGGATGTAATCGTCGCCCGCGCGCCCTTCGATCACGTCATTGCCGCTGCCTCCATTGATGCTGTCTTTGCCCAAGCCTCCAATCAGCGAGTCATGACCACTGCCCCCGATCAAAGTGTCATCGCCGCCGCCGCCCGTGATCGTGTCATTGCCGGACCCGCCGTCAAACATGTCATTGCCGCCCCCTCCGTTGATTGTGTCATTGCCAGCGTTGCCATACACGGTGTCGCGGCCATAGGTGCCACCTTCAGTGTTATCAATGTAAGTATCGTTGCCACTGCCCAGTGTGACGGAATCAGCGCCGCGGCCACCGTCGACCCAGTCGTCTCCTGCGCCTGCGTCGATCGTGTCAGCGCGATAACCGCCCTCGATCCTGTCGTTGCCAGATCCGCCGTCGATCGTGTCATAGCCATCGCCACCGATTAAAATATCGTCGCCGTACCCACCGTAAATAAGATCATTTTGCGCGTAACCATAGATGATGTCGGTGCCGGTTCCGCCGATCAATTCGTCTGCCCCCGGTGTGCCGCCCATTTCGTTGAACACGGATAAATAGGGGCGATCGGTGCCATCAAAGCTAGACCCGAACATGTCGTCCGCGGTGAGCGAATAGCCGTCCTTTGAATGAATTTTGAAGACTTCGCCGCGAAAGGTCACCTGAGCGCCGTAACTGGTAGAAACGACGGCAATCTGGCCTGAGGAATACAACATCCCAAAGTTGGACAGGTCCAACACGTCGACGTTCCGTTCAAAATCCATCACTGTATCAAGGCTGCCGTCGTCGGGCATCATCACAAAGGTGTCTGAACCGTTCCCGCCCCAAAACGTGTCGCTGCCCATGTCGTCGAGCAAAATATCGTCACCTTTGTAGCCATATAAAACATCATCTCCCGCACCCCCCGCAATCACATCGTCCTTTGAGCTGCCGTTGACGGTCTCTGACGCGGCAGAGCCATGGTAAACATTGCCCAAATCCGAGGTGTCGAAACTGAATTGATACAGGCCGTCTCCAGTGCCTGAGGCGACAAACACCTGAAAGGCTCCGTCGACTTCGGCCACTTCGATGGACGAGATAGAGTTCAATCCGTTGGAGCCATCATAGGCCGCTGATTCTAGGTGGTGCAGGCGACCATTGGGCAGCACGGTGAATAGGCTGAGGCCATCATCGGTGCCAGATACCAACACAAAAACATGGTCGTTTGAGGTGAAAACAGTCATCTCACCTACATTTTCGAACCGCGTGTGGGTTGTGTCCAGTACGTGATCGACCGCAGCAAGCGATCCATCTGATTCCAATCGTAGCACAGAAAGACTGTCGGATTCAGAGGAGGCTAAAATCACATATGCGGTCCCGTCCACGGTCACCACTTCCATGCCCGTTGGAGCAGAAATGCCTAAGCCGTCAAATGCCCCAAAGGTACCGACTTCTGTGAGCGCGCCCGATGAATCGATTTTGAAGCTGACGATTTCATCTTGAGATGTGGAAGCTGTAAGCACATAGGTCGCGCCATCGATTGTGATCGTATCCATCGCTGCAACTGAATTCAGGGTCGACGTTGTTGGGCCAGACACTTCAAACGTGAGATCGGTCCCATCGTCGGTGAGCTCGAACACCGATAGGCCCGTGCCATTCTCGCTTGCGGTTACCACAAAGGTTTGATCACCGACGGGGATGATTTCCAAATGGGTGGCGCCGTTGTCGACGGGCCCCCAATCGACGGAATGCCTGCGACCGATGCTGCCATCGTCAGCAAGTCGGTATCCTGTCATTTCATGGGATCCGTCGGATCCAACGAGC
This sequence comes from Pacificibacter sp. AS14, assembly GCF_038899935.1. Classification (NCBI taxonomy): domain Bacteria; kingdom Pseudomonadati; phylum Pseudomonadota; class Alphaproteobacteria; order Rhodobacterales; family Roseobacteraceae; genus Pacificibacter; species Pacificibacter sp. AS14. Next base: position 13,855 of record NZ_JBBMQI010000005.1, read on the forward strand.
AAAAAGTCACTGCCGTTTAGGGTGACAATATTGACGCCATGCATAACAGGAATACGGCTGGCACCTGAGTATTCTTCCATGTCAACGAGCTCGGGAATGCCATCGGCGTTGAGCCGGTAAGCCGTTGCGCCACCTTCCATTGAGGTGCTTGTGTAGAGATAGATTTCGCCATCACGTTCACGCACGACCATGTCGCGAATGTCGACGCCCAATAGGCCCAACTCGAAATTATGCTCTGCGAAGAAACCGAGATACCCCACTTTCGCCACCCCCAATTAATAACCACCACTGGGATTAAAGATGACGGGTAAGTCTTAGGGACGGCTTGCTAGATTCGGGCTTAAAAGTGGCGTTTAGTTTCAATCTGAGATGTTAAAATTGTCGTTGCTATGGGGCGATGCAACGTGTGCGACGCAATTTGCCCTCAGTGGGTAAGGTTCGCGATAAAAAGACTAGGCGTCACCTGACAGCTGTTTTGCATCCGCAAGGCTGCGCCGTGTGTCATTGCGAACAGCATCCCAAATAGCAGCCCGTAAGACCTGTAAATAGCGTTGTTTGCAGTCGGAATACCGTACTGTGGCCAGCAGCCATTTGAGGGAGCACAGAGCCAATATTGGCCAAAACAGCACCGGTCCAGCGGCTTGGCGATACATAAATAGGCCGTTGCGATAGGCGAAATAGGCCTTCCACAAAGGTGTAAACTTGCGGATAGCATCATTGTCGAATGTCTTGCAGTCATGTTCAAAGGTGATCCGTGGATCAAAGGCAATTGTATGCCCTGCGCGGCGCACAGACAGCGTGTAGAGCACATCATCGCCGTAAATGAACAGGTTCGGGTCTGGATAACCGACAGAGTCGATGCAGGATCTATGCGCGAAAAATCCAACAAATGATGTCAGGTCAATTTTGATAGGTGTGTCGCAAAAATACGCGGCACGGGGGATATGATATCCATCTCGGCCACGGCCCAAAAGCGTTTTTGCAAATGCGCGCGGTGTCGTGAAGGGATTGACCGACGGCCGGTTCATTTCACAGATACCGCGATCAGGGTACAGCACAGCGGCCGCGACACAATCGGCGGCAGGGGGCGTGGTCATGAATTGTTTCAAGGCGTCTACAAAAGGTCGTGCGTCGTCATCCATCACCACAATCCAATCGGCATCATGGGCGTCAACGGCACGGCGCATACCAGCTTCAAACCCGCCTGCGCCTCCAATATTTGCCGGCAGGCGCATCACGTCAACGCGCGGGTCAGTGAGGGTGCAAAGCCAGTCAGCAGTGCCATCTGTCGAAGCATTGTCGACGATGACGATCTGCGCGAGCGTTTGCGCGTCACTTGCCAGCAGCCGATCAACGGTCAGTTGAATGTGACTGCATCGATTAAAGGTGACGACGACGGCAACCAGCCGCGCTGATAGATCTGCCGGAGTTCCGGATATACGTGCGGGCTGTGGTTTATGTGCCATAAGAAGGGGAACCCGCGCGCCTAAGCGCGACGCGTGAGCTCTCTGCCAAGGTGGCGTTCGCCGCGTTCCCGAGACAGCGCCATTTGTTTTTGCCGCTCGCGGAAGCGTTCTTTGCGGGTCTCGTCGAATTCATCAACGCATTGGTGGCACGACACACCCTCTTCGAAAGCGGCCTTGGCTTTGTCTTCGGGCAAAATCGGACGACGACAGGCGTGGCACAATTCATGCGGGCCTTCCGTCAATCCGTGGCCGATCGACACCCGTTGATCAAAGACGAAACATTCGCCTTCCCAAAGGCTTTTTTCTTCGGGCATTTCTTCCAAGTATTTCAAGATACCGCCCTTGAGGTGGAACACGTCTTCCACGCCTTGCTGCATCAAATAGTTGGTCGATTTCTCGCAGCGAATGCCGCCGGTACAGAACATCGCGATGCGTTTGTTGTGAAAACGGTCTTTGTTTTCTTCCCACCATTTCGGAAAATCGCGAAAGGTTGGTGTCTGCGGATCAATCGCGCCTTTGAACGTGCCGATGCCGACCTCGTAATCGTTGCGCGTGTCGATCACTGCCACGTCAGGCGCTGAAATCAACTCATTCCATTCCTCAGGCGAGCAATAGTTGCCCACAGCTGCGCGCGGATCAACATTGGGTTGCCCCATGGTGACGATCTCTTTTTTCAGCCGTACTTTGATTTTGCCAAAGGGCTGATCTTGCGCTGTCGACAGCTTGAATTCGAAATTCGCACAGCCGGGCAGGGCGCGGATAAACGCCATCACTTTGTCAATCGCCGCCGGCGTCGGGCCAGCCACAGTGCCGTTAATGCCCTCATGTGCCAGCAACAACGACCCAGTGATTCCCTCGGCCTGACACAGGTCCAACAAGGGCCCCTGAATGTCGGCGGGTGTTTCAAAACGGGTGAAGTGATATAGAGCGCATACTGTAAACATGGGCATCCAATACGCTCCAAATGCGTCCAGATCAAGTGCGCCGCGCGATGGTCCCTGCGTCAAACTCTGCTCTGTGCTTGACCTTCGCGTCTGTAGGCGTACCAAATGAGCCAACTCAAGAAAGGTTCCCCCATGCGCGCCCCAAACGAAGCCCTGATTGTCATCGATGTTCAAAATGATTTTTGCCCAGGCGGCGCACTTGCGGTCGCGGGCGGTGATGAAATCGTCGCGGGCATCAACGCGCTTATGGATGATTTCAGCGCTGTGATCTTGACCCAAGATTGGCACCCCGCGGGGCATAGTTCTTTTGCCAGCACCCATAACGCCGATCCTTTCACCACATATGAGGCACCTTATGGCACCCAAGTACTTTGGCCCGATCACTGCATCCAAGGCAGCACCGGCGCCAACTTTCACCCAGCCCTCAAAACCCATGGCGATCTGATCATCCGCAAAGGTTACACCCCCGCCATCGACAGCTATTCCGCGTTCTTCGAAAACGACAAAACAACACCCACAGGGCTTGACGGCTATCTGCGCACCCGCGGCATCGACACAGTCACCATCGTCGGCCTCGCCCTAGATTACTGCGTCAACTACTCAGCACAGGATGCTGCCAAATTGGGGTTCAAAACCACCGTCCTAACAGACTTCTGCCGCGCAATTGATGCGAGCACTGAAGCCGCCGCCCGCGCAGCGATGTTGGCGCAAGGGGTGGCGGTGGCGTAGGCCAGATTGCGGACGGACATTTACTGCGGACGGACATTTGTTGTGGGCTGCATCAAGGGTGCAGCCTTCTCGCCCGAGCGAGATGTGGCCTGAAGAGTGATTTTAGAGACCGCGTTATGCAACGCGTTTCAAAGGAGTCTCAATGGCGGAACATTTTTCGAGCAGACTCTTTGCATTTTTAGCGATACGCGCCAGCAGATTTCGGGCCTGTTTGTTCTCCAAAATATGGCAGGACGAGCGTGTCGATACGACGCCGGACTCCACCAAGTCACGCACTTGTTGCGCGCGATGAGGGTCCAAAGCTTTGTCCAAATGTTCGCCAACATAAAGGCTTTCACAGGGCAGACCATTGGCCAAGAGAACGTCATGTTGATCCGTCAAGATATGATAGTAGCTGACATCTTGGTCTTGAGTGACAGTTGTCGCAAAATCAAATTCTGCCAAGGTATGGATTGGCACCAAAACCTGAGACTGTCCGACCATACGTTCTGCCACAACGGATTCAATCATCACGCGGTGCTGGCGTGAGAGGTAGAGATCATCATGTGGCATTCCAGCAGCAAAGCTATTTGCTGGGATTTTGATCGGGCGAATATTTGGAAAACGGGACACTGTCTGCGCGCTATGATGCGTGTGTGACGCCCAGTGGATGGTTGTTGTTTTGCCCTCTTGGGTGACCAAGGTATCACCGACTTTTAGGCTTTCCACCGCCCGCTCACCATTGGGGGTGAGTATCTTTGTTCCAGACGCAAAGCAAATGACATCAATGATATCGATGATGTCCATATTGTCATCAGAATCGCTGCCCTCTGTGAGAGTAAGATTGCCACGAGAGGAAATGCGCGATATATCGAAATCGGAAGAAAACAGGATGTACTGATTTCCGTCTTCATCTTCAAAGATCGCATAGTCAGTCCCGGAGGCAAATCCGCTGCCATCGGATCCATAATATTTTGCGGTGTCGACACGGGTGAGCGTGGTTTCTTCAGTATCGCCGGGAAAGGTGAAGGTCAGCGTATCGCCTGCGTTAAATTCACCATCGTCATTGTCATCAACAATGACCGCGTCGTAGTCGTATTCTGATGTCGAGGACACTTGTGTCAAACCGCTTAGACTAAGGGAGTTTGACGAGCCACTTCCTGAAAAGTCTGATGCTACGATCGTGTCAATTGAATACAATAGACTAAAGTCTAGGGAGCCTGTGACGGTTGACATTCTGTTGATTCCTATACTTCAGATTTTCGGATTGGTATTAAGTTCTTTTCAATTTAATAAACATTAGAATAATGGCGAAATTATGCAGAAAATTAGCCCTAATTTTTCAACAAAATTTAACGCTAAAAGCTTAGAGACAGCCGTGCAGTATAGCGATGGATTTTTACGTAAAATTATTTGACCAGTCTCAATTTCAATCACAGACCAGAAAAGTTCACCAAAAGCATAAGCATCGGTCAATCATTGTTTCAGACATTCGCGCAACCCGCGGCATTTGGTAGAGGGTGCTCAAACCTGCTATGCGCCGCGATTGACGTGGAGCGCCATTGGGCCGAGCTTTCAAAATTTATAGGGTGATTCTGGTAACGGAAACAGTATCTTGCTCCTTAAAACTCTTAGAGCAGGGCTTTAAGGTCGATCCAAAACACCCACATCGGTGAAACCACATTCATCGACCATTTTCAAATAAGACGCCGAAAAACCAGCCAGTGAAAAGGCATGGACGCGAGCGTTGTTCATCATCACGTCCATCTGCGCGTTACGTTTCATCGCCAGCAGCACCCATTGGCTATGGACCTGCGGGAACCGCGCTGTGGCGTGTTGAAATCCGTCTGCGTCATAGTATTGCATGATAGATCCATCGATCACATCCTTGTCGTCAAAGCGCACATAGAGTGTCGCGTCTTGTTTCAAAACCGTGCTGTGGTGACGGATGGCGTGGTCGTTGATCACCAGTTCAGCGAAATACGTGGGCGGGCCCGCGTCGCCGTTGCTGATCTTTAAGACCGCACTCATATCGCCGTCGCCGCCTGTCACCATGGTGCAAGTGCGGCGCAGATCTTCGCCTGTATCCACCTCGTCCACCATGACCCGCCAGTCGCCAAATTCCCAATAGCCGCCAGCTGCAAACCCCTCTGAGGGCGGCGTCAAAGTGGCGAAAACAGTCACGACAAGTGCGCGTAAAAAGAGGGACATGAGGCATCTTTCAAATAAGGTCACTCAGCTGATAGCACGCAAACATGTGCAAACTGTCTACGCGATCTGTTTCATCGACCTGTTGGAGGCAAAAAACGGCCAAGGGCACCCGACTGCCCCGCGACACAGCTTGCCAAACCCACCGCGCGCCTGCTTTAACCGATCCATATCAAAGGGAGCCTTGAGATGGTTGATATTGCGACGCGTGTTTACAATCACAAATGGAAAATCGACCCCATCGTGCGGTCCCTGATCGATACCGATTTCTACAAAATGCTGATGTGCCAGTCGGTGTTCCGCAACAAGCCCAACACCCAAGTCACCTTTTCCTTGATCAATCGCGCCAAAGACATCCGTCTCGCGGATATGATCGATGAAGGCGAGCTGCGTGAACAGCTTGACCATGTGCGCACCCTGTCTTTGACCCGTGGCGAAAGCACTTGGTTGCGTGGCAATACGTTCTACGGCAAACGCCAGATGTTCCGCCCTGATTTCATGGAGTGGTTCGAAAAGCTGCGCCTTCCCGCCTATCACCTCGAGAAAATCGATGGCCAATATGAGCTCACCTTTGAGGGCTCTTGGCCCGAGGTTATGCTGTGGGAAATCCCCGCTTTGTCTATCCTGATGGAGCTGCGATCCCGCGCTGTCACCGGCCATATGGACAAGTTCGAACTGCAAATCCTATACGCCCGCGCCATGACCAAACTGTGGGAAAAGATCGAGCTGCTCAAACCCCACGACGGTCTGCGTATCGCTGACTTTGGCACGCGGCGCAGGCATTCCTACCTGTGGCAAGACTGGTGCGTTCAGGCCATGGGCGAGGGGCTTTGCGACAAATTCGTTGGCACCTCTAACTGCCACATCGCGATGAACAACGATCTGGAAGCTGTGGGCACCAACGCGCATGAGCTGCCTATGGTCTATTCCGCCTTGGCCCAAGATGACGCCGCCCTCGCGCAAGCGCCCTATGATGTGCTGTCTGACTGGCAAGATGAACACGAGGGCAACCTGCGCATCATCCTGCCCGATACGTATGGCACCCAAGGCTTCTTGGATCGCGCCCCCGATTGGCTCGCTGGTTGGACGGGCATCCGCATCGACAGCGGTGATCCTGCGGGGGCTGCCGAAGTCGCGATCAACTGGTGGAGATCACGCGGCGAAGACCCGACCAAAAAACTGGTGATCTTTTCTGATGGCTTGGACACCGATAAAATCATCGAACTGCACCAAAAATTCGCAGGCCGTGTGAAGACCTCCTTCGGCTGGGGCACCTTGATGACCAACGACTTCCGTGGCCTCAACATGTCAGGCAAAACCGACACCCTCGCGCCGTTCTCACTTGTGTGCAAAGCGGTGAAAGCCAACGGCAACCCGACAGTGAAACTCAGCGATAACCCGAAAAAAGCCATGGGGCCTGCGGATGAAGTCGAGCGGTATAAACGAGTGTTTGGTGTTGGGGAGCAACGTGCTATGGAAGTGGTAGTTTAGCAATCTTTGGATTATCGTTTTATCTGAAGAGGCGTTGGTGGGCCTTGGTTTCTGATGCATTTTGACGAGCAATAAGCAAAGCTGGGTGTGTGGTTGGGGTGATTCTTTTATGCAACGTTCTTGTTGTTTCCGTTTGTCAATATGTAGTAGGTATTGATGAGTTTGATCGTTTCTGTAGTGCTTGGGCTACAAACTTGACCTTGATCCATTTTGGGTTCATACAGCGGCTTCTACTTGGGAAGGCTATTTCATGATTGGTTCAATTATACGGCTCGCTACTAGGGTGCCAAAGGCGTCTTTGTCCGCAGAGCTACAAGAAGATATATTTGCAAAAGAAGTCGTGGCAAGTAATTCGCACGGCAATCTTTCGTTGCAGGCTGGTGACTATTACCTAGATAGTGATATTGATCAAGAATTCCTTTACCAAAAAACTTGGACTTTCAGTGACGAACATTGCAGATGACGAATTAATTAAGCGCCTTCGTTTAGAGTATGATGCGGCGGATCTTATTTGCCAAGAAGTTGAAAAATTTAGAGCTCAAGCAGGCATTCCAGCAATTAACGAATTGCGTTATGCGGGCTATCATCTGTTGAAGTATGTTTCAGAAGATCCGAACGACGAAGATCAGGCCGTGAGTGCAATTAATCACGTTCGGCGTGCTGCATACGAAGCGTCAGAGTCAGGTATCCTGTTTGCACTGAAGATAGTCCGTGGGTTTCAGACGACCTATGAACAGGTCACCGTAGGTGACGTAGTTGACAACTGGCAAACTATACTGCGTCGATGTGATGAAGTTCAAATGAATGTAGTTCGGAATCGTGAAAACGGTGAGGCTCAAGCGGCAGATCACGCTCAAGCAATGGAAGCGTTCAGAGAGCTCAAAGAATATTGCAATATTTTGAAGTACGCTAGGGATGATCTCAATAAAAAGTTGAAGACTCAAACTAGAAATGCACGGCTTACGCTTGTTGGAATTTGGTTTGGTGGAGCAAGTCTACTTGCGGCTTTGTTCTTTGGTGCTTTTACTATATTCACTTCATGAGCCGAGACTCAATTGCTGCCCACTAGTGCGAATTGAGCGTAGTACCCCAATAAGGTTTCATTTCTGTGGCCACTACTCCACCCGCCCACGCAACGCCTTCACCTCTCCACGCTTCTTCTTCCCATCCAAACGCCTCCGAACAGACCCCTTCGTCGGTTTCGTCTTGACCCGAAACTTGGGCCGTTCGGTCGCCTGTTTGATCAGCGCCACTAGACGCTCTCGGATCAGTTCTCGGTTGCGCACCTGCGACCGCGACTCGTCGCATTGCAGGATGATCGCGCCGTCTTTGGTCCAGCGCCGTCCGGCCAATTTGCGTAGGCGGATTTTCACGGCAGGCGGCAGGTTGGGGGAACGGTCGGCCTCGAACCGCAGCTCCACCGCGGATGACACTTTGTTCACATTCTGCCCACCCGGACCAGAGGCCCGCATGAAGCTTTCGGAAAGCTCCCAATCGGCCAGTTCGATGGTGTCCGTGATGCGCAGTGACATGGGTGTGATCCGTGGCTTGTGTTGTGTGCAGGTGTGCAGTGGGCTGTGTGCGGGCGGCGGTTTTAGAGAGTGGTGTCCGTGACACCCCTTTAAAACATGTAAAGCCCGAGGTGCCTCAACTGTACAACTTTTGCAAGGACGCGCCACAAAGTCGTTAAAGTTTTTAAAGAAGGGGGAAAATCTGAAAGGGTTGCCTAGAAAAGACAACCCTTCGAGAATTTAGGAAATGGGCCAGTTAGGTTGCCCAATTGAGAGTGTTTCGTCTACAGGTTTGCCTCTAAACGGCGGCCCTCTCAACTGTCTTGACCTCATTCACCGTAATAACTCTAGACACTGGTCCACCTCCTTTCGATTGTTTGCCGATAGGGGTATCGTGCCATAGATTTGGTATATGGCAAGTAAAATTATACGACATCTGTGTGAATGCGGCGCAAAATAATCCGAAACGGCACCAGCGCGATCAGCGCAAGCGTGAGTTTCACAGCCCAATCTGTCAGCGCCAAAGTGACCCAAAGCGGCGCATCAGGGCCAGTCATAAGCAGCGGAACAGCGTCCCACGCCCAGTTGATTTCCATGTTTGCATTCTGCCCAAACCATTGAATAGACTGCGAAAATGCGATTGTGAAAAAGATCGCAGTGTCCAAAGCGGACCCAATGACAGACGATACCAGCGGCGCTTTCCACCAGTTGCCATTGCGCAAGCGATTGAAAACAAACACGTCCACAAGTTGAGCGATTAAAAATGCAGCAGCAGAGCCAACAGCGACACGTAAAGCCACGGCAGAATAGGTGTATCCATCGCCTTGCAGGGTGATTTGGGTGCCAATAAGCGAGCAAATGATACCAGCAATAAAGCCCGCAAAGATCACTTTACGCGCGGCATTTGGGCCATAAATGCGGTTCATCAGATCAGTCACAAGGAAGGCAAAAGGATAGGTGAAAGCCCCCCACGTGAGCAGCCCATCAAAGATGAGAAACTGAACGAGGATGTTAGAGGCCACAACGATGGCAGCCATGGCAAGAATGCCAGGTAGGATATGTTTCATGATAAATTCCGTTTTTTATCGAAGGTGACGGCAACTCGGCCTCGAACGAGGCGATGCGGGCAAATACCCTTTAAAAATAGAGAAATCAAGCCTAATCGGTGACGCGATATTCGACAAATTCGGTGACTTGGAAGGCTTTGAAATTGTCGTCGGAAACCATAGTCAAACGGATGCCTGTGCCGTCGTACCACACCGCGATGCCTTCAAGGTTGTCGTGAGCGCCAAGGGGGGACTCCAGCAAGGTGACCTCACCCGTCAAAGTTTGATCGCCCATATCAAACCGACGCACCCGTGACGAAAAGCCGATGCCACGAAACCAGCGCTCTAGCAAATATAGCTTACCGTCCGGGCCGATATCCATGCCCACAGGCAGGTAGTTGCCGCGCCTTGGAATGGTATAGGGGATGCCCCACTCCTGCCCGTCAAAGCGATAAATGGGAAAGGGCACGGTTTCGCCGCCGGATCGTTCTGGAACGGTCAATAAGTCGCCAGACTCCGTGATGGCGAGGGCTTCCAGTGAAGAGTTTGGTTGAAGCGCTTTAAAGGCGGGATGTTGTGGCAACTCTGTCGCGCGACTGGCGTTTGAGGCGTATTTCCAAAGCCTATGCGACCCTTCGAAGCTGACAAAAATCTCCCCGTCATCCGCTATAGCCAGACCTTCGGCATCTTGTAGTTTGCGAAGCAACGTGTCGCTTTTTGCGCCCTTCAGTTTGTGCAAGTTTGAAGTGGTAATATTGTCTATCACATTCATTTCATTTCGTGAAAACCGGCCAAGAACGATGCTGCCATGGTCTGAAATCGCTGTGAAGGATGCGCCATCATCCGTCACTTCAAGTCCCGAATACCCGCCGTGTAAGGGGTCATTCGATGTCCAAAGGTACGATCCGATGTATTGTGTTTCAGCCGCTAGGCTTTGCGCAAAACATACGATGAGGCTTAGTGCGAGGAGAGAACTGCTGAGCATTGGGATGGCAATGTTGCAAGCGTGATTGGCGCTTTGGGTTTCGGTTTGGGGGCGTCGGGGTCAGTTGGTTTTGGGGGCGGAGGATTGAGAATGTTATTCACCCAAGATTGCGCATCCGCACAACCGTCACCCTCAGGCGGCGGGGCTTGATCAATGCAAGAACTGTCCCCTTTAGGGCATTTCAGGCGCACGTGGAAATGGTAGTGATGCCCATACCAAGGACGAATTTTATTAAGCCATGCGCGATCGCCGGTTTCGTCTTTACACATTTGAACCTTGGCGCCAGGGAAGACAAAGATACGTGCGACACGGGGGTCGCTGGCCGCGGCTTTAAGCACATTGTGATGTTGCTTGGTCCAGCTGTCGTTGACAAAGGCACCAGCAGATTTACGCATAGAGATGGACGAAATGTGTTCGCGGTCATTGGCCGTGAGCATTAAATGCTTGGGCGGGCGCATCCAAATATCAGCATCAAGGCCAATTTGGTGGCTGGCGTGTCCTGTTAACATCGGGCCGCCACGGGGCTGGCTCATATCGCCGATATACAGGCCTTCCCAGCCCGGCTGTGCGGCGGCTTTGCGTGATAGGTCTTGCAGGTAATCGACCAAAATGGGTTGGCCCCAATTGCGATTACGGGACAGACGCATGGCTTGCCATGTTGGGCCAGTTTCAGGCAGCTGAACAGCGCCCCCAACACAGCCCTTTGAGTAGCTGCCAAATGATTCTGCGCTTTGACTAGAGGCGGTCGACACATGACCGAAAAGCTCCTTGGCCGGTCTGTGATCGCTGGACGACATTTTTACGGGATGAGCCGCGACCGTGGTTGGTTCATCATCCCCACCACAGCCCGCAAGTGCAGCGCATAAAAGAAAACCAACTACTTTGAACTGCATCAACCTACCTCTTCGCCATCGGGTTTCACCCAGACTAACAGTACCAATCCGATAAGGAAAAGCGCGATCAGCGGGGTTATGCCCATGCGTTGTGAATTGCTTAGCGCCGTTGTGGCCGCGATGAGCGCTGGTGCTAAAAAAGACGTCGCTTTGCCTGATAAAGCGAACAGGCCGAAGGCTTCGGTCATGCGCTCGGGGTCCGCTTGACGCACCATCATTGTCCGGCTGGCCGATTGAATGACGCCGCCGACAGCCCCCAAGCCCACGCCGCAAATGTAGAAGGCAATGTCCGGCAGGCTGCTGTCTGATGCCACAGGCATGAACAGCACACTGTTGCGGGTGATCGAAATGATCCCTGTGCAGATGACCATCAAAACCACGATAGAAAAGATGATGACGGGTTTCGGGCCATATTTTCTGTCCTGATACCCACCAACATAAGTGAACACCGCGCCAGATAGGACGGCCAAAATGCCAAAGACGCCGACACTGACGACGGACCATTCCAACACACCCAAGGCATAGACGCCGCCAAAGGCGAACACACCGTTCAGCGCGTCACGATAGAACATCGAGGATATCAGATAGGCAAAAAGAGACCGACGTGATGGCAGGCTTCTTAAAGTCTTACCAAGGCTTTTCAATCCTGAATCGACCGCTTTTGTTATCGAGATGCCGCCGCTTTTCGGTTCGCGCACCCATAGAAAAAACGGGATCATCGACAGGACAAACCAAAGGGCCACATAAGGGCCAACAAAGCGTGTGCCTTCGCGCAACTCTGGGTCCAAGCCAAGCAGGGGCGCTTTGTTCAAGAGGGTGACGCCACTGCCATTTTCAGCAAAGAACAACAGCATTACGATCAGCGCGATAAAACCGCCGACATAGCCCCAAGCCCAGCCGTCGCCTGATACCTTGCCGATCTCTTCTTTTGTGCCAAGGCTTGGCAAAATGGCGTTGGTAAAAATTGTCGTGAATTCGACCCCAATCATGCCCAAGATGAAGAACGCCAATACGATGACAGTCGGAAAATCAATCGGGGATGCGACCCAAAGCCCAGCAGCACCTATAGCGTAGCAGGCGCTGAACGCCCAGATCCAAGGCAAGCGTCGCCCTGTGCCATCGGCAATGGCCCCTAAGATCGGCGCGAGTATGGCAATCGTGAGGCCTGAAATCGTCAAACCCATGCCCCAAATCGACTGCGCCTGTGCGCGGGCAGAGGCTTCGTCAAGGCCGCTTGCACTAAGATGCGCGATCACTTGTTCGGCAAAATAGGGCCCAAAAACAAAGGTAATGATCAATGTGTGATAGGGCTGCGTTGCCCAATCGTACATCATCCAGCCTTTGATACGCTGACGTGCGCTTACGTTTTTCATGCCCAATCCCCGATCTTTTGTTGATCGAGATAGAACAGGCAAAACCTACGTGACGCAACGTCTAAACGTTCAAGTCTCTGGCCCAATCTTTAATCGCGAGCAGGTGGCCAAGGGCGGGTTTGGTCGGCATCAACCCAAGCTTGCACCCAATCGGGCAAGGGACGTGGTTTCAGGTCGGGATCAACATGTTTGAGCAACTCTATCGGCGGCACCATCTTGCCGTGTTTTACGGCCGCACCACGGATCAAAATATGGTTGGCGCAGTCCCCGTTCGCGAGCCACATCGATTGCTCGACGTAGAAAAACTTGTCGTCAAATCCAACGGGGCGCGACCGCATTTCGATCTTTTGAAACATGGTGATCCGCTTGCGATACCTGACAGACGCGCCTGCGACGACAGTGCCAAGGCCCGCTGCTTTACTCGCTTTTGCCGTGCCGTTGCGCAGCGCCATGGGAATGCGACCAAGATCATAGATCGTTAAGGTGCGCCCGTTATTAAGTTCCCACCACAGGTCAATGTCCACCGGCAGGCAATAGTGGTGCGACACATGGGTGTCCCAAAGCCCTAGCTTAGGGGCCTTGCGAAACTTAAAAAGATTAAAGGCGATGCGTAAAATTGGATACATATGCAAAGCCAATACAAGGCTGGGTGAAAAAATCAATGGCGACGTGACGGTATGATTATGATGGGCATACCTTGCGAAAGGCCTCTCAAAACCTTAAGTGTTACACCATACGAAACATAGGAAATGACCCATGCTCTCACTCATCCAAATTCTACTAATGATCCTCGGCGTCGTTAAATTCGTCATGATCGTTCACATCGCGATGAGCTGGTTGATCAATTTCCAAGTTCTCAATTTGCGCCAACCCTTAGTTTACCAAATTTGGGAAGGTCTCAACCGATTGCTCGAGCCAATGTACTCACGCATTCGCCGCATCTTGCCAGATATGAATGGTCTCGACCTTGCGCCGCTTATTGCGTTTTTGGGCATCTACGCGCTTGAGATTATTATTCGCAACAATGCGCATATCTTCATCTAAGTCGATCTGGCCTTGAGGCCCCGCGTGTGACGTGCGATTCTGATGCCAACCAATAAGCAGCAGGATCACATGTCACAAACGCAGGCCCTTTTGTCGTCGGTCTTTGGGTTCAGCGCGTTTCGCCCTGGCCAAGAAGAAATCGTCGACGCTGTCACCGCAGGTCAAAACGTGCTGGCGATTATGCCAACCGGCGGCGGTAAATCACTATGCTTTCAGTTGCCTGCTTTGGTACGGGACGGGCTGACTGTTGTGATCTCGCCGCTGATCGCCTTGATGCGTGATCAAGTCCAAGCACTCAAAGCGGTCGGTGTTGAAGCGGGCGCTTTGACGTCTGGCAACACCGACGAGGAAACCGATGCAGTGTTTGCCGCCCTCAGCGAGGGCCGTCTCAAACTGTTGTACATGGCGCCCGAGCGTTTGGCCTCTGGCGGCACCCTGCCGCTGTTGCGGCGCTCCAATGTCTCGATGATCGCCGTCGACGAAGCCCACTGTGTCAGTCAATGGGGGCATGATTTTCGCCCTGATTACCTGCGCATCGGCGATCTGCGCCGCGCTTTAAATGTGCCGCTTGCCGCTTTCACCGCTACCGCCGACGCCGAAACCCGCGATGAAATAAACACGCGGCTGTTTGATGGTGAAACACCTGAAGTGTTCTTGCGCGGCTTTGATCGCCCAAATATTCATTTGGCTTTTGCCGTAAAAGACAGCCCGCGCGCGCAAATTTTGAATTTCGCCAAAGCCCGCAAAGGCCAATCTGGTATTGTTTATTGCGGCACCCGGGCAAAAACGGAAAGCCTTGCAAAGGCGCTCAATGATGGTGGGCAAATGGCGCTGGCCTATCATGGCGGCATGGACCGTGATCTTAGGCGCGATGCAGAGCGTCGGTTTCAACAAGAAGACGAATTGATCGTGGTCGCCACTGTGGCCTTCGGCATGGGGATCGATAAGCCAGATATTCGTTGGGTCGCGCATGCTGATCTGCCAAAATCCGTTGAATCCTATTACCAAGAGATTGGTCGCGCTGGGCGTGATGGCGCACCTGCTGAAACGCTCACTCTGTTTGGCCCAGATGACATTCGCTTTCGCCGCACACAAATCGATGAAAGCCCGTCACCTGTTGAACGCCGTGCTGCAGATCATGCACGATTGAACGCGCTGCTTGGTATTGCCGAGGCGCAGGTGTGCCGACGTCAAAATCTGCTGTCTTACTTTGGCGAAAATCCAGAGCCTTGCGGCACATGCGATCTTTGCGACACCCCGCCTGAATTGTTCGATGGCACCGAGGCCGTGCGCAAAGCTTTGTCTGCCGTCCTACGCTGCGACGAGGGCTTTGGCGTTGGGCATTTGATTGATGTTCTGATCGGGAACACCACAGACAAAGTGAAACAGTGGAACCATGACACATTGACGGTGTTTGGCATCGGCAA
The DNA here is from genome assembly GCF_038899935.1 of Pacificibacter sp. AS14. NCBI lineage: Bacteria > Pseudomonadati > Pseudomonadota > Alphaproteobacteria > Rhodobacterales > Roseobacteraceae > Pacificibacter > Pacificibacter sp. AS14. The sequence continues at coordinate 28,951 of NZ_JBBMQI010000005.1, forward strand.
AGAATATGACAAGCGGCAATGGAACGCGATTTTTCGTCAAATGATGGGGATCGATTTGGTGCGGCCAAACCCTGATCGTTTTGGCGCGCTGTTCATGACGGAACCTGCCGTGCCAATCTTGCGTGGCGAGGCCAATGTGACGTTGCGCCGTGACACGCTTGCCAAAGCCAATCGCGGCGGACCCGTTGCCAAAGCATTGGTGTCTGACGAAGACGCGCCTTTGTTGTCGGCGCTCAAAGCCAAACGTCGTGCGCTGGCCGAAGATGCGCGCGTGCCTGCCTATGTAGTGTTTGCGGATCGGACCTTGATTGAAATGGCAGAAGTTCGCCCCAAAACCCTTGATGATATGGCGCATATTGGAGGCGTTGGGGCCAAGAAGCTTGAGAAATATGGCGATGCATTTTTGTCGGTCATTTTGGGGGCCGAACCTGAAAAGCTTCACCCGTCACGCCGAAAGCTTGCGGCCTCTGGAGGGGGAGATTTGTTTGATCAATTGCAAAGCGTTCATGACCAATTGGCGCGGGGCGCTTGCGGGACTTTAAAACCTATGACGATGACCTCGGCGCAGTTGTCACGCATTGCGTCTTCACGTCCAAGGGACGCAAGAGCCTTTGAGAAACTTGTCGGACCACGTCAAACCGAACGCTTTTGTGACGCGATGCTTGGCGTAATCCAAAACGCCTAAGATTATTCACCGGCCATAACGCTCACCTGAGGGTTCGATTGGGGTGGCGCTGTTTCATCGGGTGAAATCGCGCGGCAGTGAGAGGGCTTTTGGTTTTGGATCTGATCAATGATCGCCGCTTTGCGCAGGGGTTTGGTCATATAATGGTCCAGCCCAGCGGCCAAAATTTCTTGATCATCCCCCGCCATTGCGTGCGCGGTCAGTGCGACAATCGGGATGTGACGTCCGTTGGTAAGCTCAATCGCACGGATGGCGCGCGTTGCTTCTTTGCCGTCGACTTCAGGCATGGAAATATCCATAAAAATCATATCTGGATTGAAGCTCTCGTAATATTCAATGGCTTCGCGACCGTTGTCGGCAAATTGCAATTCGATATCAAAATTCTTGAGCATCTTTCCAAAGACCAATTGATTGGTCTTGTTATCTTCTGCCGCGAGAATGCGCATTTGACGGTCGTTGGGGTCTTCGGTTTTAAACGTGGATTTGGCGGGCAGCAGCTTTGCTAACGCGTGGCATAGATCAGAGCGCAGTAATGGTTTCTGAAGCGTGTTCGTGCTGTCATGTTCTAGGGCGGCGGCTGATACTGGGCCGGAGGTCATAAGCAATACTGGCGCGGTCACGCCACGGGCTCTGATCTCGGCAATCAATTTGCCCATGTCGGTATTGGGCAAGTTGTTGTCGAGCAGATAAATGTCGCCATCCAGTGGCGAGTCAAGCAACGCTTGGCTCGTGTCCATTGGCGTGACATCGAACCCGATTGCGGTGAGTTGCTTTTCCAAAATTGCGCTGTTTGCGCTGATGTGATCGACAAGATACGCTCGGTGCATCCAAGATGGTAATTCCGGTACATCCTGTGCGGCATTAACCACATCCATTGTGCAATGAAATCCAAAACAGGATCCAACGCCCTGCTCACTGTCGACCCAAATATCGCCCCCCATGAGGGCGACCAATTGTTTGGTGATCGCCAAGCCAAGGCCTGTGCCTTCGAATTTTCGATTGCGTTCGTCTTCAACTTGATTGAATTCGCCGAAAATATGCGCGCGCATTTCAGGTGCGATGCCGATGCCTGTGTCTTCGATCGAAATATGCACGCGCTGGCTTCTCCCGTCATCTTCGGGAAGTCCCACAACGCGCACGATGACGTGACCTGCGGCGGTGAATTTAACTGCGTTGCCGACAAGATTGGTCAAAATTTGACGCATGCGCCCTTGGTCGCCAACAAAGCAAGTGGGCATGAACATATCGTAGTCGACGATCAAATCGATGTTCTTTTGCTGGGCGACGGGTTGCAACAGAACGATCACATCCTGAATGCAGCGTTCCAAATCGAATGGGTTTGGGTTCAGCGACAATTTTGATGCCTCGATTTTGGAGAAGTCTAGAACGTCATTGATCAAGCTGAGCAGTGCTTCGCCAGAACTTTTGATTGTGTCGACGTAGAGCTTTTGTTCCTCGTTCAGTTCAGTTTCACTCATGAGGTCTGCCATGCCAACCATACCATTCATGGGGGTGCGAATTTCGTGACTCATATTGGCGAGGAAAGCAGACTTAGCGCGATTGGCAGATTCGGCTTTGCGCGTGGCTTCTTTGAGGCGCGCAGCATAGCGCATGGAATCCGTTATATTCAGACCAAGAGAAACCATGTCGCCTTCTGCAGAGCGCCGATCGACCAGTTTGATAAACTGATTGTTCCAAAGCCGGATGGTGTGCGGTTCGCGGGTGGGGGCACGCCAACGTTGTAGCGCTTGTTCGACAAAGCCTGAACGGCTCCTGTCGCCGATGTCTATGATGCCCTCTTCCACAGCGAGCCCCAAAATTTCAGTGTAGGAAATACCTGGGCGCACATCTTCGAGCCCGTCAAAAACGCTTAAGTAGGCTGGGTTGGCGGCAATCATAATGTCGGAAGGATCGAACACAGCAAACCCGTCTTCGATGGTTTCAATCGAATCCCACAAGCGCCGTTCCGCGATATGCACCGCGCAGTTCGCCCGTTCCAAGTCCTCAAGAACCTGCACGTTTTCGGTCTTTAAAACTGCGGTTTCTTCGCGTTTGACGATGATTTCATCAGACAAGTTGCGCGCGTGATTTGATAGCTTTTTGTTGGCGTTAAACAGTTCGGCTTGTTTGAGCTCAAGCAAACGCTCGGCTGCCAAACGAGCGCGACGTTCTTGCGCAAGTGTGTCGAGTGACATGTGTGAACCTCTTCAATCCCCGCCACGATCGTTTACGTGGGCTTTGCGCCAGATTGGCGGAACAGGGTGAAAAGATTGTTAACGCATTGTGGAAAATGCGAGCGGCTTGCAGGACCGCTCGCAGGGATAGGTACTATTTCGTGGGTTTGACCTTTTTGACGAAGGGCGCTGGGTTTTTGGGGTCAGCTGGCGTCAAGGGCGCGCGTCCTGTGTCAGTGACGACTTCTTGGCTGTCGCCCTCGATCACAATGGCAGTGACGGGCCAGCCATAGCCCGCCCCTGTGTCGATATCGATGCGGTTGCCATAGTGCGATGGTAAGTTCACAGCCGTGTGGCCATGCACAACCATCCAAGGCAAATCGCCATCAAAATCGAGCCAGCCTTTGCGGATCCACATCAGGTCTTCTTCGGTTTGCTCAGCCAGTGGCACGCCGGGTTTTACGCCTGCGTGTACGAAGAGATATTTGTCCCACTCATAGTAAAGCGGTAGGCCTTCGATGAAATCGAGATGCGCTTTAGGGATGGCTGTTTGTGCGGCCTCAAAAGCAGCTTCGAATTCGTAATCCACGGTTGTGACGCCGTAGGAGGCCAAGGTGGTGTTGCCACCAATGCGTGGGTTGAGAAACGACAATTCTGGCGGCATGTTGTCGTCAAAGGCGGTCATGTCGCGCACGAAGCGGGTGAACAACCGATCGTGATTGCCGCGCAATGCGATCCAAGGCTCGCCGCGTTCCATACCGTCCATCATATATTCGATCACTTCGCGGCTGGCAGGGCCGCGGTCTGTGTAATCGCCCAAGTGTACGATTTTGGCCGTGGTGTCACCGACACGTTCCATATCAGCTTTGATACGCGCATGGGCTGCTTTGAGCTCCAATATGTGGCCGTGAATGTCTCCGATTGCATAAATGCGCATGTGTCAAACCTTTGTCATGTGAACGTCATTGACCGCTATAAAAAGCGAAGGGCCGCTGGAATGTCCAGCGGCCCCGAGCTCATAACGTATGATTGTTTTGTAAATGCTTACGCTTTGAAATGCAGCGGGCGCACGTGTTGGAATAATCCGCTGTCTTTGAGCGCTTTAACTGTTGTTGCTTTGATCGGCGTGTCCAAGAAGGTCACAGCGATGGCATCGCCCCCTGGGGCGGCACGGCCCAGAGTGAAGTTGGCGATGTTTTCATCGTGCTCGGCCAAAAGTGTACCGAGTTTGCCAAGGATACCAGGAACGTCTTTGTTGGTGGTGTAGAGCATGTGCTCGCCAACTTCAGAGTCGATGGTGATGCCTTTGATCTGAATAAAACGTGGTTTGCCGTCAGAGAACACAGTGCCCGCGATGGTGCGGTGCTTTTCAACAGTTTGGATGTCAAGCTTGATGTAGCCGTCAAACGAGCCTGTCGCGTCTTGTGTTGTCTTAGAGATTTGGATGCCGCGCTCTTTGGCGATCACAGGTGCGGACACCATGTTCACGTCTGGGTTTGCCGCTTGCATGATGCCAGCCACAACAGCTGCTTCCAAAGCTTTCAAGTTCATCTCAGCTGCAACGCCGTCAAACGTGACGTTGATTTCTTTGATTGCCTCATCAGTGACTTGGCCGATGAAAGAGCCGAGATTTTCTGCCAAAGTGACCCAAGGGCCCATGATTTTGGCTTCTTCGGCAGACATGGATGGCATATTCAACGCGTTCTCAACTGCGCCGTCGAGCAAGTAGTTGGACATTTGCTCAGCCACTTGCAGCGCTACGTTCTCTTGTGCTTCAGAAGTAGACGCGCCCAAGTGTGGTGTACACACAACGTTTGGCAGGCCGAACAGGACGTTCTCTTTGGCAGGTTCAACTGCGAACACATCCAAGGCGGCGCCTGCGATGTGGCCGGATTTCAACAGCTCAGCAAGCGCTTCTTCGTCGATCAAACCACCGCGTGCACAGTTGACGATACGCACGCCTTTTTTGGTTTTCGCCAAGTTTTCAGCAGACAAGATGTTGCGTGTGCTGTCTGTAAGCGGCACGTGCAATGTGATGAAATCTGCGCGTGCGAGAAGGTCTTCAAGCTCAACCTTTTCAACGCCCATTTCAACAGCACGCTCAGCGGACAAGAAGGGATCGTATGCGATCACTTTCATTTTCAGGCCGCGTGCGCGGTCACAAACGATGCCACCGATGTTGCCAGCGCCGATAACGCCGAGTGTTTTTGCTGTTAGCTCAACACCCATGAATTTGGATTTTTCCCATTTGCCAGCGTGTGTAGATGCTGATGCTTCTGGGATTTGACGCGCAACAGCGAACATCATCGCGATGGCGTGCTCGGCTGTTGTGATCATGTTGCCAAATGGCGTGTTCATAACGATCACGCCTTTTTTGGAAGAGGCTTCTTTATCGACGTTGTCTGTACCGATTCCAGCGCGACCAACGACTTTAAGGTTCGTGGCGTGCTCCAAAAGGCTTGGAGTCACTTTGGTCGCGGAACGGATCGCAAGACCATCGTATTTGCCGATCACGGCAGCGAGGGCGTCTTTGTCTTTGCCGAGTGCTGGCAAGAAATCAACTTCGATGCCGCGGTCACGGAAAATCTGAACAGCGGTTTCAGACAGGCTATCGGATACGAGTACTTTGGGTGCCATGATATGAGGCTCCTACATTATATGAATTCTGTGAGGGAAAAGGCGACCAGGGCCATTGGCCGCCTTTGAGGTGTCCTGCAAGCTACGCGGTTGGGCGCGAAAGCTTACCCGGCAGCGAGCTCAGCTTCAAACGCCCACTCGAGCCAAGGCAAAAGCGCCTCGATGTCGGAGGTTTCAACTGTGCCGCCACACCAGATGCGCAGACCAGCTGGCGCGTCACGGTATGCACCGATGTCCAAAGCAACACCTTCGCCTTCAAGACGTTTTGCAACGGCTTTGGCAAAGGCTGCGCCATCTTGGATGCGCGCGTCAGTGAACTTGAGGCAAACAGAAGTTGTGGATGCAGTCGCAGGATCGGACGCAAGGTTTGCGATCCAAGGCTTGGCTGCACAGAAATCCCAAATCGCGGTCGCATTCGCAGTGGCGCGATCGATCATGCCTTTGAGGCCGCCGATGGATTTCGCCCAGTTCAAGGCCACAAGATAGTCTTCAACAGCAAGCATAGAAGGCGTGTTGATTGTGGCGCCTGTAAAGATGCCGTCGATCAATTTGCCGCCTTTGGTCATGCGGAAGATCTTTGGCAAAGGCCATGCAGGTGTGTAGCTTTCCAGACGCGCAACTGCACGTGGGGACAAAACGATCACACCGTGCGCCGCTTCACCGCCCAAGGCTTTTTGCCAAGAAAATGTTGTGACGTCGAGTTTGTCCCAATCAAGATCCATGGCGAAAACAGCAGAGGTAGCGTCACAGATTGTCAAGCCTTCGCGGTCCGCTGGGATCGCGTCAGCATTTGGAAGGCGCACGCCAGATGTGGTGCCGTTCCAAGTAAAAACAACGTCTGTGTTAAAGTCGATTTCAGCGAAATCAACGATCTCACCGTAGTCAGCGACTTTTTCGTCAGCGTCGATTTTGAGTTGTTTGACAACATCGGAAACCCAGCCAGCGCCGAAGCTTTCCCATGCAACCATGGTGGCTTTACGCTCGCCCAAAAGGGACCAAAGTGCCATTTCAACTGCGCCCGTGTCAGAGCCAGGAACGATGCCAATTTTGTAATCTGCGGGAATGCCCAAAACGTCGCGAGTCGTCTCGATCGCGTCTTTGAGTTTGGATTTGCCAACGGCAGCGCGGTGCGAGCGACCAAGGGGCGCATCAGCAAGCATGTCCAAAGAAAAGTTGGGGATTTTGGCACAAGGGCCTGAAGAAAAACGCGGGTTAGCCGGCCGCGTGGCCGGAGCTTGAATAGCCATTGCTGGTATCCTTCCAGATAAAAGCCTCTCGTTGGGGAGAGGTGTCCCGCTGATGCGTCTAATCCTGATTCCCAATTCATGCAACGAAATTTTGCGCCCCTGCGCGTTTTCGTCCAAATCTGGTGAACCGTCCATTAACGCAAGCGGGCCACATAGCTATTTCAATGCTTGAGCGTAGATGGATTTCAAATCTTCCACGCCTTGCGATGACGCAGGCCCAGAGATTTTCCATAGAACTTCACCAGTGGGGCGCACCAAAAGCACACGGATCTCATCGCGCCCGTCAAAGCCCAAAGGCGCGTTCACTTTGCTGGCATTCTCATAGAGTGTGATCGTTCGTGCTCGTAAAGATGTGTCAACAATGCCAGATCGCATGCCGTTGTCGACGACTGGGCTGATCAGGCGCGTCAACGACCCAACAACAGGTAGCTCAACAAATTCAGGGCCGATATCAGGATCAAGGTTGAGTGCGGCGACCCAGCTGTCCACATCCGGTTGCTGGTTGCGTTTGTAGGCGATGAACACAATCGTCGGATCGCCTGGAAAGTCAGCGGGCAGGCTATGGGTGTCGCCGTTGAGATCTTCTGAGACAAAAGACGGGAAACTCTGGGCAAAGGCGGATGTGGTGATCAGCGTGAGACTGAGGCACAAAGCGGTGAAAAAACGCATGACGAACTCCTTTTTGTTGTTTGAATTGGTATCATTGATACGTCTGGCTGGCCGTTCTGGATCACAGTCTTGGCAGAACGCGCCAGTCATGCGATAGGGGGGCAAACGCAAAACACTCGGATCATTCACATGTATATCGTCACGCTCCTGACCTCTCCTGCCAAACCGTCTTTGTCTCGTGAAGCTGTTGAAGCCTTGCGCAATGCTTGGGGTGGCGGCGATGCGCAGTGGTTGGCAGTTGGTGAAGCCGCTGAATTTGTTATCGGCGAAATGCCAAGCAATCTGTGGGACGTGTGGGGCGCGATGCAGGGTGAAGGTGTTGATCTGATCGTTCTTCCTATGGAGGGGCGCAAAAAGAAAATGCTGCTCGCCGATATGGACAGCACAATGATCCAACAAGAATGTATTGACGAGCTGGCCGCGGAAGCGGGCGTCGGACCACGTGTGGCCGAGATCACCGCCAAGGCGATGAACGGCGAGTTGGATTTTGAAGGCGCCATCGATGAACGTGTTGGTCTGCTCAAAGATCTGCCCGAAAGCATCATCGATCATGTGCTGAACACGCGTATTGAATTCATGCCCGGTGGCAAAGTTTTGGTGCAGACGATGAAGGCCAATGGCGGTTATTCCGCTTTGGTCTCTGGTGGATTCACCGCCTTCACCGCGAAAGTGGCATCTGAATTGGGGTTCGATGAGAACCGCGCCAACACGCTTGAGATCGCGGACGACAAACTGACAGGCAAAGTGATCCGGCCTATTTTGGGTCGTGAAGCCAAGTTGGAAGCGCTCGATGAAATCACAGCGCGCCTTGGCATCACCCGCGAAGATGTGCTCGCAGTTGGCGATGGCATGAATGATGTGTTGATGCTGAAAAACGCAGGCACCGGCGTGGCGCTTCACGGCAAACCCGCGCTGCAAGAGCAATGCGATGTGCGCATCAACCACGGCGATTTGACCGCGCTCTTGTACGTTCAAGGCTATTCCAAAGCAGAATTCATTTAATGTTCGAAGTCACGCTCGACTTGGTGATGATCCTTATAGCTGCGGCTTTCGTTGCTGGATTTGTCGATTCGATTGCAGGCGGCGGCGGGCTAATTACGATCCCTGTGCTGCTCTTGTGTGGGATCTCTCCGATCACGGCGTTGGCCACCAATAAGGTCCAAGGCCTGTTTGGTGCTGGCATGGCGGCCCTCACCTATGCGCGCGCTGGGCATGTGGATTTGCGCAAACAATTTAGGACGGCCCTTTTATCGGGCGCGAGTGCCTTGGTGGGGGCTGTTTTAGCCAGTCGTATGCCCACGGATGTGATCCGGCTTGGCTTGCCTTTTTTGCTGATCGCGGTCGCGTTGTTCTTTGCCTTCAAGCCGGGTTTGGACGACGTGGACAAAAAACAGCGTATTTCGCCTGTGGTGTTTGCCGCCGCATTCGTGCCTTTTATCGGCTTTTATGATGGTATCCTTGGGCCCGGAACTGGCGCTTTTTTCATGATCGGTTTTGTCAGCCTTGCGGGCTACGGCATTTTGCGGGCCACGGCGCACACCAAGTTGCTGAATTTTGCTTCAAATGTCGGTGGGTTGATAGGTTTTGCGATCGTGGCCAAACCTTTGTGGATGCTCGGCCTCGCCATGGGGGCGGCGCAAATCGTAGGCGCTTATTTAGGGTCCACCTTGGCAACACGCATCGGCGCGCGCTTGATCAAACCTGTGTTGGTTCTGGCCTCGACAGCCTTGGCGCTGCGCTTGTTGTGGGACTGGTTTTGAACTGGGCAATCACGTTTCAGCGAATTTCTGCCAAGGGCCTTTCACAAATCGGCAAGAGTGCGTTACGGTAAGCCCAGAAGTTGAAAACAGGTCCAAGTTGCCTTTAAGCCGCATATATAGACGGCACGGGTGACACAAATACAGGCCGCGTTAGACAGAGGCAGCGAGAATTCAATGAGCTTTTCCATCCATAAATTCATTTTGGGTACAGTATTTGCTGTAGCCGCCCTTGGCGCGCAGGCGCAAGAAAGCACAAACAAAGTCGGCAACAACACCGATTGGTATGTGTTCGAAGAAACCGCGCCCGCCAAGCAATGCTGGGCCGTGTCCAAACCCAAAGAGACGGTGAATACAGATAGCGCAGGTCGGATAAAATCCGTAACGCGCTCTGAGATTTTGTTGTTCGTGTCCTATGCCTTGACCAATGGCGTCAAAGGCCAAGTGTCTTTCATGGGCGGCTATCCTTTTGCATCCGGATCTGAGGTTAACTTGGAGATCGGCGGGGCTGAGTTCTCTCTGTTTGTTGATGGTGAAACGGCATGGGCTGCGACGGCAGAAGATGATGCACGTATTGTGGCGGCGATGAAACGTGGTGCCTCTGCGGTGCTCACCGGTCGATCCGCACGCGGTACAATCACCAAAGATACCTTCTCCTTGCTAGGTTTCACCGCATCTGTGGAAGAAGCCAACAAACGCTGCAGCTAAAACCAGCGAAAAACCGATTTACAAAGGCCTCCATATGGGGGCCTTTTTCATTTGTCTTTCATGATGGCCAAGAATCTTGTACATGAGCGGCTTCATAAGCTGAAAAGAGACCTGCCATGCCGCCTATCGCACCAATCACTCAGGATGTTCTGACCATCCCTCGCAAAGACCCTGTGGGCGATAAGATCAACTTGGTTGGTCTCACGCGCGAAAAGCTGCGCGATGTGTTGATTGAACATGGCACGCCTGAAAAACAGGCCAAGATGCGTGTGGGGCAAATTTGGCAATGGATTTACGGCTGGGGCGTGCGCGATTTTGACGACATGACCAACCTGTCGAAATCTCTGCGCGAAGATTTGAAGGCGTCTTTTGTGGTGGCTGTGCCCGAAGTTGTGACCAAGCAAGTCTCTGAAGATGGCACACGCAAATACCTTGTGCGCATCGCAGGTGGTCACGAGGTCGAGGTGGTCTACATTCCTGAAACAGATCGCGGCACGCTTTGCGTGTCGTCGCAAGTTGGCTGTACGTTGACCTGTTCGTTCTGTCACACTGGCACGCAAAAATTGGTCCGCAATCTCAGCGCGGGCGAAATCATCGGCCAAGTGATGGTGGCGCGTGATGATCTGGGTGAGTGGCCTGAACAAGGCGCCAAGAACACAGAAACACGCTTGCTGTCGAACATCGTTTTGATGGGCATGGGCGAGCCTTTGTACAACTTTGAAAACGTCCGCGACGCGATGAATATCGCGATGGATCCTGAAGGTATTCAATTGTCTCGCCGTCGTATCACGCTGTCCACCTCTGGTGTTGTGCCCGAGATTGCGCGTACGGCCGAAGAGATCGGCTGCCAATTGGCGATTTCATTCCATGCGACCACAGACGAGGTACGCAACCAACTCGTGCCGATCAACAAACGCTGGAATATTGAGACATTGGTCGAAGCCTTGCGCGCCTATCCACGTGTGTCCAATTCCGAGCGCATCACCTTTGAATATGTGATGCTGCACGGCGTGAATGACAGCGACGAAGATGCGTATCGCTTGCTTGAGCTTATCAAAGGCATCCCTGCCAAGATCAACTTGATCCCGTTTAACGAATGGCCCGGCGCGCCTTACAAGCGCTCGTCCAACAATCGTATCCGCGCATTCTCGGATATCATTCACGAGGGCGGCTATGCCTCTCCTGTGCGCAAACCGCGTGGCGAAGACATCATGGCAGCTTGTGGCCAGTTGAAATCTGAAACGGAACGCGCACGAAAATCACGCAAACAGATTGAATCTGAAGCGGGCTTGTAGGGTGCTAACCTAAAATTAACCATCCATGCGCAACTCTTGGGTATGGATTGGATACAGATCAAATTTGATGAGGACCTCGCCCGCTCAGTTGAGCGTGCTGCCTCTCGTGCTAATATGCCCGTGGGCAGTTACATTCGCGATATTTTGGCCAAGGCAAGTCAACCTTGCCACCCACAGCTTGCCTATGCAGGGCCGCGTAAACCACTTGGGTTGCGCGCTTATCTTGCGCACGACTTTGCCTACGCCCAAGATTGGGATGATCTGCAAGAAGGTTTGCGGGCCAAAGGTTATGAGTTGGTAGAGCGCGGGGGCGGCCTTGTGCTGCGCACTGTCGAAGGCGAGCGCCTGTGCAAGGCCTCGGATATCGGCCAGCCATATTCTGCATTAATGAAACAGTTCGGCGCACCTTTCCCTAACCATTCACATCAGCACCTAGAACAACGACATCTTGGTCAAATGACACTTGGATTTTAACTAATAATTCAACGAATTGTGCGAAACCTAGTGGCATGGAAAAAATGACACTTCTTCTCCCCGAAAACACCGCAGAAATGCTGCACCTCCTGTCGCGCGAGACGGGTCAAAACATTGGCGATCTGGTGCAGGAAATGGCTTTGGATCGCTACATGCGGCACGCTTTGGATGCGTCTGACGCCGCCGTGCCCAAGCCCTCGGATACTGTTTTTGCCGAAGCCGCCAACCGCTAGCAGGCGATACACTTGGGCATTCGCATTACGCAAGTGCCCAAGGTAGATATCAGTCGCGATCAGGCAGCGATTCGCGTGTTTCATTGGCACCTTGCCACGCATCAATGGCCCGTACGGCTTCTTCTGCGGTTTCGACAAACCGAAATAGGTCAAGATCTTCTGCCGAAATAGTGCCAGCATCAGCCAGTGCATCCCAATTGATGACTTTTTCCCAGAATGATTTGCCAAACAGCAAGAACGGTACACGTTGCATGCGACCGGTTTGAATCAGTGTGAGCGCTTCAAACATTTCATCCAATGTCCCGAAGCCACCTGGAAACACGGTGATCGCTTTGGCGCGCATTAAAAAATGCATTTTTCGAATCGCGAAGTAGTGAAAATTGAAACACAGATCGGGCGTCACGTATTCATTCGGCGCTTGTTCATGGGGCAGCACGATGTTCAAGCCGATTGATACGCCACCTGCGTCTTGTGCGCCGCGGTTGCCTGCTTCCATCACACCCGGACCACCGCCCGTAACAATCACATCTTCGCGGTTGTCAGCCTTTTTAGAGCGTTCCGTCATGATGCGCGCAAATGTACGTGCTTCGTCATAGTATTTTGACAGATCAGCAAGCGTCTTGGTGCGCGCCTTGTCCTTTTTCGCAGGCTCGGGAATACGTGCGCCTCCGAACAATACAATTGTGCTTTCGACGCCATATTCAGCCATCATCATCTCAGTTTTGAGCAGCTCAAGCTGCAAACGTACAGGCCGAAGCTCATCGCGGCACATGAAATCTTGATCAGAGAATGCCAAAGCATAGGCGGGTGAGCGCGTTTGTGGCGTGTCCGGAATGTCTTTAGCCGTGATAATATCTGCATGGCTATCGCGCAAAGGGTGGCGGCGTGTGTGTGTTGTGTCGCTTTTACTGGACATCTCGTGCTCCTCAATAAGGTCGTCAAATTTTCCATGCGTCGCGGTAAGCCATTCAGCTGTGCGTTGCGCGCGGGCCTCCAAGCGACTATAGCCACTTGCAACAGATGTTCCATGACCACTTGGGAGACAGATATGTCCAACGCTCAACTCGAAAAAGCTATTGAATCCGCATGGGAGGCTCGCGATACAATCACCTCCGCCACCACAGGCGAAACACGTGACGCGATCGAAGACACGCTCGCGGCCCTCGACACCGGTAAGCTGCGTGTTGCCGAGAAAATGGAAAACGGCGACTGGCACGTCAATCAATGGGCCAAAAAAGCCGTGCTCCTTGGATTCCGCATCAAAGATATGGAAGAACAATCTGGCGGTCCACAAGGCTCGGGCTGGTGGGACAAGGTCGACAGCAAGTTCAAAGGTTGGGGCAACAACCAATGGAAAGCGGCTGGTTTCCGCGCTGTTCCAAACGCGATTGTCCGTAAATCTGCCTACATCGCCCCAGGCGTTGTTTTGATGCCATCCTTTGTGAACCTCGGCGCGCATGTCGGTGAGGGCACGATGGTCGACACTTGGGCCACCGTTGGGTCCTGCGCCCAAATCGGTAAAAACGTTCACCTGTCTGGCGGCGTTGGTATCGGTGGTGTTCTTGAACCAATGCAGGCTGGCCCGACCATCATCGAAGACAATTGCTTCATTGGCGCGCGTTCTGAAGTTGTTGAGGGCTGTATCGTGCGCGAAGGGTCCGTTTTGGGCATGGGCGTTTTTATCGGTCAGTCCACTAAAATCGTTGACCGCGACACAGGCGAAGTTACCTACGGTGAAGTTCCACCTTATTCCGTTGTTGTGGCTGGCTCCATGCCGTCCAAAAACGGCGTGAATCTTTACTGCGCAGTGATTGTAAAACGTGTTGACGCGAAAACACGGTCTAAAACAGGTATCAACGACCTGTTGCGCGACTAATACCCCATGATCAAAGTGCGCCCGCCTGATGAGCGGGCGTATTTTTTGTCGATATAAGGCTGCACCATGACTGACAAAGTGAAAAAACCGTCTCGCCAAAAAGTTTATACGCTTTTGGTTGAAGTGGGTCGTAAAGCTGATGACGGCTTGCCCAAAAACGCAACCGGTGGCGCGTTGATGATCTATGCCTCAGGTGTGGATGAGGCCGAAGCCGTGCGGGAAACGGTCGCTTTGCTAAAACAAGCTGACCTCGCGCCCTTGGATGTTACGGGGTATGGCACCTTGGAAGAGCGCTTGGCCGAGGGGCACGATATTTCAGACGAGGAAGCTGCTTTGATGCAGCGCGCGCTGGATGAAAATTCGGTCGTTGTCGCGCAGATGACACCGTTTTTTGGCGATGAACCGCGCGATCTTGATCTGTAACGCTCACCTGTTACCGAACCACTTTCTGTAAATACGATCATAGGTGCCATCTTCGCGCAACTCCAAAAGGCTTTGGTTGATTTGCTCGGACAGTGGCGAATTTGACGGAAAGGCGATGCCATAGTTTTCGGCCAAAAATACATGGCCAACAAGTCGCGCGCGATTGTTGGTTTGAGAATTCACATAGTACGCCAAAATCGGAGCATCAAATACCACAGCGTCGATCGCTTCGCTTTCGAATGCTTCAAGTAGCGTTCCTGTGTCGGAAAACCCTGAGTACCCTAGATCGCGTTTGTCTAAAAAGTCTGCTGCGGTAGAGCCTATAATCGTGCCGACGTTTTTGCTATAGAGATCGTTGATGTCGGATACGTTGGCTTGGATTGCACCCACAGTCATGGCTGCAGTGATTTTCGCAACAAACACAGAGACAAAGAACAATGACGAAATAACCAAAATGACGCCAAACAGGCGCCCCAGAGGCGTACGTGGTTGACGTTCTTCGAAACCGCCGTTGACGATCAAATTAAGTGCCCACCAAAAGGCTGGGAACATGGCTTCGCGTGCGTTCAAATCAAAATAGTCTTGATGCTTGCGCTCCAATTGCCACATTAGCATGCCGCCTCCTAGCAGCAACGCGAAGGCACCAAAAATTGCGAGAACCAAGTCTTTTGAAAACAAAAGATGCCACACCGAACCTGTGTTCGGGTCGGACGGCGCCATGATTTGCAAACCGGCTTCAAAAATTGGTTGAGAGAAATCCATAACCGTTTCACGACTTGCGGTAATGGAAATATTGGCAATGGCTGCGTCTGCGGTGCCCTCTTGGACAGCCGTTAACATCTCACCGAAACTTTGAACGCGGTTGATCGAGTATGTCCAATCAAGATTGTTCGCAACCTCGTCGAGAAGGTCTATCGAAAAGCCGGTGTCCTTACCGTTTTCGACCATCGAAAACGGTGGACGTGTCACAGTTGTGACCGTCAAATTTTCTGCGCTTGCGATGCTGGCTTCAAAGAAACAAGCTGCGAGCGCACAGAGTATCGTAAAATATTTTTTCATCGTGTCCCCAACAGTTCGCATATGGCATATCCTCACGTAAAAAGGCAATCTGACTTTAAAGATACCTATCCGAAAGCAACGCAGTTGCCTCATGTTCATACAACAATCGTGGGGTTGGCCGTTGTGAGGGCGTTAGCATGCTTGGGTTTATGTGTGATAGCCGTGTGCGCGCATGGAGGTCGGTGTCACGGGCGTCATGTTGGGCTGCTAGCGACAACACGGAAATGCCAGCCACTTGAAACGCACTCTGATTTTTCAAGAGCAGGTGATATCGTGTGGCTATGGGGGCGTGTTTGACCTGCGAGCGCGGAACGAAAGGCGCGATGTGCTCAGCCCGAAGGCTGACGGTTTCGCACCCAAACTGATATTCAGTATCAATGCCATCAGTCAAGATGTAGGTGTCCTTCGAAACCGACAGTGTTTGTGTCAAGTTTTGGAATGGCTGACGCAGTTTGATGCTGCGATAGGATCCAAAATTTGGAACCTCGCTTTTGATCAATGCGATAAGGGGGGTTAAGCCTGAATCTTGTGTCACAATGAGATCGCCGTGCAACAAGTCTTCAATCGGCATCGGGCCGTTTTCAGTGTCAACCAGCGCGCCCGCTGACAGACCTGATGTGTAGCCCAATTCTTCAATTTGATCGGAAATAAACAGCGTACAAACCGCAGAAGTGATGGATTGGCGATCTTTGCAAAATAAGATGCGTGCGACATCATCCATCGGAAGCGCGTAGGCAGCGTTGATAGTTTTCGAATAGATTTGCCCAGTCACCAAGTCTTCGGCAGAAAGCCAGCTGCGTTTTTGGTAGGCGTCCCAAGCGAAGCTGATCCGAATGGGAGTGTCTTTTTGACACGCTGAAAGATCAAGCGACGGCATCATTAAGTTGGCACCTTGTTCATTGGCAAACCAAAGGCGTCCGTTGGGGCCAAGCACCATATGCATGGATCGTCTGTACTTATGCCAGCGCTCGTAATCGATTAAGTCAAGAGGCTGGTTAAATCGATCTGGGAACAGCGTTTCCAC
This sequence comes from Pacificibacter sp. AS14, assembly GCF_038899935.1. Taxonomy (NCBI): domain Bacteria; kingdom Pseudomonadati; phylum Pseudomonadota; class Alphaproteobacteria; order Rhodobacterales; family Roseobacteraceae; genus Pacificibacter; species Pacificibacter sp. AS14. Next base: position 45,212 of record NZ_JBBMQI010000005.1, read on the forward strand.
AACAATAGTGCCACGCGGCATAAGGCGTCGCGGAACAGCGCCTGTAAACGCAGTTTTTTGCAATCCGTTGGGATCAAAAATCGCGGGCTGACCACGCGTTTTAGCGCCGATCCAGCTCACAGTTTTGAGCGTCCGTTTTTGGTACCGCAAGCGGTGTTCGAACGTGTAGCCTGTATCATACTCGCGCCTCATATTTGAGGCAGACCGCGCACTATAACATTAACTCACAGATGTGAATATTAAACTAGAAACCTGTTTTGATCGTCCCCGGTTATCCGGATGTACTGATCAAGCCTGCCCACTTTTTTATATAAAAACATGCCGTTAAGATTTTGTTAACCGCTTCATTGGCCAGCAAGCCGCTTCCCCATTGAAATGTTACCTTTGCGCCACAATCTTGCGATTGCTCAAGCGCCAACGGCGCGCTAACCATATAGAAACTAGGAGCGCCAAGATGACAATCGATCCCGTAGACCTCACCGCAGCGTTGATCCGCTGCCCTTCTGTGACCCCAGTGGAAGCGGGTGCGCTTGTCTTGCTCGAAGACATGCTGACAAAAGCTGGCTTTGTTTGCACGCGGGTTGATAGAAACGGCACGCCAAACTTGTTCGCACGCTGGGGCGACAAGGGCGCGGATAAATCACTCGGTTTTAATGGGCATACAGATGTTGTTCCCATCGGTGACGAACAGGCTTGGACCAAGGATCCGTTCGGTGCTGTGATTGAAAATGGAATTTTATGGGGCCGCGGTGCCACTGACATGAAATCTGGTGTGGCTGCTTTTGTGGCTGCTGCCGTCGATTTTGTGACCCTAACTCCGCCCAATGGTGCGATCGTGATCGCCATTACAGGTGACGAGGAAGGCGACGCCCATGATGGCACGATCGCTTTGTTGAACTGGATGGACGACAATGATGAGCGTATGACCGATTGTCTTGTCGGCGAGCCAACCTGTCCGAACACCATGGGCGAAATGATGAAAATCGGACGTCGTGGGTCAGTCACTGGGTTCTTTACCGCGCAAGGCATTCAAGGCCATGCGGCCTATCCGCACCGCGCAAAAAACCCTATTCCAGCATTGGCGCATTTGATCGACCAACTGTCAGCTCATGTTTTGGATGAGGGCACTGAACATTTTGATCCATCGACCTTGGTGGTTACAACCTTTGACACAGGGAACCCTGCGACCAATGTGATCCCATCGATGTGCAAAGCGACGATCAATATCAGATTTAACGACTCCCACACCGCAGCTGAGCTTGCCAAATGGATGGCCGCAAAGGCCGCTAAAGCGAGCGAAGAAACAGGCATAGATATCACGCTGGAAACCAAAACTTCAGGCGATAGCTTTTTAACACCTCCAGGCGATTTTGTAGACCTGCTGTCCAAAGCCGTCACAGCAGAAACAGGTCTTGTGCCTGTGCTGTCCACCTCGGGCGGCACCTCTGATGCGCGCTTTGTTAAAAACCACTGTCCTGTTGTCGAATTTGGTCTGGTTGGCAAAACCATGCATCAAGTCGATGAGCATGTTCATGTGGATCAAATTCACACGCTCAAAAATATCTATTCGCGCCTGATTAGAGACTATTTCGCATGAGTGTCACAATTGAAATTGCCGAGGGTATTTCCGATTGTCTGGCACTGCGCGTTGCTGTTTTTGTGCATGAGCAAAATGTCCCAATGGAAGAAGAAATGGATGATCTTGATGATCAAAGCGTCCACTTTATTGCCCGTGATGAAAATCAAACACCCGTTGGCACGGCGCGCATTTATGAGGTCGGTGATGTGGGTAAAATTGGTAGGGTTTGTGTCGCAAAATCGCATCGCGGCACAGGACTGGGCGCCAAACTGATTGACGCCTGCCTTGCAGAGCTGTCCAAGCGATCGCACTTGAAACAAGCCAAACTTGGTGCGCAAAATCATGCGATCAAATTCTATGAACGCTTCGGTTTTGCCGTGCAGGGCGGCGAGTATATGGATGGTGGAATTCCTCATCATGACATGGTGGTCGCACTGTGAAGCCTAGGCTGATCATCATGGTCAAAGAACCTGTGCCCGGACGCGTGAAAACCCGTTTGGGGCGTGATTGGGGTATGGTGCGTGCCGCAAACTGGTTTCGAAAACAAGCCCTCTCCACGATCCGCCGCTTAGATGATCCCCGTTGGGATCTCGTTTTGGCGGTGTCCCCTGATCGCGAGGGTCTAACAAGTCGGTTTTGGCCGTCACATCTGACGCGCATGCCGCAAGGCCGTGGTGATCTCGGTGCGCGGATGGGGCGCTTGCTGCGTGCGTCTCCTGCACCCAAGACCTGCATCATCGGCGCTGACATTCCAGATATTCAACCGCACCATATTATGTCTTCTTTTAGTGCTTTAGGGTCGCAACGGGGCGTTTTGGGGCCTTCCGAAGACGGTGGATATTGGCTTGTTGGCCTGCGTCACCCCAAGCTTGCCCCCGCTGGGCTGTTCCAAAATGTCAGGTGGTCCACGCAGTTCGCGCGCCATGACACGCAGCAGAGTGCCAAAAGCATAGATTGGGCCCAGATCGAGACGTTGAGTGATGTGGATACGCTTGACGATTTGAGGCTATATCAAACACGAGTGCGCCGCACTTTTTGAGTGTGGTGAAGCGCCGCACAGCGTGGTAGTTTCATCCTATGAAAATTATCCCGACAAAACAGGCGATCCTTGATTGGGTCACTGAGCACCCGACCAAAGCCGCGAAACGCGATATTGCCAAAGCTTTTGGCATCAAAGGTGCTGCGCGCATCGATCTTAAGCGCATCTTGAAAGAGCTTGAGGCTGAGGGCCATTTGACCAAACGGGTCAACACCTACCGCGACCCTGACAAGTTACCGCCCATTTCTGTTTTGGAAGTTTTGGCGCCGGATGCGGATGGCGATCTGTTCGCGCGACCAATGGAATGGACCGGCACAGGCCCTGAACCACGCATTCTGTTGGTGCAAAAAGACGGCGACGTGGCGCTTGGTGCGGGCGAACGTATCTTGGCAAAGCTGCAAGTTGTTCAAGGCGAAGATCATGCCTATTTGGGGCGTTTGGTGCGCAAAATCGGGTCTAACCCAGAGAAAATCCTTGGGATTTTCCGAAAGCAATCCGAAGGTGGCCGCGTTGTTCCCATTGATAAGGGGGCTGGCAAAGAATGGATCGTCAGCTCTGGTCAGGACAATGGTGCTGAAGACGGTGAATTGGTCGAGGCGGAACAAACCGGCCCCAAAGGTCGCATGGGCCTCCCGCGTGCGCGGATCGTTGCGCGTCTGGGTGATCCAACCGCGCCACGTGCAGTGTCATTGATCGCGATTCATCAACACAACATTCCTGATGCCTTTCCTGACGACGTGATCGAGATGGCGGATACCGCTGTGCCTGCCGGCATGGACGGTCGCGAAGACCTGCGCGATGTGCCTCTTGTGACGATTGATCCGGCGGATGCGCGCGACCACGATGACGCGATTTGGGCTGAATTAGACACTGATCCAGCCAATGTGGGTGGGTTCATTCTTTGGGTCGCGATTGCCGATGTTGCGCATTATGTGACCTCTGGTTCTGCCCTCGATCGCGAAGCACGCTTGCGCGGAAACTCGACCTATTTCCCTGACCGTGTTGTGCCGATGTTGCCGGATCGTCTGTCTGGTGATCTGTGTTCCTTGCACGAAGGTGTTCCGCGTCCATGCATTGCGGTGCGAATGAAAATTGATGCCAAGGGGACTAAAGTCTCTCACGAGTTCACTCGTGGTTTGATGCGCTCTGCAGCTTCACTAAACTATGCTGAGGTGCAACGCGCACGAGATGGCGCACCCAATGAGGCCTGTGCGCCGCTTATGGAAACAGTGATCAACCCGATTTACGAGGCCTATGACGCGCTTAAATTGGCCCGTGAGGCCCGTCAGCCGTTGGAATTGAACCTGCCTGAGCGCAAGATTGTTCTTGGCGAAGATGGCAAGGTGTCCTCCGTTGCGATTGCAGAACGCCTTGATGCGCATAAGCTGATTGAAGAGTTCATGGTGCTGGCGAATGTCGCGGCGGCCGAAGAATTGTTCTTTAAAAACCGGCCGCTTTTGTACCGCGTGCATGAAGAACCGTCGGACGAGAAAATGGAAGCTTTGCGCGAAGTTGCGCTTGGTTCAGGTCTGAATTTGGCCAAAGGTCAGGTGTTGCATACATCGCATCTGAACCGTCTTTTGGCGCAAGCTGCGGGTACGGATCATAGTGAGTTGATCAATATCTCGACCTTGCGGTCGATGACGCAGGCTTACTACCACCAACAAAACTATGGCCACTTCGGACTTGCTTTGCGGTCTTATGCACACTTCACGTCGCCCATTCGTCGCTACGCCGATTTGATCGTTCACCGGGCTTTGGTGTCTGCGCATGGTTGGGGTGACGACGGGTTGAGCCCGCAAGACATTCAATCACTGGACGAGACGGCCAAGCAAATTTCAGACACTGAGCGACGATCAATGGTTGCTGAACGTGACACCAATGATCGCTATTTAGCGGCTTATTTGAGTGAACGCATCGGCAATGAAATGACGGGGCATATTTCTGGCATCCAGAGCTTTGGCGCCTTTATCAAACTGGACGAAACCGGAGCCGATGGTCTTGCTCCGGTGCGCAGTATGGGGGCAGAGTTCTTCCATTATGATGCTGACACGCAGACATTAATGGGCGCTGATACGGGGATCACATTATCCATAGGGCAAAAAGTGGTCGTGCGAATCGCGGATGCCGTTCCGGTGACCGGCGGGCTTGAGCTTGAGGTTTTGGCTTTGGACGGCATGCAGATGCCGCGCAGTAATCGACGCCCGCGAGGCAAACCAGCAGGGCGCAAACACGCGCGGTCAAAGGCGAAACGGGACAAAATTCAAAAGAAGGTCACGCGCCAGAGACGCTAGCGACAAACCGCCAAGAATTTTCTCCGGCCTTTTCGCGAGCCCCTTAAACGCGTTAGGTTGAGAAAAGTTATGGAGTGGTGGTTATGGTTGGTTCACGTGTGTTTTCAGTTGTTTGCGGTCTTGTTTTGGGGTGCAGCGCTGCCTTTGCGCAGTCTGGTCCTATTGGTGGGTTTCCCCAGATGGGGGCAGGGACGGAGTTTCAAAGCGTGGATCAAATTTCTGCCACACAAGACGCCGCTTTGGCGCGTTGGATTGACGGCTTTAAAGCCCGTGCGCGGCGCGAAGGCATTTCAGACACCACCCTTAATCGCGCTTTTCGTGGTGTCAAATACGACGCAAGTGTGATCGCAAAAGATCGCCATCAATCAGAGTTTACCAAACAAATTTGGGACTATCTTGATAGCGCTGCGTCGCCCGTGCGGGTAAAAAACGGCGTGGCCGCGATGCGCAAACATGCCAGCACGCTCAGGGCGATCGAGGCCAAATACGGTGTCGACAAACAAGTGGTCGCGGCGATTTGGGGCGTTGAAAGCGCTTACGGTGCGACCCGTGGGGATGTACCTGTGATCCAAGCGCTGGCCACTTTGTCTTATGACGGCCGCAGAGGGCGCTTCTTTGAGGCACAACTGATCGCGGCGCTCCAAATTCTGCAATCAGGCGATACAAGTCCGCGCAATATGACCGGAAGCTGGGCAGGTGCTATGGGGCATACGCAGTTCATTCCTACGTCCTTTTTGGCCTTTGCGGTGGATGGCACTGGTGATGGCAAACGTGATATTTGGTCGGATGATCCAACGGATGCTTTAGCGTCGACAGCCGCTTATCTTGCCCGTCACGGTTGGACCAAAGGGCAACCTTGGGGTGTTGAAGTGCGTCTTCCTGCTGGATTCGACTACAGTTTGGCTAAGCGCGACACAAAACGCGCGCCCGGCGATTGGGGCAACCTTGGCGTGCGTGGCGTCGATGGCAAGGTGGTTCCAAATTATGGACGCGGCTCGATCTTGCTGCCTGCTGGCGCATCCGGTGCGGCTTTTATGATCTTTGATAATTTTGCCGTCATTGAGCGCTACAACAAGGCGGATGCCTATGTGATTGGTGTTGGGCATCTGTCGGATCGTTTGAACGGTGGTGCGCCAATTCAGGCCAGCTGGCCACGTGGCTATTTGCCATTGTCGTTCGAAGAGAAGAAGCAGATGCAGCGTATTTTAAAACGCAAAGGGTTTTTGGATGACAAAGTGGATGGTCTAATTGGCCCCAACACCATCAACGCTATTCGTGATTTTCAGCGCTCTATTGGCATCACCCAAGATGGGTATCCATCAAAGACGCTTTTGGGGCATCTCAAGTAATCTTGCGGGAATGCGCATCAAAGATGTGGTGCGAATTCCGCGACTACGGCTTCATAAATGTGTTTTTTGAACGGGACGATTTCGGACACCAAATTGGTTGGCGCAGACCATTTCCATTGGGAAAACTCGGGGTGCTCTGAGGCGATGGAAATTTTGTCATCGGTGCTGTTGAAGCGCATCAAGAACCACAGTTGTTTTTGACCGCGATATTTGCCTTTCCAGACTTTGCCGAGCAGGTGGTCTGGCAAATCATAAGTCAGCCAATCAGAAGTCTGGGCCAGTAAATTAACGTGTTCGGGATCGACGCCGGTCTCTTCCCAAAGTTCGCGAAAAGCGGCCTCTTTCGCGTCTTCTCCTTTGTCGACCCCACCTTGTGGCATTTGCCAAGCGCCAGGTGTGTCGATGCGCTCACCCACGAAGATATCGCCATCTTTGTTCATGAGCATCACGCCCACACAAGCGCGGTAGGGAAGAGTTTTGGGATCAAGTGTCATGATAAGGCGTCCGTCAAAAAAAGGGCTGCGGGAGCAATAACGCTCCCGCAGGTTACATTATTTACCGCCGATAGCAGACAGGCCGTGCAACAGGTCGATGGCATAAGCGAGTTGGAAGTCCTCATCGCGTAGTTTTGCCGCAAGTTCCGCTTTTTCGCGATCTGCTTCGATCTGCAAAATTTCATCTTCGGTCAAGCTGTCGTTGTCCAAAGATCCACGCAAATCCGCTTCAGTCCGTTGAGCACGGGTATCTTCGATCTCATCCGTTTCTGGGGCGCGTGGAGGTTGTTCGACGATGATGTCAGGGGACACGCCGAGCGCCTGAATGGAGCGACCGGATGGCGTGTAGTAGCGCGCAGTGGTCAAGCGCATTGCGCCATCTGAGCGTAGTGGCATCACTGTTTGAACAGACCCTTTTCCGAAAGATTTCGTTCCGACAACGATCGCGCGATGGTGGTCTTGCAAGGCACCGGACACGATTTCAGAGGCAGAAGCCGAGCCACCATTGATCAAAACAACGATGGGTTTTCCTTCTGCCAGATCGCCGGCATGTGCGTTTACACGTTCGCTTTGCTCAAGATCGCGACCACGGGTCGAGACGATTTCACCAGTTTCCAAGAAAGCGTCGGACACCATGATCGCTTGATCCAACAATCCACCAGGGTTGTTGCGCAGATCGACAACTATGCCGTTAACATTGTCCATGCCGCCCAGTTCTTCGATGCTTTTCTCTAAACCGTCTTTGAGGTTCGGATAGGTCTGATCGTTAAAGGTCGTCACGCGCAGCACGATAGAATTGCCTTCAACACGCGCACGCACTGCCGTCAATTTGATCACATCGCGGATGATGGAAATATCAAACGGTTCATCAACACCTTCGCGGGCAACAGTGATGATGATTTCTTCGCCAACGGGACCACGCATCAAGGCGACCGTGTCGTTCAGGGTCATGCCCAAGACGCTTTCGCCATCAACTTGCGTTATGAAATCGCCCGCTTCGACACCTGCGATATCAGCTGGGGTGCCATCCATCGGCGATACGACTTTGATGAAGCCTTCTTCTTGCGTGACCTCGATGCCCAAGCCGCCGAAAGACCCAGAGGTTTGTACGCGCATCGCGGCGGCGTCATCTGGTGACAAATAAGAGGAATGCGGATCAAGAGACGACAGCATACCATCAATCGCAGATTCAATCAGCTTTTCAGAATCAACTTCTTCGACATATTGCGCACGAATGCGTTCGAAGACATCACCAAAAAGGTCAAGCTGTTCGTAGACGTTTGAGGTCTTCGAGGCCTCTTGCGCGATCAACGGGCCTGCAAATTGCGTCGACACAAGCGTACCTGCCAAAACACCGACCACGCCTGCCATCAAATATTTTCTCATACGTCTTTCCTCTTTTCAGCCCAATAAAGGGGCTCTTGTTCAGCAAAGGAAGCCAAAAGCTAACTCCTGTAACTTATTGCGTAAACCATAGGTTTGGGTCCACGGGCTTCCCGCCTTCTCTCACTTCTATGTAAAGCGTCTCAGTAAGTCCTGCGCCAGTCCCTTGTGTAGCATTTGTGACAAAGGCCTCTAGATCAGGCGACGCACCTGCCATCAAACCGACAGCAGAGCCCGCTGGAATGACCGAGCCAATGTCACCGTACACTTCTTCTAACCCAGCAATCACCAACAATACGTCATTTCCTGGCTCAAGTATGATCACATTTCCGTAGTCTAAAAATGCGCCTTGATAGCGGATAGTTGCAGGCCAAGGGGTTACAACCAGTGATAAAGGCCGCGCGGCTAAAACCCAACCGGGACGTTTGACCCCTGCTGCATCCGGTTCCTCGAAACCGCGCAATAAGCGACTTTGCACGGGTAAGGGCCATGTGCCTTTTGCGGACTCCAAATCGGGCAAGTTTGATAACCCATCCACCACATCCATAACAGCTAGGCTGGAGGCAAAAGATTCGAGCGTCTCAGAGCCGTTGATCAACTCTTGCACGCGCTCAGGGTCCGCCACAAAGCGGCGCGGTAAATCTGTACGCGTCGACATGGCTTGGCTGAGATCCGTGCGGGCTGTTTGGACGTTCTTCAAGCCCGCTTCCAGAACAACCAAAGCCTCGCCTTCAAGTTCGCGCAGGATCGAGACCTCCAGCAGTCTTGTCCGCAATTCTTCGGTTTGGGCCTGCATTGAGGGGGTGATTGCGGCCACCAACATGCCTGCGCGAGCGTGCCCAATCGGACCAGTGGGATGTACAAGGGCTGCAGGAGAGGCATCGGGGCGCAAATTGATCAACACACCCAATAGGTTGGCGACCTGCCCACTTTCGTTTTGAAAGGCTGATTCGATTTCGCTTTCGCGCAATGCGGCTTGCCTTAGGCCTGCTCTCATCGCCTCAAGGCCACTTTCATAAGCTTTGATCACTCCAGTTAGGGCCTTGACCCGATCTGTGGCGGCGTTGGCGGCGTCGAGTTGGCTTTGGGCTGCGGAAAATTGTGCCAATGCGGCTTCCGCGAGCGCTGCTGGGGTCGCGTCTTGGGACTGCGCGGCACTGGCTGCACATAGTCCCAAAATCAACCCAAGAGCGCGCAATGTAATCATCGTTGGATTAAGCTTTCGCCAGTCATCTCGGCGGGTTGATCCAAGCCCATGAGATCCAAAAGCGAGGGCGCCAAATCAGCCAACCTACCACCTTGGCGCAGCGTTGCCCCATCGGGTCCGTTGAACAATGCAACAGGCACAAGGTTCGTTGTATGTGCCGTATGCGCGCCGCCAGTTACAGGGTCGATCATGGTTTCGCAATTGCCATGGTCTGCCGTGACAATCATCGTGCCACCGACGCGTTCCAGCGCTTCCATCACGCGGGCTAGACCTGCATCAACCGCTTCGCAGGCTTTCATCGCTGCGCCCAAATCGCCAGTGTGTCCGACCATGTCGGGGTTGGCGTAGTTTGTGACGATCAAATCATAGCCCGCATCGATCACTTCCAAGAATTTCTCGGTCACTTCGGGGGCGCTCATTTCAGGCTGTAAATCGTAGGTGGCCACTTTCGGGGATTGCGGCATGAAGCGGTCTTCGCCCTTTTCGGGGACTTCTTTGCCGCCGTTCAAGAAGAAGGTGACATGGGGGTATTTTTCGGTTTCAGCCAGACGGAACTGACGCTTGCCTTGTTTTGCCACCCATTCGCCAAGCGTGTTGACGAGCGCCTTTTTCGGGTAGGCAGTCGTCATATAGGCGCTATGGGCGCTGGAATATTCCACCATGCCCAGCATTGCCGCGAACTTAGGGCGATCATCCGTTTCAAACCCATCAAAATCGGGTTGGCCCAAAGCCGCTAGAATTTCGCGGGCGCGGTCGGCGCGAAAATTAAGGCAGAAGAACCCGTCGCCATCCTCAACACCTGCGTAATCGCCAATCACAGTCGCTTTGATGAATTCGTCGTTCTCGCCGCGGGCGTAGGCCTCGGTCACCGCGTCAATAGCTGTGTCCGCTGCTTGCATGCCTGTGGCGTTGACGATGGCCTCATAAGCTTGGGACACGCGTTCCCAGCGATTGTCACGATCCAGTGCAAAGTAGCGTCCAATCACAGTGCCGATGCGCACGCCTTTTGGCAGGCCTTCGACCAGTTGAGGCATAAAGCGGTCAGCAGATTTCGGGGCCACATCGCGACCATCGGTGATCGCGTGCAGCACAACAGGAACGCCGTGGCTGGCAATCGCTTTGGCTGCGGCCAGCGTGTGCACGATGTGGCCGTGAACGCCGCCGTCTGAAACCACGCCCATCAAATGCGCGGTGCCGCCTGTCTTTTTAAGCGTCTGCGCAAAGGCTACGACTTGGGCGTTTTCAAAGAAAGACCCATCTTCGATGGCCAAATCAATTTGCCCAAGATCCATCGCCACAACACGGCCTGCGCCAATGTTAGTGTGCCCAACTTCTGAGTTGCCCATCTGACCAGAAGGCAGACCAACGTCTGGACCAAAGGTGATCAAAGCCCCCGTTGGGCAGGTGGACATCAGGCGATCATATGCTGGTGTGTTGGCTTGCGCGGGGGCATTGCCCTCGATCTCATCGCGTTGGCCCCAGCCATCTAGAATGCAAAGGACGACAGGTTTGGGTGCGGACATGAGAGGCTCCTCGGATTTCACTTGGCCTCTTCTAGCGTGCTGGCGGGCTTTGGTGAACCTCTACTCGCAATGGGTGACGAAAAATCGCCGATTAATGCGTTTCGTCTCGATACCATTTTGAGGTGAAGGGGACTCTTTAGGTTCGGTGGTAGGGCGCGCCGGCCAAAATAGAAGCAGCGCGGTACAGCTGTTCGGTCAGCATCACCCGTGCCAGCATATGCGGCCAGACCATTTTGCCTAGAGAGATCGAAAAATCGGCCTGTGCGCGCAAACTGGGATCAATCCCATCAGCGCCGCCAATGATAAAGGCGACGTCTTGACGCCCGTTGTCGCGCCAATCGCCGAGCTTGCCAGCAAATTCTGGCGAGGACAGGGTTTTGCCGCGCTCATCCAGTGTGCAAATCAGCGCGCCGCTTGGAATGGCGCGACTGATGATTTCGGCTTCGGCCTTCATGCCGCCGCCCTTTTTGTCTTCGAGTTGATGGATCGACAGCGGACCAAGCCCTAAGGCCCGCCCGCTTCTGTCAAATCGTGTGGTGTAATCGTCGATTAGGGTCGCTTCAGGGCTGCTACGAAGCCGCCCCATGGCGCAGATATGAACCTTCACGACGCCTGCCCTTAGGATTCAGGGCGCGCTGACATCAAAGCAGTCGCTTCATCCGATGACAGCCACATTTTTTCGAGCTGATAGAATTCGCGCACTTCAGGGCGGAAAATGTGAACGATCACGTCGCCAGCATCCAAAAGCACCCAGTCGCCAGCCGATTTGCCTTCAATGCGAGAGAAAATGTCGTGTTCGATCTTGAGGCTTGCGGACAGTTTTTCAGCCAAAGAGCCGACTTGACGCGCAGAGCGACCAGAGCAAACAACCATGTAATCAGCCATGGAAGATTTGGTTTCCAAGTCGATGGTCACGATCTCTTCGGCTTTTTCAGCCTCAAGGTGGTCCGTGATAAAGTCGAGCATCAGCTTGCCGCCAAATTTTGCGTCTGATGTATTCGGTGTCGCGTCAGTCATGATTGACCCTTTAAATAATGCGCCGTTTTAGCCCGACGTTGGCCTGTGAAGAGTTTAGCATCCAAAGAGGTCGATCTCAACGCTCTCGATTCTCGCCCGTTTGCAGGGGTACAGCGCGCGTATCTATATAGTCTGGGCGCGTTTGGAAAGGGCAGGGGGCAAGGCTTTTCCCCTATATGCCTATGTTTCGCCGTTTTCTGGGTTATCATCCAACATTCGTACCTCGCGTTGTGGGAACGGGATCGAAATGTTGTTTTCTTTGAAAGCATCCCAAAGGGCCAAAAACACAGCTCCACGTACGTTCGTCAGTCCGCCTGTGGGGTCTGTGATCCAAAACCGCAGCACGTAATCCACAGAACTGTCGCCAAACCCAACGATATGACAAACGGTGGGTTTGCCTCTATGAATGCGGTCAATGGAATTGGCGGCGTCGATGGCAACTTGGCGGACCAGGTGCGGGTCGTCGCCGTAGGCAGTGCCAAAGTTGATATCGAGCCGCACAAAGGAATTGGTGTGCGACCAGTTCACCACTTGGTTTGTGATCAGGTCCTCGTTCGGGATCAGGTATTCCTTGCCATCACGGGTGACAACAGAGGCATAGCGTGCGCCCAAAGTATTGATCCACCCAAAGGTTTCCCCAAGCGAGATCACATCACCCGGTTTGATCGACTTATCGAGCAAAATGATGATGCCAGACACAAGGTTCGACACGACTTTTTGCAAGCCAAATCCAAGACCGACCCCAATCGCCCCAGACAAGACAGCCAGACCTGTCAGATCAAACCCCACGGCTTTGAGTCCGATAAAGGCGGCAGAGGCGTAAAGGGTAACCTGCAACATCTTAACCATCAGCACCCGCATCGAGGGTGAAATGTCGTCATTTTTGCGAATACTATTCGAGGCCTGAACGGACGTGGTGCGCGCCAAAGTGAACAGCAGGCTTGTGACAATCAAAGCCTTTGTGATGTCGAGCAATGAGACACTAAAGTCGCCAAACGTGATCGCAAGAGAGTCCAAAAAATCAGCGGCACGCATATGTAGATTCAGGTAATAAAGCGCGAAATAGACACAAAGCGACCACGTGACCACGCGGCGCAAAGATCGGTTTTTAACCAAACGTCCAGTAAGCCCTATCATCAGCCAAGCCGTGCCCATGCGGGCCGCAATGCCGATCAAATAGGATCGAGACGGCCATGTCATCTCTTGCATCACTTTGAAAATCGCCCATAGCAATAGTACGCTCAGGATCAGCCAAAGCCGTTTTTCGATTTGCAAAAGCCAGCGCAACTGCCATTTTGGCCGCCCAGCCAGCGTGCGCATCCAGTCGCGCATTTTGGAGCGCAAAACATTGGAAACCAACCAAGTTGTGCCCAGTGAGACGATCAAGATGATGACTTGATAGAGTTGCCATTTGCGGCTCAACCCTTTGAGAAACGTCAGCGCTTCTCCACTGGTGGTTAATAGAATATCGCTAAACTGGCTCGGTTCCAAAAGTGCGGTCCTTTTTTGTCAGCTTGGCACAGCACATACCTTGCGAGCAACCCGCGAGGCAGCTTGATCTGTGCGGTCCGCATCGCAAACCCTTGCGAGACTCAGCGCAACCCTCTATGTCACACCACATGAAACGTGTTTTTGATATGGATGATCGCGCGCGGCTGCCTTGGCGGTTCCATGGTGCGTCGCTCTCGGTGCTGGCCCAACTACGGGGCTAAGCCACGCTGTCGCGTGCCTGATCGGCATGCCACAAACACGTTCAAATTTTCCTTCTGACCCATCAACGGAGAGCGATATGACCGCCCCGAAGACACTCTATGATAAAATCTGGGATGCGCACGTAGCCCACGAAGCCGAAGATGGCACCACTTTGTTGTACATCGATCGTCACCTCGTTCACGAAGTGACCTCAGCGCAAGCCTTTGAAGGCCTGCGCATGACGAACCGCACGGTGCATGCACCCGATAAAACAATCGCGGTTCCAGATCACAACGTTCCAACAACACTGGACCGCGCAGACCCCGCGACAATGACCGAAGAGAGCCGCATCCAAGTTGGTGCGCTCGACACCAACGCGAAAGAATTCGGCATTCACTACTACCCCGTGTCTGACGTTCGCCAAGGTATCGTGCACATTGTTGGACCTGAGCAAGGGTGGACTTTGCCCGGCATGACTGTTGTTTGTGGTGACAGCCACACAGCGACACACGGCGCATTCGGCGCGCTGGCCCACGGCATCGGCACATCCGAAGTCGAGCACGTTCTTGCAACTCAAACGCTGATCCAGCGTAAAGGCAAGAACATGAAAGTGGAAATCACTGGCAAGTTGAAGCCCGGTGTGACCGCGAAAGACATCACTTTGGCTGTGATCGGCGAAACTGGCACCGGTGGCGGTACTGGCTATGTGATCGAATACACGGGCGAAGCGATCCGCAATCTGTCCATGGAAGGCCGCATGACGGTTTGTAACATGGCGATTGAAGGCGGCGCGCGCGCTGGTCTGATTGCACCTGACGAGACCACATATGCTTACGTAAAAGGTCGCCCACATGCGCCAAAAGGCGAACAGTGGGATGCAGCTTTGGCGTGGTGGAAAACACTATTCACTGACGAAGGCGCTGTGTTCGACAAAGTTGTGACGCTCAAAGGCGAAGACATCTCGCCTGTTGTGACTTGGGGCACCTCTCCTGAGGACGTTCTGCCAATCACTGGCGTTGTGCCTACGCCCGAAAGCTTTGAAGGCGGTAAAGTGGACGCGGTGCGTCGCTCCATCGCTTACATGGGTCTCGAAGTGGGTCAGAAATTGACAGACATCGAAATCGATACCGTCTTTATCGGATCTTGCACAAACGGCCGTATCGAAGATTTGCGCGCTGCCGCTGAGATCCTCAAAGGCAAAAAGATCAAAGACGGCATGCGCGCGATGATCGTGCCTGGGTCTGGTCTTGTGCGTGCGCAAGCCGAAGAAGAAGGCCTTGCTCAGATTTTCAAAGACGCTGGTTTTGAATGGCGCATGGCGGGCTGTTCTATGTGTCTCGCGATGAACCCTGATCAATTGGCCGAAGGCGAGCGGTGTGCATCCACATCGAACCGCAATTTTGAGGGTCGCCAAGGCTACAAAGGTCGTACGCACCTTGTCAGCCCAGGCATGGCCGCAGCCGCAGCGCTCACCGGTCGCCTGACCGATGTTCGTGAATTGATGTAAGGAGAGGCACCATGGAAAAATTTCAAACACTCAATGGTGTTGCGGCACCTATGCCACTTGTCAACATCGACACCGACATGATCATCCCAAAGATGTTCTTGAAGTCGATCAAACGCACAGGCTTTGGCGCGAACCTCTTTGATGAGATGCGCTTTAACCGTGACGGCACTGAGATTGCGGACTTCGTTCTCAACAAACCTCAGTACCGCAGCGCGGAAATTCTTGTGGCGGGCGACAACTTCGGTTGTGGCTCATCACGCGAGCACGCGCCTTGGGCGATCGCTGACTTTGGCATCAAATGTGTGATCTCCACATCTTTCGCTGACATCTTCTTCAGCAACTGCTTCAAGAACGGCATCTTGCCAATCGTCTTGCCGCAGGATGTGGTCGATGTGTTGATGGATGATGCTGAAAAAGGCTCTAATGCACGCATGACTGTCGATCTTGAAACGCAAACAGTCACGACCTCAGACGGCCAAGAATTTGCGTTCGACGTCGATGCGCACAAAAAGCATTGTTTGCTGGAAGGCCTCGACGACATTGGTCTGACATTGGCGAAAAAGGCTTCTATCGATACCTTTGAAGCGTCGATGCAAAAAGACCGTCCTTGGGTGTAACACATTGCTTCTTAATATTGCCCCTAACGGGCATGTGAGACACGACAACGGCGGCCCTAGGGCCGCCGTTGTGCGTTTGGCGATAAAATAGTCGACCAAAAGGGCTTGCCCCTTATTCCGTGGTCATTTCTTCGCCCAAGGCAACGCTGAGTTCAATGTCAGACACTTCGCCGCTGGCATCCGTATCAATGGCGAGGAACGTCTCTTCTGTCACGTCAGGGTAAGCTGCAGCGACTTCTGTAAAGGAGTAAGCGCCGCTTCCGTCTGTATCTTCGATTGCAGCTTGTGCAAAAAGAGGGGCTGCGAGAAGAGATGTCATACCGATGGTGAGTGCGATCTTTTTCATTTCGTTTATCCTTATATTAGGTATGCGCCGAACTGGCGCGGTTCACAGTACTGAACGACATTGTGCCGCTGTTGATAGAGGTGCTCCAAGTGGATGATTCGTTCAACCCATTGAATATAAATAATAAAAGAGATTTATTGCCGATGCAGATAATTGCCTATTGCCAGCAAGAGTTCGCAAATTGGTCAGGAGGTCTTGATTTGAAAAAAGCGAAAACTTGGCCAAATCGGCGGTGTTACGCACTGCCCTTCGGCGTGTTTATGCTTTTTTCCATGTGTTGAAGTGACTTTGGAGCATTGGGCGGTGATTTGCCGATCCTGACAGCGTTCAAAAACTGGAATTTTTTTATGAAAATTTGAGCGATGGTCCTTTTTTGACGCTGCGCGGCCACCTCAGTCTTGCGATTCACAAGGATTTAGGTCGGCTGATTTGACCAGATACCGTTGATAATGATGCAAAATCGCACCGTTTTGTCCATGAAACGGCCTTAATTTCCGCGTTAACCTTAATGATCACTTGCTGGCAAAGATGAAAGAAGGCAAAAATTGGGCAATATTGAGGCAGTTCGCCATTATTGGCAAAATCAAAATGGAAAAAGTGTGTGGCATCGTATCACGCATGGCCAGTTTGAAGGGAAATGGGCAGTGTTTAACCGTGTGGTTGGCGCATTCGTGCGCTCTATTTTCGTCGTGGCGTTGATCGCTATGCCGTCGTTTTTGCTTCCAAACGTGTCTGCTGATTCAGCTCAAGTTGTTGCACTTGTTGCCCTCTTCGGCGCAGCCCTGACTTTTTTCGAATATACGTCTCCCTACCCAGGTTTGGTCGAATTCCGCGATGCACCGCCGTTCAATCGCGTGCGGTTCTTGTCGCTTTTCGTGACGATTTTTTTGCTGACGACGATTTGTAGCGGTATCTCATCGCCGACAATTTTCAGTGAATTCGTAACAGTTGTCGGCGCGCTGATTGGCTATGTCCTTGATTTTCATTATTCTCCCGTGCGTTTGATGGTGCAGGCTTTGCCCGAAGGCACCGCAGAGCATCATATCACTTTGATGCGCGTCTGTGCTGGCGTGTCATATTTGACGTCGCTTGTGTCGCTGATGATTTTCTTACTTCTTTTACAACGTCGCCGCTGGCCCTCGAAATCGGGGTCCTTCAATGTTTGGATTAACCTTCCGACCTTTGATCCGACGGCGGGTGGCGATGTGGTGTCGCGGCTGAAACGTGACGCACGGGTGAATATCATTCTTGGCTTTGCTTTGCCGTTTGTTATTCCTGCGGTCGTTCATTCGGCCTCTAATCTGTTTGGGGCAATGGCTGTGGGGAACTACCAATCGATGATTTGGCTGGTGGCAGCATGGGCCTTTTTGCCGTCCTCTTTGTTTATGCGCGGCATCGCGATGGGTCGCGTGGCCAATATGGTCGAGGGCAAGCGTCGCCAAACCTATGCTGCGGCTGACCTTGACCCCATGCCAGCGTGATTCGCGCTGGGCTAATAAGTCTTTCTTGCCTTTGTCCTTTTGTCGCCGGCGCACAAGATGTGTTGCGCGTAGCGACTTGGAACGCCGAGCTATCGCGCAAAGGGCCGGGTGTTTTATTGCGCGATATTTTGTCAGGCGAGGATAACGAAATTCTATCCGCAATTGATCACATTTTGAAAACAACGCCTGATGTTTTGGTGCTCACTGGGATAGATACCGACTTTGACGGGCATACGGTCCGCGCATTTGCGTCGGCGCTGACCCAAGCTGGGGCGGCCTATCCGCATGTGTTTTCTCGTATCAGCAATGCGGGCCAATCCACGGGACGTGACTTGGACAAAGACGGTCGTTTGGGCCAAGCCCGAGATGCGCAATCTTACGGTGAATTTCATGGGCAAGGGGGGCTTGCGGTTTTATCGCGCTTGCCGATTGAGGCCAACAAAATCACAGATTTTTCGACCTTGTTGTGGCGTGACCTGCCGCAAGCGCGCGTGCCTGTCGACTATTATGACGCGGGCGATCTGGACGTCTTGCGTCTGTCGTCCACAAACCACTGGGACGTGCCTGTTTTGTGGGACGAGACGCCCATACACATGCTGGCCTTCTATGCCACGACGCCTGTGTTCGACGGCGACGAGGATCGCAATGGGTTGCGCAACGCTGATGAAATTGCGCTTTGGCGGTACTATTTGGATGGGCGGCTTGGCGCACCTGCGCCGACTACGCCGTTCATAGTGATCGGCGATGCTAACTTGGACCCGCATGATGGCGATGGCCGCATTGAAGACGTGCAGGCCCTTTTGGCCGACTCAAGATTGCAAGATCCGCAGCCACATTCAGCACATGCGAAAGGCATCTCCAACGATGCGCATACCGGCGATGCCGCCTTGGACACGGCTGATTGGGATGATCCTGTCCCTGGAAATCTACGTGTCGATTATGTATTGCCCTCCGCCGATCTCAAGGTGATCGACGCCGGGGTGTCATGGTCATTGGCCTCAAACAGTGAGGGGGCCTTATTTCGGCACGGCCTTGTGTGGATAGATATCGCGCGGCAATGACGCACGCATAACGGTGCTCATGTCGGTGCGTTCAAAATCGGGCACAAGGCGATCACATTTGGCGGTGCCTAAGGCGTGTGGCACATCCCAAAGCGTGTTCAAGCTCTATCTGCAATTCTTTTAACGTAAAGGTGTAACCTCCAAAGGGGATATCCTCAAATTGGGCCAATGTGTTTCGCGTCTCGGTCAACAACACGGCGGCACGTGCCCAGTCTGGCAAATAGCAAAAGGCGTGCATGTTGTTGCTTTTACTCGGTAATAAGAGTTTGCTTTGGTTGATATGGCGCAGCAACACCATCCGCATCACATCGTCCGCGACGTCTGTTGGATCAATAAAATCACCTGCGCGCAGCAAAATGGTTTGAACGCCTGATGCTTCATAGCTGCGCTCAAAGCCTTCTCTGATTTGTCCTTTGCGCGTGCTCGGTCGGTGAGGCGTTGTTTCATCCCAAGTTCCGGCCGCATTTCCGAAATTATAAACATTTGCTGGAATGATGACAGTGGCACCAGTGTCCTTGGCCGCGTCGCGGCTGTTTGGGGTCTTCTGGCATCAAGTTTGAGCGTATAAAAAGGCCTTTCCTTGACCTTCACCGCGTCGTCGGGTAGGCGAAACCAACGCTTAAACACAAGGAAAATGCGATATGAGCACGCCATCTCTTCTTATTCTGCCCGGTGACGGTATTGGCCCCGAAGTGATGGCCGAGGTCGTCAAAGTCATCGATTGGTTTGGTGACAAACGCGGTCTAAAATTTGATGTGTCTCACGACCTTGTCGGTGGTGCTGCTTACGACGCACATGGTGCCCCAATTTCCGATGAGACTATGGAAAAAGCGCAAAGCGTTGATGCTGTTTTGCTTGGTGCTGTTGGTGGTCCAAAATACGACGATCTTGATTTTTCCGTCAAACCTGAGCGCGGCCTTTTGCGCCTGCGTAAAGAAATGGACCTGTTTGCAAACTTGCGTCCTGCCCAGTGTTTCGATGCTTTGGCCGATTTTTCGTCACTGAAAAAAGACATCGTCGCCGGTCTCGATATCATGATCGTACGCGAATTGACCTCTGGCATCTACTTCGGTGAACCACGCGGTATTTTTGTTGAAAACAACGAACGCGTTGGTATCAACACTCAACGTTATACCGAAAGCGAAATCGAGCGTGCGGCCCGTGCCGCGTTCGAATTGGCCATGAAGCGCGACAAACGTTTGTGTTCCATGGAAAAAGCCAACGTGATGGAATCCGGTATTTTGTGGCGCGATGTCGTCAACGAGGTTGCTGCTGATTACCCAGAAGTTGCAGTGTCTCACATGTACGCCGACAACGGCGCGATGCAATTGGTGCGTGCGCCTAAGCAGTTCGACGTCATCGTAACCGACAACCTGTTCGGCGATATCTTGTCCGATTGTGCGGCAATGCTCACTGGGTCTCTGGGCATGTTGCCATCCGCGTCTTTGGGTCTGCCGATGGCCAATGGTCGTCCGAAAGCCATGTACGAACCGGTACACGGCTCAGCCCCAGATATCGCGGGTCAAGGCAAAGCCAACCCAATCGCATGTGTGCTCTCATTCGCGATGGCATTGCGCTACTCGTTTGATCAAGGCGATGAAGCGACACGTTTGGAAACAGCGATTGAAACTGTTTTGGCAGGCGGCGCACGGACTGCTGACTTGCTGGGCGAAGACGGCGTAACCGCCGTGTCCACCACAGAAATGGGCGACAAAATCATCGAGGCACTTACAGCCAGCCTGTAAGGTTTCCGATAGTACTTTAGGCCGAGGCATTGGAAACGATGCCTCGGTTTTTTTGATGTCAGTCAAAAATATCAAAAATGTCTTCTGCGACATCAATCAACCGGTGCGCGATAGATTTCTTTTTGTTGCGCGACTTATATCGATCCTTAGACTTTTCCTTGCTGCGCTTTGGTTTGGATTTGTGCGTGCCTTGCACCGTAAACGAATCGATCACGTGATCTGTGCGCAACGATTTCATCCGTCGCAATGGCGCGCCACATGATGTGCATTGCAGCTCGTGCCGAGTTTTTCCTGAAAGCGTTAAGATGCTATGCGCGCCGCAATAGCAGCAAGTGGCGGATTTGTGGGCGTTTGTCATATCTTATATTTGGGGCGCTATAGCTGCCTCGACAAGTGTCTAAACTACAGGTACGAAACTTATGACTTCATCGGTTATCGCTAACAAAAAACGGAAAGACTGCTCATGAATATCTCTGGCGCATTTTACGCTTTGTTTGCATTCGCAGTTTTTGCGACCCATGATGCTGTGATCAAGTATTTGGGGGTGTCCTATTCCCCTTTTCAGATGATCTTTTTCTCAACGCTGTTTTCCTTTCCGCTAGTCACTTTCATGTTGATTCGGGACAAAACATCAGGCCATTTGCGCCCTGTGCACCCGTGGTGGACGGCTCTGAGAACCTTTTGTACGACCATCAACGTCATGTGCGCGTTTTATGCGTTTACTGTTTTGCCACTGGCGCAAGTCTACGCCATTCTTTTTGCCACGCCGTTGTTGATCACAGTCTTGTCCATTCCTGTTTTGGGAGAGCGCGTGGGCCCGCATCGTTGGGGCGCTGTTGTCGTTGGTCTTATCGGCGTTTTCGTTGTATTGCGCCCCGGTTCCACAGATTTAACATTGGGGCATGCTGCCGCTTTGACCTGTGCCTGTCTTGGTGGGTTGGCGTCGATCATTGTACGTAAAGTTGGGCGCGAAGAGCGCACCGTTGTGTTGATGCTGTATCCGATGGTCGCGAATTTCATCATCATGGGCACGTTGATGGTGTTTACGTATAAGCCTTTGCCGATCAATGATCTGGGTGGCATTGGCGCTTTGTCTGTCCTTGGCTTCACTGGTGGCGTGTTTTTGATCATTGCATATAAGGCGTCCGAGGCCGCCATCGTTGCGCCGATGCAATATTCTCAAATCATCTGGGCGACCCTTTTCGGGTCCCTGTTCTTTGGCGAGTCCATCGATCTGGGCACAGTTATTGGCGCTGGTATCATCATTATGTCAGGCCTCTACATCGTGTTCCGTGAATCGCAAGGCGGTACGTCGCAAAATACGCCGGTGTTGCGCACACGGTCCCGAGCGTCTTCCGCGTCGTCTTTTCGAATTTCGCCCTTCTTGCGTCGCAGCAATTCAAAATAGAGCACATCGCAGCACTAACATGTTTTGATGTGCGCAGGATCGGCAACACGCCTTTCAATAAATGCACAGCTGGGCGTGCGTAGGGTCACAAAATTGCTTATTGAATTTAGGTCCGCGATCATGGTCTGTTTGCGCAACTGCACAAAGGACATGCGATGCGCCATCCACATGAAACGCCCAGCGATGCTTCGATCCTTGATGTCATCATGACACAGATATCGCTCGAAGGCCCACTCTTGCCGATGCTTCACGCATTGCAGGAAACGTTTGATCATGTGCCGCAATCCGCTGTCCCTCTTCTTGCGCAAACGCTAAACATCAGTGCCGCAGAAGTGCATGGCGTTGTGTCGTTTTATCACGACTTTAAAGAGGCCCCATTGGGTCGCCACGTTGTGAAAATTTGCCGCGCTGAAGCGTGCCAAGCCGTGGGGGCCAATGATCTTGCCGATGCGACGCTTGAAAAGCTCGGTGTCGCTTGGCATGGCACCACAGCAAACGGTGCTGTGACGATTGAACCCGTCTATTGTCTTGGGCTTTGTGCCTGCGGGCCTGCGGCCATGGTTGACGGCAAAGTGGTGGGGCGCGTTGATGCTTCCAAAATGGATCAAATCTTGAGCGAGGCTGGCGCATGAAAATTTACGTTCCTGCAGACAGCGCAGCCAAATCTCTTGGTGCAGATGCGGTTGCCGCGGCCATCGTGCTTGAGGCCAAAAATCGTGGGTTAGAGGTTGAGTTGATCCGCAATGGATCACGTGGCATGGTCTGGCTTGAGCCCTTGGTTGAGATTGATCGAGGCGCGGGCCGCAAAGCCTACGGGCCAGTTCAGCCCCAAGACGCTGTCGCGGTGTTGGATGATACATTCCCATCCCTTGGCGCTGTTGAGGACATTCCATTTTTTGCCAAACAAACGCGTTTGACCTTTGCGCGTTGCGGCTTGATCGATCCTTTGAACTTGGATGACTACAAGGCGAATGGCGGGCTTTCGGGCCTCACACGCGCCTTGTCAATGACGGGCAAAGACATCGTTGCTGAGGTTACAGACTCTGGTCTGCGCGGACGCGGCGGGGCTGGTTTTCCGACGGGCATCAAGTGGAACACTGTTCTGGGTGCTGAGGCCGATCAAAAGTACATCGTTTGTAATGCAGACGAAGGCGACAGTGGTACTTTCGCGGACCGCATGTTGATGGAGGGTGATCCCTTTTGCTTGATCGAAGGCATGATCATTGCCGGTCTCGCGGTGAATGCCACCAAAGGTTACATCTATCTACGCGCAGAATACCCGGATGCGATCGAGGTGATGAACAAGGCCATCGTGATTGCGCAGAACGCGGGCGTTTTGGGTCAAAATCTGCTGGGCTCGGATCGCACTTTTGAATTGGAAGTGCGGGTTGGCGCGGGCGCATATGTCTGCGGCGAAGAGACGTCTTTGTTGAATTCGCTGGAGGGCAAGCGCGGCGTCGTGCGCGCCAAACCACCGTTGCCAGCGCTTGAAGGTCTGTTTGGAAAACCCACTGTTGTGAACAACGTGCTGTCCTTGGCGACGGTTCCCGTGATTTTCGAGAGAGGTGCTGCCTTTTACAAAGACTTCGGCATCGGGCGCTCACGTGGGACGACACCTTTGCAGATCGCTGGCAATGTCGCACGCGGCGGATTGTTCGAGGCGCCCTTTGGTATTCCTTTGGGCGAGTTGGTCAATGATGTTTGTGGCGGCACAGCCTCAGGCAAGCCGGTGAAAGCCGTACAGGTCGGCGGGCCTTTGGGGGCCTATATGCCGCCCTCGGATTTCGACACGTTGATTGGCTATGAGGAATTCGATGCCGCTGGCAGTTTGATCGGTCACGCAGGCGTTGTGGTGTTCGACGAGACCACAGACATGCTGTCGATGGCGCGCTTTGCGATGGAATTTTGTGCTGTTGAAAGTTGTGGCAAATGCACCCCGTGCCGGATCGGATCTGTGCGCGGAGTCGAGACGATTGATCGTATTGCCGCCGGTGATGGTGCAGCAAAAGAGCTTTTGGTCGATCTTTGTGATACCATGCGAGACGGATCACTTTGTGCGCTGGGGGGCTTCACGCCTTATCCGGTCATGTCAGCCCTGACGCATTTTCCAGATGATTTTGACCGCAAAGCGGAGGCCGCAGAATGAAAGATTTTGTAATTCCTTGGGACGGCGTTGACGGCAACGGCATTCAAGATGACCGCGACATGGGCACGCCCGTACAAACTGGCGCGCCTGTGACGCTGAACATTGATGGATTTGACATCACAGTGCCAACAGGCACATCCGTTATGCGTGCGGCAGCCGAAGCAGGCATCACCGTGCCCAAGCTTTGCGCCTCTGACAATTTGGAAGCCTTCGGATCGTGCCGCCTTTGTGCGGTCGAAATCGAAGGCCGCCGTGGCATGCCTGCGTCTTGTACAACGCCTGTGTCTGACGGGATGATCGTTAAAACCCAAACGGTAAAAGTGCAAAAACTGCGCAAAGGCGTGATGGAGTTGTACATCTCTGATCACCCGCTTGATTGTCTGACCTGTGCGGCCAACGGCGATTGTGAATTGCAAGACATGGCTGGTGTCGTGGGCTTGCGCGATGTGCGTTATGAAGCTGTCGAGACGCATTTCGCGACACGCAACGCGTCAGGTCCAAATCCAAAATACATGCCCAAAGACGAGAGCAATCCGTATTTCACCTACGAGCCTTCTAAGTGCATCGCCTGTTCGCGTTGTGTGCGCGCTTGTGAAGAAGTTCAGGGGACTTTCGCGTTGACGATGGAAGGCCGCGGATTTGACAGTCGCATTTCTGCTGGCACCAAGCTTGATGATTTCATGACGTCAGATTGTGTCAGTTGTGGCGCTTGCGTCCAAGCCTGCCCAACAGCGACGCTGCAAGAAAAATCTGTGATCGATCTTGGGACGCCGACTAAATCTGTCGTCACCACCTGCGCTTATTGCGGGGTTGGATGTTCGTTCAAAGCCGAGATGAATGGCGACACTTTGGTGCGCATGGTGCCTTACAAAAATGGTAAAGCGAACCGTGGTCATTCCTGTGTCAAAGGTCGCTTTGCCTATGGCTATGCCAATCACAGCGACCGCATCTTGTCGCCAATGATCCGCGATAAGATCGAAGACCCTTGGCGCGAAGTGTCGTGGGACGAAGCCTTGGGCTTTGCCGCGCAAAAAATGCGTGGATTGCAAGAGACCTATGGTCAAAAATCCATCGGCGTTATCACATCAAGTCGCTGCACCAACGAGGAAACCTATTTGGTGCAAAAGCTCGCGCGGGCTGTGTTTGGCAATAACAACACAGACACCTGTGCGCGGGTGTGTCATTCGCCAACAGGCTACGGCTTGGGTCAAACCTTTGGGACTTCGGCGGGCACGCAAGACTTTGACAGTGTTGAGCACAGCGATGTTGTGATCGTGATCGGCGCCAACCCAACCGATGGCCACCCTGTGTTTGCTTCGCGTTTGAAAAAGCGTCTGCGCCAAGGGGCCAAGTTGATTGTTATCGATCCGCGGCGCATTGATTTGGTGAAGTCACCGCATATTTCAGCCGCGCATCATCTGCCACTGCGACCCGGTACAAACGTCGCTGTTGTAACGGCCATCGCGCATGTGATCGTGACCGAGGGCCTGATGGATGAAGACTACATTCGCACCCGTTGCGATTGGGATGAATTCCTTGATTACGCGACTTTTGTATCTGATCCCAAGAACAGCCCAGAGGCCACAGCGCTTTTGACAGGCGTTAATGCGCAAGAGCTGCGCGCGGCGGCACGTCTGTTTGCGACAGGCGGCAATGGCGCGATTTACTATGGTCTTGGGGTGACAGAGCACAGCCAAGGGTCGACCACTGTGATGGGCATCGCCAACCTTGCGATGCTGACGGGCAATATCGGTCGCAAGGGCGTGGGCGTGAACCCGCTGCGTGGTCAAAACAACGTGCAGGGCGCTTGTGATATGGGGTCGTTCCCACATGAATTGCCTGGTTACCGTCACGTGAAAAACACCGATGCGCGCGATGTGTTTGAAAGCCTTTGGGGTGTGAAAATCGACCCTGAAGCAGGGCTGCGTATTCCTAATATGTTGGACGCGGCCGTCGATGGCACCTTCAAAGGTCTATACTGTCAGGGCGAAGACATTTTGCAATCTGATCCAGACACCAAACACGTGGCGGCTGGACTTGCGGCGATGGAATGCGTGATTGTGCACGATCTGTTTTTGAATGAGACAGCGAACTACGCACATGTGTTCTTGCCGGGGTCTACGTTCTTGGAAAAAGACGGCACTTTCACCAACGCAGAGCGCCGCATCAACCGCGTGCGTAAAGTTATGGCACCGCGCAATGGATACGGCGACTGGGAAGTGACCCAAATGCTGGCGAATGCCATGGGCGCGGGGTGGACTTACACCCACCCGAGCGAAATCATGGACGAGATCGCAGCGACGACGCCGTCGTTTTCTGATGTGACGTATCAGCTGCTTGAAGACAAAGGGTCTGTGCAATGGCCCTGCAACGAAGAGCATCCTGACGGGATGCCTTTGATGCATGTCGACGGGTTTGTGCGTGGCAAAGGCCGTTTGATGATCACCGAATACATCGCCACGGACGAACGTACTGGTCCGCGCTTCCCGTTGTTGCTCACTACGGGGCGGATCTTGTCGCAATACAATGTCGGCGCGCAAACGCGACGGACAGAAAATGTCGCTTGGCATGATGAGGATGTGCTGGAAGTGCATCCGCATGACGCCGAAGTACGCGGTATTTCTGATGGGGATTGGGTGCGCCTTACGTCGCGGGCGGGAGAGACCTCGCTGCGTGTGACGCTGACGGATCGGGTGTCTACTGGGGTTGTCTACACCACCTTCCATCACCCAGACACGCAAGCCAATGTGATCACCACTGACTATTCAGATTGGGCGACCAATTGCCCTGAATACAAAGTGACAGCGGTGCAGGTCAGCCTGTCGAACGGTCCAAGTGAGTGGCAAGAAGACTATGCATCACAAGCGGCACAATCGCGTCGTATCACCCCTGCGGCTGAGTAACAGGTGCGAGAGCCTGCGCGGCATATATCTGGGCATAGCTTGGCGGAAGAGACCGCTATCGCGATCAGTTTCAATGGCACAACGCAGGCCGTTATGATGGCGAGCCCGCAAGATGTGGAAGACTTCGCTTACGGCTTTGCCTTGAGCGAGGGATTTGTCGCTAAGATATCAGATGTCGAGCGCATTGAAGTCGTTGAACACCCAACGGGGCTTGAGGCGCAGCTTTGGCTGAACGCGCAACAAGCTGAAGTGGTAAACGCGCGCCGCAGATATATGTCGGGGCCAGTGGGCTGCGGCCTGTGTGGCATCGATAGCCTGAACGAGGCGCTGCGGGCTTTGCCGACAATACCGCAGACGCGAGGTCTTTTGACCACCTTTGATGTTAAGCAAGCCACCGATCAGTTGCGCAAGCAACAGCCGCTGCATGACCAAACGCGTGCGGTCCATGCCGCTGGCTTTTTGATCGCGGGCAAAGGCATCTTGATGGCGCGTGAGGATGTCGGTCGGCACAACGCGCTTGATAAGCTGATTGGTGGTCTGAACCGCGCTGGTGTCGATCCTGCAGGCGGCGCGTTTGTGATCACCAGTCGCGCGTCTGTAGATATGGTGCAAAAAACGACCATGGTCGGATGCCCCGCTTTGATTGCTGTATCGGCTCCAACGGCTTTGGCTGTGGATGTCGCTGAGGCTGCAGGCGTGACCTTGATTGCATTCGCCCGCGCGCAAACGTTCGAAATTTTCTCACATCCAGATCGCATTGAAGCAGGACCCAAAGATGTCACCAGATAGTATGGTTCGTATGGCCAATCAGATTGCCGCATTTTTCAAGACGCAGCCCAAAATCGATCAGGCTCAGGGCGTGGCTGATCACATTTCTGATTTTTGGGAACCTCGGATGAAGGCGCAATTGGTCGCGTTTGTGACCGGTGGCGGCGCGGGGCTTGATGAACTTGTGGTTGAGGCCAGCAAGCGTCTTTGACACGGTATAAGCGGGAATCACCTGAGGCTGATCACTCCATTTTCGTAAATGAACTGTCAAATTTGCGTCATTGTTTTAGACAGTGAGGGTAATTTCCGCGCTTTTTTTGAGCATTGGCGAAACTTGACCTAAAAGTCACATGAAATTTGTGCCTGTATAAAGCGGTGCCCTTGAACCGAGCGGCGTCTCGGCGCATTGCTGAGTTAAGTCGGGTAAAGATGCCCCGCCACAATGATGTGGCAGACAATCATATTTTTGCTCTCCTTGAGAGCGCAGCAACGGCGCTGCACGTGATCTTTTTAAAAGGTCAGGGATGCGGTGCCGAGCTTATCAAACACCTCGTGTCCTAACGTGCAAAAGCCGAAACAGGACATAGGTACATGACACAAAAACTCAAACTTGTAGTGGTCGGAAACGGCATGGCACCTGGCCGGATGCTCGAGCATCTTTTTGACGCGGGCGATGCCTATGACGTTACTATTTTCAATGCAGAACCACGTGTGAACTATGACCGCATTATGCTGTCGCCGGTTTTGTCTGGCGAAAAATCCTTTGATGATATCATCATTCACGATGAAGCTTGGTACAAAGACAACGGCATCACATTGCATATGGGTGCCAAAGTTTCCAAGATTGATCGTGAGGCGAAAACGGTCACGTCCGAGAATGGTATCACTGAAAGCTACGACAAATTGGTCGTGGCAACCGGTTCTGATCCGTTCATCATCCCGTGCCCCGGTCATAAACTTGACGGAGTGCTTGCCTACCGCGATCTGGATGACACGAATGCCATGCGCGATGCTGCTGGCAAAGGTGGCAGTGCTGTTGTCATTGGCGGCGGTCTTTTGGGCCTTGAGGCAGCAGCAGGTCTGAACATTTTGGGCATGGACGTGACGGTTTTGCACTTGATGCCGACTCTGATGGAACGTCAGCTTGATACGGCTGCGGGTTACTTGCTTGAAAAAGAGCTGGAAAGCCGCGGGATCGATATTCGCTGCAAATCCAACACCAAACAGATCATCGGCGAAGACGGCAAAGTCTCCGGTGTTGAGCTGGATGACGGCACGCTGATCAAGTGCGACATCGTTGTTATGGCTGTTGGCATTCGCCCGAGTGTTCAGCTTGCCAAAGACGCAGGCCTCGAAGTGAATCGCGGCATTGTCACAACAAACGGCATGCAAACGTCTGATCCTGACATTTTGTCTGTTGGCGAATGTGTCGAAGTGGGCGGCATGGTTTACGGTCTTGTAGCACCACTTTACCAAATGGCGAAAGTTGCGGCCGCGCATCTGACTGGCCCATCTGATGCGGCCTTCGTGCACACAGAAACGCCAACAAAACTAAAAGTCACGGGGTGTGATCTCTACTCTGTTGGTGATTTTGCCGAAGGCGACGATCGCGAAGACATCGTGTTGCGCGATGCGAAAAGCGGTACGTACAAACGTGTTATCATCCAAGACAACAAGATCATCGGTGCGGTGCTTTACGGTGCTGTTGATGATGGTGGTTGGTACAATGAGATGCTCAAGTCTGGCGAAGACATCTCTGAGATGCGCGACACATTGATCTTTGGTCAAGCCTTCCAAGGGGGTGGCGCGGTTGATCCACTGGCCATGGTTGCGAACATGTCTGATGACGCGGAAATCTGTGGCTGTAACGGTATCACCAAGGGCACGATTGTCTCAAAAATCAACGCCATGGGCCTGACCACTTTGGCAGAAGTCCGCGCACACACGAAAGCGTCGGCCTCTTGCGGCACATGTACGGGTCTTGTTGAAAACGTGATGGCGCTGACTTTGGGTGATGAATTCAAATTGCCTGACGTTGAAACCATGTGTAGCTGCACAACGCATGACCACGGCACCGTGCGTCGTATGATAAAAGCCAAAGAATTGAAGTCTATTCCCGCTGTGATGCAAGAGCTTGAATGGAACACGCCAGAAGGCTGCGCCAAATGTCGCCCTGCGCTGAATTACTATCTCGTGTCCGATTGGCCAGGTGAATATGTCGACGACCAACAGTCGCGTTTTATCAACGAGCGTGTGCACGCGAACATCCAAAAAGACGGCACTTATTCCGTTGTGCCCCGTATGTTTGGCGGGATCACTACGCCAGACGAGCTGCGTGCGATTGCTGACGTGGCTGATAAATTCAGCATCCCAACTGTTAAGGTCACAGGCGGTCAGCGGATCGACCTTTTGGGCGTCAAAAAAGACGATTTGATCCCCGTTTGGAAAGATCTCAACGACGCGGGCATGGTTTCTGGGGCGGCCTATGCCAAGGGTCTGCGGACCGTGAAAACCTGTGTGGGCACGGATTGGTGTCGCTTTGGCACGCAAGATTCCACTGGCCTTGGTATCAAGCTTGAGCGTCTGCTTTGGGGCTCTTGGTCTCCTGCGAAACTGAAACTTGCTGTGTCTGGTTGTCCGCGCAACTGTTCCGAGAGCACCTGTAAAGACATCGGTATCGTCTGTGTCGACAGTGGCTATGAAATTCTCTACGGCGGTGCGGCTGGTTTGCATATTCAAGGCACCACCAAGCTTGGCAATGTTGAGACAGAAGAAGAAGTTCTCGAATATTGCGGGGCGCTGACACAGTACTACCGCGAAACAGGTTTCTACCTTGAACGCATCTACAAATGGGCCGATCGCCTAAGCTACGACCACGTGAAATCTGTGATCTACGATGATGCAGAGCAACGCAAAACCTATTACGAGCGCTTCTTGTACTCTCAAACATTCGCGCAAATTGACCCATGGGCTGAACGTGTTCAGGGCGCAGAAGCGCACGAGTTCTCACCATTGGCAGACCTTTCTTCACTGGAGGCAGCAGAATAATGACTGTTCAGGACAACCAATGGATCGCTATCGGCACGCTCGACGATATTCCGCGCCAAGGCGCGCGCCGAGTGATCACAAACTCAAAAACCATCGCGGTGTTTCGCACCTCACAAGACGCAGTCTACGCGCTTGAGGATCGTTGCCCGTTTAAAGACGGTCCGCTCAGCGCGGGTATCGTTCATGGCACCACGGTGTCTTGCCCGCTGACAAACTGGGTCATCTCTTTGGAAACAGGAGAAGCTCAGGGCGCAGACACAGGCAAGACGAGTGTGTTCCCAGTGAAAGTTGAAGGGGGGAATATCTCCCTCTGTCTCCAAGAAAAACAACTTCAAAACGCTTAATCCAACCGAAGGAAGAACCTCATGGCATATGTACAACCAGCCGAGTTCGCGGCGAAGATGATCGAAGCCGGCGAATCTAAAATTTTGATGTCCACCAAAGACACGTTGATCCGATCTTATATGGCGGGCGCGATCCTAGCGCTTGCCGCAGCTTTCGCGGTGACTATCGCCGTTAACACGGGCAACTTTCTTGTCGCCTCCCTACTGTTCCCTGTTGGGTTCTGCATGCTCTACCTTTTGGGTTTCGATCTTTTGACCGGTGTTTTCACCCTCGCGCCTTTGGCTGTGATTGCCAAACGTCCAGGGATGACTTGGAAAGGCGTATTTCGCAATTGGGGGCTTGTGTTCTGCGGCAACTTTGCGGGCGCATTGACCACTGCTGTGTTTATGGCGATCATTTTTACCATGGGCTTTAGCCAAGAACCAAACGCCGTTGGCCAACGGATCGGTCAAATCGGTGAAGCGCGGACTTTGGGCTATGCGGCTGCTGGCGGTGCCGGTTTGTTGACGGTTTTTATTCGTGCCGTGATGTGTAACTGGATGGTTTCTACAGGCGTTGTAGCAGCGATGATGTCCAGCAGTGTTTCAGGTAAAATCATGGCAATGTGGATGCCGATCATCGTATTCTTCTACCTTGGTTTTGAGCACTCAATCGTAAACATGTTCTTGTTCCCATCAGGCATCATGCTCGGCGGGCAATTCACTTGGGCTGACTACTTCATCTACAATGAGATCCCAGTGGTTCTTGGCAACCTCGTGGGTGGCCTGACCTTTGTTGGTGGCGTGATCTATGCGACGCACTTCAAGACGTCTCCTAAGCGTTCTGTAACGGGGTCTGTCGGCACACCTGCTGAATTATAGATACCAACCCAGCCCAAACGGGCTGGGTTCATTTCTTGAAAGCTGGTTTTCGTGCGCGATACACAAACAACTGCCTCTTCCCTTTCTGTCAGTATTGGTCAGGCAACTTCGGCCGGACACAAAGCGCACAACCAAGACTTTTACGGCGCGCTCGTTCCAGACGAGCGCGCGCTTTCATTTAAAGGCATCACGATTGCGCTGGCTGACGGCATATCGACATCTGAAGTGTCTGCTGTGGCTTCCGAGACAATCGTCAAAAGCCTACTGGCAGATTACTACAGCACGCCTGACGCTTGGACTGTCAAAACCGCTGCGTCACGAGTGATTTCGGCGGCCAATGCGTGGCTGTATGCCCAAAGCAGTTTCGCGGGTTTGGTCGATGCGGATCGCGGCCACGTTTGTACCCTTGCGGCGCTGGTGCTCAAAGCCAGAACCGCGCATCTGTTTCATGTTGGAGATAGCCGCATTTGGCGACTTTCGGGTCTGAGTCTAGAGCCCCTTACCAATGATCACCATGTGTCCTTGGGGGCTGGTGAAACGGTGCTGTCGCGCGCGATTGGTGCTGCAAGCAGCGTTGATATTGAGTATCGCGCAGAGCCAGTATCGCGTGGAGATGTGTTTCTTTTGACCACCGACGGGGTGCACGAACACTGGATCGCACGCACAGTCGCACAGCGTATTGCTGAGGCTCCGACATTGGATGATGCCGCACAACATATCCTGAACGACGCCTTGGAGGCAGGCAGCACAGACAATCTGACGGTTCAAATCGTGCGGATTGATGCCGTGCCCACGTCAGATGAAACCCAGTTCGATCAACAGGCTCGAACCTTGCCCATTCCGGCTTTGCCGCGCGAAGGCAGCATGCTGGATGGTTACAAAATTTTACGCGAGTTGCACGCAAATCATCGGTCCCATATTTTTCTAGCCAAAGCGCCCGACGGCGAAACTGTTGCCTTGAAAATTCCAGCGTCGGATTTGAAAGACGATGCTGATGGGTTGCGTCGTTTTTTGATGGAAGACTGGATTGCACGCCGTTTAGACAACGTCCATGTTTTAGGTGCGCCCGCATCACTTGGACCGCGTTCGGGTCTATATGTGGTGACTGACTTCATCGAAGGTCAGACATTGCGTCAATGGATGCAAGACAACCCTAAGCCCAGTTTCGAGCAAGTACGCGACATCTTGGAACAAGTGATCCGTGGATTGCGCGCCTTTCACCGGCGCGAAATGTTGCATCAAGATTTGCGTCCTGAAAATATCATGCTTGATACGGATGGTGTGGCCAAGATCATTGATTTCGGGTCGACCTATGTTGCTGGCGTGCAAGAGGCCGCGCCGATGCGCGAAGAAGATGGCATCTTGGGCACCCTGCAATACACAGCGCCTGAATACTTCTCTGGTGAACAAGTAAGCTGGCGGTCGGATTTGTTTTCTTTGGGAGTGATTGCCTACGAAATGCTGACCGGTGTTTTGCCTTACGGCACGCAAGTTGGCAAAGTGCGAAGCCCACGTGATAGAACGCGGCTGCGATACCGCAATGCCCGCGATGACGCCCATCCGATGCCAGCGTGGTTGGATGATGCCTTGGCTAAGGCGGTTCACCCCGATCCTGCGCGCCGCCACGATGCGTTGTCTGAATTTGCCGCCAATCTGCGTTCGCCTTCGTTACGCTATACTGCGCGTCGCCATATCCCATTGGCCGAGCGCAATCCCGAGCGATTTTGGAAAACCCTATCTGGAGGCTTGGCCTTGTTATGCCTTGTCCTCGCCACTCTGGCCTTTCAATAGGCCCATCACAAAGGAGCATCTCATGCTGATGAAAGAAGACGTAACAGTACAAATTATCGAAGCCAAAAAGAAAGCGGGCCTCACTTGGGACGGCATCGCCGATGCCATCGGTATGAGCCCTGTGTTCACACATTCCGCTTGCATGGGTATGAACGCATTTCCTGCTGATAAAGCCGCTGAATTGGTCAAGTTTTTGGGGCTCACGGAAGACGCGGCGTCCGTTTTGGAAGAGAGCCCAACAAAAATCTGGGAACAAGCCATTCCGACCGACCCCTGCATCTACCGCTTTTACGAAATTGTTGGCGTCTACGGGCCCACACTCAAAGCACTCATTCACGAAGAGTTCGGCGATGGCATTATGTCCGCAATTGATTTTGAAATGTCGGTAAAGCGTGAAGCAAACCCAAAAGGTGACCGCGTCAAAGTTGAAATGTCCGGCAAGTACCTACAGTATAACGCTTGGTAAAATTGCATGATTGAGGCGTGTCAGCGTCGTGCTTGGGTATCCGCCGGGCGAACGCTGATGCGCCATATACCCTAGCCTTGCGCTGGTTTTGTGTCTAAGTCTGTTTGATAGTCATGGCGCGGCCCTTGGTGCGCGCGGGCTATTGAAGTCAAGGTTTAAACAGGTGTCTGGCAGTATGTCGCGAGCTAACGATCACTCCAAACGATTTGTGTTCTTGGGGGCTTCTGGACGCATTGGGCGGCTTTTACGGGCCGTTTGGTCGGACGCAAAAGACACAGAGCTGTGTATCGATTGGCAATTCCGAACACCACAACGCACCATGCAAAATACACTCATTTGGCCCAATTTAGCTGAGTTAGAGCCATTTTTACAGTATTCTAAATCTGTCGGTGGAGTGGATGGGCTGTTTGTTTTCTTAGGCGGGACTGGCGCCGGCAACAAAGCTGATGTGGAATATCTGGCGACCAACGTGTCGTTGGTGGATCAAGCTTTGCATGCCGCTGTCCTTGCCAAAATCCCACGGGTTGTCATAGCGTCGTCATCTGCTGTCTATGGCGCTGGGCAAGGGGTTCCATTTGATGAGAATAGCTCTCTAAATCCGGTAAATGCCTACGGCGAGGTTAAGCGAGATATGGAAGCCATGGCTGTCGCGCGCGCGGCGGATTATGGTATCGAAG
Source organism: Pacificibacter sp. AS14 (assembly GCF_038899935.1). NCBI lineage: Bacteria > Pseudomonadati > Pseudomonadota > Alphaproteobacteria > Rhodobacterales > Roseobacteraceae > Pacificibacter > Pacificibacter sp. AS14. The sequence continues at coordinate 79,958 of NZ_JBBMQI010000005.1, forward strand.
TTTGCATATTGCGTATCGGCAATGTGGCTGGCGCGGATGCCTTGCTTGGGTCGGCTGAAGGTTGGCGATCAGGGGACATGCCAAGGCGGCTTGATGTCTATCCAGACGGTGATGGGCCCCGCCGGTCATATATAGGTCCCAAAAGTTTGGCGGATGTCCTGCGATGTTTGGCATTGCAGCCTCAGCCATTGCCGCAAGTAGTCAATGTTGCAGCGCCTATAGCTGTGTCGATGAATGCGCTTTTGGATGCGGCGCGAATTGACTGGGAACGACGTTCGGTTCCCGCGTCGCCTGTGCAAGACATTGTGTTAGACTGTGGGCGCCTTGCATCGTTGTCCGGTATCAATGTACGAGATGGCACCGCGACCGCGCTTGTTGCGCAGTGGCGCAGCGCGTTGGGGGCATTATGACGCTTGCGAAACGACTATTTGATGTTGTCTTGGCGTTGATTTTGTCAATCATTCTTGGTGGGGCGATTATTGGATTGGCTGTTGTTCTTTTGATAAAAGAAGGCCGTCCCGTTCTCTACTTTTCGGAACGTATGAAGACCCCAACTCAAGGGTTTAAGCTGATAAAATTTCGCACGATGAAAGTCGTAGAGTACGATTGCGGCGTGTCTGGAGGTGACAAATCCGCTAGAGTAACTCCGTTCGGTGGCTTTTTGCGCAGAGCGCGTTTGGATGAACTGCCGCAACTGTGGAATGTGCTACGCGGAGACATTTCGTTTGTGGGGCCGCGCCCGCCTTTGCGTGAATATGTAGAACGCTTTCCACAAGTCTACGCGCGGGTATTGATCTCGCGGCCAGGTATAACGGGGCTGGCGTCTGTTCGGTATCACGCCCACGAAGAAATGCTTCTGGCGCGCTGCGAAACCGCCGCAGAAACGGATAGGGTCTATGCGCGGGCATGTATCCCCCGCAAGGCACGCTTGGACTTGGTCTACCAAGAGCACCAATCAATATGTTTTGATTTGCGCATTATGCTTGAAACCATTTGGCCAAAATTACGAAAGCTTTGAGGGGACCAGTTATGTTCGTGAAGCAGCTTCAACTTGTGTGATCAAAAAACGACCCATTGGCTATGAGTTGTGCCGAAACTTGCGTTTTGTCTGGATTTGCTTCATCTACGATAAATATTTTGCACATATATAAATGTTATAAATGGGCAAAGATTTGAAAGATGTGTGAGAGTTTATGCTGATACAGGGCTTAACGACGTTACCAAGGGACGTGGTGCGTCGCATAATGGTGGTCTCGGACACGCTTTTGATCATCATCGCTGTCGTTCTGACGTTTGGATTGCAAGGTGAACTTGCCACGCTTTTAGCACCGCCTTTTGCTGCCGTTTTTTTTCCTGAAATAGCGTTCATGGGCGCGACGTTGGTGATGTTATTAAGACTTCATCGCATCAAGCTTGTGATGTTCAATTCCAAGGACGTGTCCAAAATCGCGATTGCGGCATGTTGTTTGTGCCCGATTTTTTTTGTGTGCGCTATCCAGCAAGGGGCCACGGGGCTATTTGCAAAAACAGTCATTTTCGGAGGCGCATTTTTTGCCGGAAGTGTTGGCGTGCGTGTCGCAGCAATTGCGGTTTTGTCCCATGTGCGCGACAGCACTTCGAACCGGCAACCCGTCGCCATTTATGGGGCGGGCGGTTCGGGCATTCAATTGGCCTCGGCGTTGCGCCAGTCCCACCTTATGCGACCTGTATTGTTTTTTGACGACAACTTGCACCTTCAGGGCATGGCAATTGGCGGAATTCCCGTTTTTAGCCAGAAGCGGATGAAAGCCAACTTGGCGCATCATAAAGTTGAAATGGTTTTGATTGCGCTGCCTGAAAGTGCCAAAGAACGACGCGCCGCGGTTATTGAGCAGCTCGAGCGTATCGGCGTGAAGGTTAGGGTCCTGCCGCCTTTTGTTGACATGATGGCAGGGAGGGGCAATGAGGCCTTATTCCGTACTGTGGGTGCCGCTGAAATCTTAGGGCGCGATGCCGTTGACTTGGAAACTCCTGAGATTGCTAAAACATATGCTGGACGTGTTGTGATGGTAACGGGTGCGGGCGGGTCAATTGGTTCTGAGCTGTGCCGCCAAATTCTCAATTGTCGTCCTGCAAAAATAGTGCTCTTCGACCAGAGTGAATTCAACCTGTATCAAATCGATTTTGAACTGCGTGAACTCGCCGCGCAACGTAACGTTCAGTTCACGGCGCGCTTGGGCTCAGTGACAGACCCTGTGAGAGTGCGACATATCTTGGCAGAGGAAAATGTCGAAATTATTTTCCATGCCGCCGCGTATAAGCATGTTCCAATCGTTGAAGAAAACGAACTTGAGGGCGCGAAAAACAACGTCATTGGCACTAAGGTCGTCGCGGAAGCCGCAGCAGAAGCCAAGATTGAACGGTTTATTCTTGTCTCGACAGATAAAGCCGTGCGGCCAACAAACATTATGGGCGCGACAAAGCGAATGGCCGAACTGGTCGTGCAGGATCAACAATCGCGCGAACCGGATATGAAGTTTTCTATGGTGCGTTTTGGCAATGTGTTGGGGTCATCCGGGTCGGTTCTCCCGTTGTTTCAAACACAGATAGAGGCCGGTGGTCCCGTGACCGTCACACACCAAGAGGTCTCGCGATTCTTTATGACGATTTCCGAAGCGGCGCGTTTGGTTTTGCTGGCTGGCGCTTACGCCGAAGGTGGCGATGTTTTTGTCCTCGACATGGGTAAGCCTCAGAAAATAATGGATATTGCGCATCGCATGATTGAACTGTCTGGACGCATGGTTAAGAAGCCGGGGTCTTGTGTAGGTGATATCGAAATTGTGGTGACGGGTTTGCGTCCGGGCGAAAAGCTTTATGAAGAACTTCTATTAGATCATGGCAATTTATGCGCGACGCCCAATCCAAAAATTCTACGGGCCGAAGAGGCTATGCTCGGGCCGTCGGAGGTCGCTGGCATGTTACGTGAATTGAATGTCGCTATCAAAACAGCCAATGCCGCACATATGCGTAAAGTTGTGCGTGAACGTGTCGATGGATATCACGAACCGCAATGTCTAGAAGAGCAACAATATCAAGAAGATGAAATCTAATTCAGGGCTGCTTTAGTCGTCGTCATCTACGTGATCGATGCCAAGAGTTCCTGAATTCTCTTTGTGAACTGAAATAGCCTGTTCGATATCGTCATAAAGTGTCAGATTGCCGTTTTCCAACACGGCCCCCATATCGCAAATACGACGTAATAATCCTATGCCATGTGCCACCACGACGGCGCCACTGTTTTGCAGGCGATGGGTGAACACCGCCTCACTTTTCTTGCGAAAGGCGCTGTCCCCGACTGCGGTAACCTCATCCACCAAATACGTGTCAAAGTGAATGCCCATGGATACACCAAAGGCGAGGCGGCTTCTCATGCCTGATGAATAAGTTCTACAAGGCAAATTAAAGTGATCGCCTAGCTCAGCAAAGTCTTCGACAAATTCGACAAGCATGTCGGTATCAACGCCATAAACACGCGCCAAAAACCGCGTGTTCTGAAATCCAGTCATATCAGGATGAAAACTGCCAGCGAAGCCAACTGGCCAACTCATCGACCCTTGTGTGCGCACGCGGCCTGATGTCGGATCAGCAGTACCAGAAATCATCCTGAGCAGTGTAGACTTACCCGCACCGTTGCGCCCTAATAAGCCAACACAACGACCGGTCGGAAATACCGCGTTGATGTTGTTCGCCACACACTTCTTGTTGCCGTCTGTGCTGTATATTTTTGTGAGGTTCTCTAGCGTGATCATACTATCGGCGGTCGCGAATTGAATAGTAGACGAGTGTTACGATTGACCACATTAGGAACGAGAACAGTCCAATAAGCGCCACGATCGCATACCTTCGAGGGTACTGAGATGACTGTGCTTTGGTGGGTTTGATGTAGGCGGCGAGGTAGCGATTTTGCTGACGCGCGTCGGATACCGCTGCATCGTAGCCCATAAGCGCTGCCGTATATGAAGCTTCGGCGAACTCGCGATCAACAATCAATCGCTCATATTCGGAGACAAGCGTTGCATAGCTGCCTTCGCGCCCCGACGTATCACCGACGCCAAGCTTGTTGCGCTCCTCAGCAATCCGCGCACGGATCACTTCAATGCGCGTTTTGGCTTGGTCCAGCCGGGTGTCTCCAACTCTGGTGTTGTCTGCCAGTATGTCCATGTCTATGAGCGATTCAGCGAGCTGGGCCTGCAGAGTGTTCAACAGGCCCATTTGTCCTTGGATGTCGGCGCTTGGGTCGACGATCTGTGTGCGTGAGCGAAATTCAGTCAGGGCTTGGCGTGCGACCTTCAATCGTTCGACGGCTATATCGAGCTCTTCATCCGCATAGCGCGTTATGTCTTCACGCGCGACATCCGAGATTTCATTGATCAGGCGACTGCTCTCTTCAAAAATGGCTTGCGTCACCGCCGTTGCGTCCTCTGGTGTGAATGCCAAGACTTCAAGTTCAATTAGTCCAGTTGAGCTGTCATAATAGATACGAACAACTCGTTGCCAGTAATCTATAAGATCTTCGATCATCTTTTCAGGTGCAAAAGCAAAAACAGGATCGAAGGTTGGCTTGCTGTAAATCGACCGCAGATCGAGTCGCGCGTCGATGGCCTCTACCATTTCTTGGCTGCGAATGTATTCGTACAAAATGTCAGCGTCAGAGGTGGCAGATCCAGCAAGACTTGTTATGCCCCCCAGCAATTCAACTGGCGAAGTTTCGTCTTTTTTCTGAATGGAGAACCCTACGGTCGAATGATATTGATCATCTGCAATCGCAAAAAGATAAAGGGCTGATGTGATTGTCGGAAATGCAACAAGGGCACAAAACACGATAATGAGACCGACATGCCTTGGCCGGCGAAAAGACAGATCGGCAGAGGGTCTGATTTCGACGGTCGCTGCTTGTTGAGCCATGCGGCGCAGATGCTCGAGACGTTTTTTGGGAATCGTCGCCATCTGCGGCTTGCGAGGCCCAGCGTTCTCGGTATCGTTCATCGCGATGTTATCCCTATCCCAAGTGAAAGCGGCCTTGGTGAAGCTAAATGACTGATCCGCTCTTGGAGACGGATCGATTAAGTTTTAGTATGAACTGGATTATAAACCCAGCGCAAAATCATCTCGTCCACCTTTGTGCGGCACCTAAGGATCGAAGCTTGCAACAGCTCAAAGCTCGAAAATACAAAAGCTTGCGTACAATTGCTGCACTTGTGCTGCGAGAAATGGGGAGCACATATGGAAAATCTCCAGGCGGATATTTCTGGGCAGTCGCTGAGCCTGTCGCCGCCATCGCCGTGTTGTCTATCGCATTTCAAATGGTCTTTCGCTCTCCGTCGCTGGGCACCAACTTCCCACTCTTCTTTGCCACAGGATTTCTACCTTTCACATTGGCTAACGACATTTCAGTGAAAGTGACGCGCTCAATTCACTTTTCAAAGCCGCTCTTATTTTACCCTGCGGTTACGATTTTTGATACCATCGTTGCGCGAATTATTTTGTCCTTAGTGACGAATTTGACCATATCAATCATCGTTCTCATAGCTTTGCATATTGTTTTTGATTTGCATTCGTTGCTTCGGGTTGAGGCCATCGGCTTGTCGTTGGCGATGGCTATTTCTCTTGGTGCAGGCATCGGTATTTTGAACTGCTATCTTGTCAATGCTTTCGGGCTTTGGGAACAAGTGTGGGCCATCGTAACCCGTCCTTTGTTCTTGGCGTCTGGCGTGCTGTTCTTGTTTGAAACCTTGCCCCAAGTCGCCCAGAATATTTTGTGGTTTAACCCATTTTTGCACGTCGTAGGCATGATGCGCGTTGGGTTCTATGCGACCTATGATGCGGCGTATTTGTCCCCGATTTACGTTTTCGGGGTGTCTTGGGGTGGCATTGCTTTAGGTTTATTGCTGCTCAAAAGACACGCACGCAAATTGATTCACGGCTAGGGAGCGCCTCGTGGCCATGTGCGGCACATTCGAGTGGGTGTTTGGCTGAATTTTGATAGGATGGTGCCAACTTAAGGAACGGGTGGAACAGTGTCTTTGAATTTTCGAAAAAATGTGATCGGCCTTGGCGCTGCCTCGATGTGCTTTGTATCTGCCAGCTCAGCGCAAGACCTATCAACGACGCGTTTAAATGTGATGGGTCGCCAAGGTATCATTGAAATGCCGTCTGCCGAGGTGGCGCCGGATGGGCAGCTTAGTCTTAGCTATTCGAAGTTCGGCAATATAAGCCGCACCACGATGACTTTTCAGGTCACGCCGCGCTTGTCTGGCAGCTTTCGGTATTCAGGTATCAAAGATTATGATGATGACTATGACACCTATTGGGACCGCTCGTTTGACGTCAGCTACTTATTATCGAATGAAGGCAAGTACCGCCCGGCTGTCTCCGTTGGTCTGCAAGATTTTATGGGGACTGGATTGCTCAGTGGCGAGTATATCGTCGCAACCAAATCGTTTGGTGACAAACTGCGTGTCTCCGGTGGCTTGGGTTGGGGGCGTTTGGCCAGCTATCAGCCGCTTGGGTTCTCATTCGGCGAACGTGATACGTCCTTCACGGATACAGGCGGGACGCTCAATTTTGGTCAATGGTTTCAGGGTGATATCGCAGTCTTCGGCGGTCTGAGCTATCAGCTGAACGATAAGTTGACAGTCTTGGCCGAATATTCTTCGGATGCTTATACCACTGAGGTCGAATACGATGTGTTCACTTACAATTCTCCAATCAACGTTGGGCTTGATTACAAGCTTGGCAAGAACACTTCGGTCACCGCTTTCTTCTTGCATGGCGACGCGGTTGGACTGCAGTTTTCAACGGGGCTTAATCCAAAAAATCCGAAAGTTTCGGGAGGGCTAGAAACGGCGCCTCTGCCCATCCGCCCTCGTCCAAGCCGTTCAGCAGATCCTATTGGTTGGTCTGGCGCATGGGTTGAAGAAGTTGGTGACGCAAGTGGTATTCGGTCCGCTTTGGCAAAAGCCATGGCTGAAGAGGGTCTGGTGCTTGAAGCGATGTCTTTAACAACAACGCGAACAGAAGTTCAGTTTCGCAACGAACGTTATGATGCGCATTCGCAAGCTTTGGGACGCTTGGCACGGATTATGACGCGGGCGTTCCCGCCTTCTGTTGAAACATTTGTTCTAACGGAAACGCTTGATGGCGTACCTATTCACTCAACCGTTTTGCCGCGCTCCAAATTGGAGGCATATGAGTTTTCGCCTGCCCGCAACATTCTGGATGTTGCGACATTTGCCGATCCCCTCAGCTTAGAGGGTGCCCCCTTGGTCGCACATGAAGGCACTTTTCCAAATACACTTTGGTCCGTAGCACCTTATGTAGCCGTATCTGTTTTCGACCCGTACAGCCCTGTACGGCTTGACTATGGGCTTCGGGGGCAAATTAATTATGAGATGGCACCCGGTTTTTCACTGGATACATCTGTGTCGGTGCGGGTATCTGGCAATATTTCAGATGAAGACGATGACACTAACGACTCAAATATAGAACATGTACGCACAAGCGCGCGTGAGTACGATAACCGCGTGCAACTCGAAAAACTGACAGCCAATTGGTACAGCCGGCCTGCCAAAAATGTGTTTGGCCGCCTGACTGTTGGGTATCTTGAAACTATGTACGGTGGTGTCTCAGGCGAAGTGCTTTGGAAAAAGCCCAGCAGCCCCCTTGCTTTGGGGGTAGAACTCAACTACGCCGCCCAGCGCGATTATGAAGATACCTTTGGCTTTCGCGACTATGATGTTGTGACGGGTCATGTGTCGGCATACTACGCCTTCAACGGGGGCTTTCATGGGCAACTCGATGTGGGAAGGTATCTTGCTGGCGATTGGGGCGCGACATTTTCCGTCGATCGTGAGTTTAACAATGGCTGGCGCGTCGGCGCCTATGCGACCCTCACAGATGTTCCATTCGAAGACTTTGGTGAAGGATCCTTCGATAAGGGCATTCTTATCACAGTGCCCTCTGCTTGGTTTGTGGGCACGCCGACGATTGAGACAAATGACTTCGTTATCCAGTCATTGACCCGTGATGGCGGTGCTAAGGTGAGTGTTGACGGTCGTTTGTATGACCGTGTCCGCGGGATGCAGGGCGCAGACATCGAATCGCGTTGGGGTAAATTTTGGAGATGAGTATGCCATTGAAAAGTGTCACCAAGCTGATGGTTGCCTGTATTACCTTGCTGTCTCTTACGGCCTGCGGCAATGACCCTCAGGCCCGCCGTGGCGCGGATACAGTCAAGGAATTGGCCGTTCTCGCGAAGTCTCGCTTGCTGGGCGAAAAACCCGAGCAGGTCGAGGCCGCGGATCCAGTCGCGATGATCGACTATGCGTTGCGGGCCGCTCCCGATGCGCCTTTGCAGTTTATTTTGATGGAAAAAAGTGGCGGCTTCGCGGTATCGACGGTTCAAGGGATAAATGGTCAGAATGTGACTTGGATTTCCCCTGACAAAAAATCTATTACTTTGAAGGTCGGATTGCTGGCAGCGACACGCGGCTTTGGCGGCGATGTGATGTCCATTGAGCAAGGCGGTGCAGATCGGCTTGTGTCGGGTCGTAGATCAGGACAGGTACAAAAGACGTATCGATTTTTGAACGGTCTAGATCAAACCGGACGCTTTATCGTAACGTGTGACGTCGCTGCGGGTGCTACCGATCATGTGTCGTCCGGCGAAATATCAGCGCCGACGCGTGTGATGACTGAAACCTGTAAATCTGAAGGTGGCACTGAGTTTACAAATACATATTGGGTTGATGCTTCTGGGCGCATGGTTCAATCCATCCAGTGGGCTGGGCCTGATGTCGGCAAGATCGTATTTCGGCAGCTGCGCTTCTAAATCAATACGTCAATTTGCGTGATGATCGAACATAAGGGCTCACAGTTTGTGGGCCCTTCTTCGTTAGTGAAACTGCAATTCAGACAACAAAAAAACGGCAGCCCAAAAGGCCGCCGTTTTTAAAATTTCTTAGGCGAGTGCCTGAACTTAGTTAGAGTTCAAAGCCACTGCGACTGCTGCTGCACCGAGCAAAAGCAATGCAGCGCTGCCACCGAGAGAACCCATGGAAGAAGAAGAAGACTCTTCAACAACAACAGGTGCTACTTCGATAACTGGATCGGAGTAAGCGCCAGCCAAAGAAGCGGACGCGGAAGCTGCAACGATAGTTGCTGCAAGGATAACTTTTTTCATAACCAAATCTCCATCAAGAGGTATTCACTAGACCACTTGGTCAAGCTCCACAAAGATGTGGCATATTCTTTTGCACATATAAACCCCAAACTGCTGTTGGGAACGTTGTGTGAGGGGCCAGTAGTGGCACAGATAGCACAATTTTGGCCATTTGCCGCCCATACTTGGTTAATTTGATATTAAACGCCAAAATTTCCCCCTAAATACGGGACCCCAGATCAAGATTCCAGCACAGATAGCGAAACAGATTCTCTGTGGACAGGATGCTTTGGTTCAGGCAACCGAACGAGAAGAACAAAGGATTCCAAAATGGTCAAAGGTCTGGTCTGGCTCATAATCGCATATAGTCTCAGCCAATTTTATCGCGCATGTCTTGCTGTTTTTGCGCCGGTTTTGAAAGCTGAGATAGGCTTGGAAGCAGATCAAGTGTCAACAGCATTAGGGATTTGGTTTCTCATTTTTGCGGCCATGCAAATTCCTGTCGGTTGGCTTTTGGACCATCGCTCACCACGTAAGACTGCATCAATAATGCTGGCCTTAGGAGGCGGAGGCGGCGCTTTACTCTTTGCCATGGCCCAAGGACCATGGGGTATCTACGCAGCAATGGGGCTGATAGGCGTTGGGTGTTCGCCGGTGCTTATGCTGTCCTTCTATATTTTCGCGAGAAGCGCGCCCTCTAACCGCTTTGGTACCTTAGCGGGTCTCGTGGTCGGTTTGGGTTCGCTTGGCAATCTTGCCGCAACGGTGCCGCTGTCATGGTCGATGTCACTGATTGGGTGGCGAGTGACATGTTTGGTCTTGGCTGGCGCCACGGTGCTCATATCCTTAGCTTTGTCTCGGTTCGTACAAGATCCCCCAGCCGTTGATCATTCAAATGCCGCCAATCAAAGCAGCTTGCGTGATCTCGTAACGATCTGGCCGCTGTATCCCGTTTTGGTGATGGCAGCCGTTGCTTATGCGCCGGCTGCTGGATTGCGCGGCAGTTGGGCCGGAGGCTATTTGTCCGATGTTTATGGCCTAACGTCCGAGGGCATTGGTCGGGTAACACTTTTTATGGCTTTGTCGATGATTGCTGGTGCGCTAGCTTTTGGCCCGATGGATCGGATTATCCGCAGTCGAAAACGCATCGTATTGATTGGAACTTCGGCCGCGTTAGTTTGTCTCGTCTTGCTTTGGACTGGCGCAGGATCGCAAAGTGTTTGGCAGATTTCTGCTTTGCTTGCTGGTGTCGGATTTTTCTGTTCAGCTTACGGTCAAATCATGAATCACGGACGTACACTATTGCCTGATCACCTTACCGGACGTGGCGTGACGTTGATCAATTTATTTTCCATCGGCGGTGCGGGTGTCTTTCAAATTGTGAGTGCTGGTGTGTTCTCTGGCGCGATGCAGCGAAGTGCCGAAAGCCTTGTCGGCTATAAAACGGTTTTTGGCCTCTTTATCATATCATTGACCGTCGGCAGCCTGATATACCTGATGAGCAAAGAACCGGACACTTAAGGATCAGTTATGAGACATCGCGGCGCCGATATACAGGTGATTGCTCCGAATTTTAAAAAACGCTTGTCGGGAGTGACGGCCACGATTGCGCGGTTGGTACCTGTGCAAGCGCAATTTATTGGGATAGTTGCGACAGGGCCGGGTTTGCCAGAGACACTCCCGTATATCTCGTTGTGGCGTATTCCTTTTCTGAAACGTCAGCCAAGGGTTTGGCATGCACGCCGCAATGTCGAAATGCTTGCGGGGCTGGCGTTAAAATATGTGCTTCGTCAGCCTTTGAAGCTTTTGTTTACATCGGCTTCACAGCGCCAGCATTCGGGTTATACCAAGTGGTTGATTTCGAAAATGGATGGTGTGGTTGCGACATCTGCTAAGACGGCTTCTTATCTTGAGCGGCCTGCTGATGTTGTGTTGCATGGAATTGATCTGAAGGACTTTACACCCATTAATCATGACGCCCGCAGTGCGCTGCGTGCTGATTTGGGCTTGCCTGACGTGGCGATCATGGGCTGCTTTGGTCGTATCCGCGCGCAAAAAGGAACGGATGTTTTTGTCGACGCCTTTTTGGAGCTTGCGAAAACCAACGACACGCTTGTTGCCGTGGTTTTGGGGCGCGCTTTGCCAAAGGACCAAGATTTTTTAGCAGGCCTAAAGTCTAAGATCGCGGACGCCGGTTTGACCCATCGAGTGGTGTTTCCTGACGAGGTTCCTGTGGACCAAATCGCGGATTGGTATCGAGTGCTAGATCTCTATGTTGCACCTCAGCGCTGGGAAGGGTTCGGGCTGACGCCACTTGAGGCGATGGCCTGCGGCGTTCCTGTTGTGGCCACGGATGTTGGCGCTTTCTCGGAAATTGTAGGCCCTGAGACTGGTGAAATTATCGCCATTGGTGAGGTTCTACCCATGGTGGAGGCGTGCCGACGCTGGCTAGAAGGTAGCTCAAAACCGGCAGCACAGTCCGCGCGGAAACATGTTGAAAAGCATTTTTCCATTGAGCGAGAAGCCCAGTCTTTGATCGATATCTATAAACGACTGTTGTCATGACGCTTTTAGATAAATGCCTGTTCCGACTTGCTGGGTGGCGCAATGATGATGCTGTGCTTGGACAGTCGGCATCGTCTATTGGTGAGCTTGCACAGGATATGAATGGAAAACGCATTGCGATTGTCGGCAATGCGCGTGCATTAGCGCAGGCCAGTCTTGGCGCTCAAATCGATGAGTGTGATCTGGTGATCCGTATCAATCGCGCGCCTATGCCAAGCGTCCAAAGTCACGGCGTACGCACTGATTGGTTGGCGCTGGCAACGGCTTTGCCGCGTGGTCGATTTCAAGCCCTTGGGGCGTCGCGGCTGATTTGGATGTCCCACAAGCGTAAGCGGCTGAAGTATTGGATGGGGCAGACCGCGGGTTTCAGCCTGTTTCCCAGAACCTGCTATGAGGCTTTGAAAACTCAGTTGGGCGCACAACCGACAACGGGCGCGATGTTGATCGACTTTGCGGCACAGTCAAATGCGTCAGAAATCCATCTCTTTGGCTTTGATTTCTTTTCCAGCCTGTCTTTATCAGGACGGCGGGATGCGACAAGCGTGCCTCACGATTTCACGTCAGAGAGCGATTTCGTGCACACTTTGATCAAATCAGACCCAAGGATCACGCTTCACTCTATGGAATAGGGGTCATCAAGGATTCTGCCTTTACAAAGCTGTACAAATTGCTATCTCCCAGTGCTGTCATTGGACATAAGGAGTACCCCTGATGGGTTATAAAGTCGTCGTCGTCGGTGCCACAGGCAATGTGGGTCGCGAAATGCTTAACATTCTGGATGAACGCCAGTTTCCTGTAGATGAGATCGCTGTATTGGCGTCCCGTAAATCTATGGGTACGGAAGTGTCTTTCGGCGACAAGACCCTGAAGACCAAGGACCTTGCGACCTTTGATTTTACCGGTTGGGACATGGCTTTGTTTGCTGTGGGATCTGAAGCGACCAAAGAATACGCGCCAAAATCGGCTGCGGCTGGTTGTGTTGTGATCGATAACTCATCTTTGTATCGCTACGATCCGGAAATTCCGTTGATCGTGCCCGAAGTGAACCCTGACGCGATCACAATGTATTCCAACAAAAACATCATCGCGAACCCGAACTGTTCGACCGCGCAGATGGTTGTGGCGTTGAAACCACTTCATGACCGCGCGAAAATCAAGCGCGTTGTCGTGTCGACATACCAATCTGTGTCTGGCTCTGGCAAAGACGCGATTGACGAGCTGTGGGATCAAACCAAAGGCATGTACGTTCCTGGTCAAGAAAAACCAGCGCGGGTGTACCCAAAGCAAATCGCCTTCAACGTGATCCCGCAAATCGATGTGTTCTTGGATTCCGGCGACACCAAAGAAGAATGGAAAATGGTCGTCGAAACGAAAAAGATCATCGATCCGTCTATCAAAGTCACCGCGACTTGTGTGCGTGTGCCTGTGTTCGTTGGTCACTCTGAATCGATCAACATCGAAACTGAAGAGTTCTTGGACGAAGATGAAGCGCGCGATATCTTGCGTGAGGCGCCAGGTATTTTGGTGGTCGATAAGCGTGAGCCTGGTGGCTATGTCACGCCTGTTGAGTGTGTTGGCGATTACGCCACATTTATCTCGCGTATCCGCCAAGACGTCACAGTTGAAAACGGCCTGAACCTATGGTGTGTCTCTGACAACCTGCGCAAAGGGGCTGCTTTGAACGCGGTTCAAATCGCTGAGTTGCTTGGACGTCGCGTGCTCAAAAAAGGCTGATCACGGCCATCGTGATGACTAAACTCTTAACAAAAGGGCGCTTGATTGCGCCCTTTTTTCGTACCGATTCGGCCTTGTTTCGCGCGCTTTGATCAATCTGATAGTGCTATCAACGCTTCTAGGTGTTTCGACCAGATTTCTAGTGTGTTAAATTTTAAATCATAGCATACTGTTATAAAACGATAAAATTTAAAAATGATGGTGAAGTTCGCATTAACCTAAAACTTTATCTAACCGCGCGGCGAAAATGCAGCGGTGGTATGGTCTGTTAAGACTTAGGACCAAATAAAGAAGGTGCGATATGTTTCGTGTGAAATTGAACTTATGGGCGAACGCTGCCGCAACCCGCGCATCAGCAGATGATGAGGACACAACGCGGTTGGGGAATTGGGCCGAGGACCAAGAACGCGTGGACGCCTGCATGACCCGTGAAGACCTGTGCAAGACATTCCAAGAAAAATTCCCAGCGCGTGTTGGGCCCGAGACCAAACACATTTCATAAGCTTTATCTCACCAAAGGGTCGGCAATGAACCGCCCTTAAGCGACGCCAAACGATCTCATGACTTGTGATTAAGTTACTGTCATACAAGAGTTCCTCCAACCCATCGGAGGAAAAATATGACCCCCAAGTCCATTTCAACGATTTTCACACTGACTGCCGCAACAGTGCTTTTGCCTGTGACAGCATTCGCTGATTTGTTCGAGGCACACAGCACTGTGTCTGAGGCCACCATCTATGTGCAGGGGGCAAGTGTGACCCGCGAGGCCACGCTTACGCTGCCAGCTGGCCAGCACCAAATCACCTTTCTCGATATTCCAGTAAACTATGGCAGGCTTGAATCCGAAAGCTTGCAAACGCAGGTGAGCAACGGCGCACTTGGTTCTGTGTCGGTCGAAACTGAGACTTTGGATGAACGAGATTATTTAGCAAGCGTCAGCGACCTTCCAGAGTATGCGGTCTTGGTTGAGATCAAAAACAAACTCGCGAAAGCCATGCAAGACGTAGAAGCTATAGACCTAGAAGTCACAGCCGCGAGCGACGCGTTGCAGTTCATCAGCGGGCTTAAAGCCCCTGAAAATGTAACTGCTGCAGACGTTGCCGAATTTTCTCAAATGGTTCGGGCACAATCGCTTGAGGCTCGCTTGGCAGCACAAGACGCCAAAATTCGTTCTCGGGCTGTATCTGAAATTGTTGATGAACTGGCATTGGACTTAGAAGCCGCGGAAGCGGAGTTGGTAAAAATTGTGTCCTTCGATGATCGTGATCGATTGCGAGTGACATTTGATCTGATGCTTGAAGTTGCTGGCGACGTAGATGTGTCCCTGACTTACTTGACTGAAATGGCCAGCTGGCAGCCCACCTATGACGCTGCGCTGGATACTGTCGAAAACACTTTGAACTTGGAACGGACTTTGGCGGTGTTTCAGAACACCGGTGAGCATTGGCACGATGTCGATTTGAGTGTTTCTACTGATACGCCATTTCAGGATGTCGCGTCGCATGAATTGCGTGAATACATTCGCCGTATCATGGACCTTGTTCAGCCTCGCGCGGTGCAAAAAATGGAAATGCAGGCAGATATGGCTATGTCGTTGTCAGCTCCGGCGATTGAGCCCGCACCCGTTATGATCGAAGAGGCTGCGATGCTCCAATCCTATGGTCTTAGTCAGACATATAGCTACCCACGCGACGTTACGTTGCTGTCCTCAGATGAGGCGCATACCGAACTGGCTATGGATGCTATCGCGCTGATGCCTGATCTCACCGTTCGCGCTGTTCCGCTCTATAATGACGCGGGCTACTTAGTTGGCGAATTGACCAACGACAGCGGAGAAGCCTTGCTGCAAGGGCCTGCCAAGCTGTTTCGCGATGGCGTCTATATCGGGACGCATAATCTAAAGACTGTTGTTGACGGTGCCGAATTTGAAATGCCATTTGGGCGCGTTGATGGCGTAAAAGTCTCTCGCGTTGTGTTGGATCGCAATGAAGGCGACCGTGGCTTTATCTCTAAATCCAATGAGACCAGCAGCAGTGTGCGCCTTGATGTTGAAAACCTGACTGGTCGCGCTTGGCCGGTCGAGGTGCTGGACCGCGTTTCTGTGTCCGAACAAGAAGATCTTGTCGTTGATTGGAAAGCCTCGCCTATGCCCACGGAACAGGGTGTGGATGATCGTCGTGGCGTGTTGAGCTGGCGCTTTGATCTGCTTGTTGGTGAGGCCAAAAGTATCACGGTGGAAGAAAATTTGCGTTGGCCTGAGGGGCAAACCCTGCGTTAGTCTGCAAACGACCACAGTGATCTCAGCAACAATTTTCGGCGGCACTCAGTTTTGGAGAGCCGCCGATTCGTGTTTTTTACGGGTCGCCTTTGTTGCGTCGCAGGTCTGCCACATTACTGACGTCAGTCGGTCATGACCCTGAATCAAATTTAACCATGTCTCAGCGAATGTACCAAATTTTAACTTTCGTAAACGTATCGTTTAAATCATTGTTTTTGTTTTATTAATGCCTGTTTCAAAAGTTCTAAAATGCCGAAAACTCACGATTGTTTCAAATTCGATCAAAGGTTTAATACGCGTTTATCGGTGTTTGTGGTCACATGTATTCAAGGGTTCCGGGGGCTCGGAACATAGAGGATGGAAACATGATCGATACGAACACAAACGCCAATCAGGCCATCAAGAACGCTCACGATTTCGGTGGCGCAATCGTCCTAGCTTGGGATGCTCTTGCGAAGAAAACGGCGTCACGCCATGCCAACCATAATCTGACCTCTGAGGCACGCAATGCGAACGTCGTCGTTCTTTGTCGTCACCATGACAGCGGCGATTTTCGCCCAGACCTTGGCGCGCGTCTAGCAATTGCCGCGTAGCACTCGGATACATTTATGGCTCAACGGTCATGACAGAAAGTTAAAGGAAACGATATGATTGATTTTATCACCAAGGCTCGCAAAAACCGCATCATCGCTTTAAGCCTCAGCACGCAAGGGGCTTCGATGTTCTTTCCAGAAGATGAAAACGCGACACCAGATACTCACGCGGGCTCACAACGCCGCGCAGTGACACATGTGTCTAGGCCAATGTTTGTGCGCTCGCAGGCCGTTCAAACCCCTGCTATAATCCTCGCGCCGCATTCAGACATAGTCGCCAACGACACGACGGCAAAAACGCCTCAAGATGTTTTTGTGCTCACGGAAGAGTATGCAATTTCTGAAGTCATGCGCCTTGCAGCGTAAGTGAGTTAGATTGCGATAAAGGACTTCGTAGCAGTGTCATACTGGTGCAATGATCCGTCGCCGATGTCATTCCAAAGCCCGTGCAGCGTCAGGCTGCCGTCTTCAACTGCGCTTTGTACAAACGGAAAGCTCATTAAATTTTCGAGCGATACAAGCACGGCCTCTTTTTCTAGAGCGCGCGTCCGGTCAGCTTCGGGCAAAGATGAAATACGGTCATAGCCAGGACGCATGATGTTCATCCAGCGTCCGACGAAAGAAGACTTTTCTTCAAGTTCAGGGGCAAGACCGGCGCACATGTCGTGGCACCCTTTGATGCCGCCGCAGTTGGAGTGCCCCAAGACAACCACATGAGCGACCTTAAGCGCGCTCACCGCATACTCGACTGCAGCCGACGTCCCATGATGATCGCCATCTTGCGTGAAGGGGGGCACTAGATTGGCGATATTCCGGTGAATGAAAAATTCGCCCTGGTCTGCGCCAAAAATGGATGTCACGTGAACCCGCGAGTCGCAGCATGAAATGATCATCGCACGTGGGCGTTGGCCCTCATCCGCCAGACGGCGATACCAAGCTTTGTTCTCGGTGTATGTCGTGGCTTTCCAGCCAAGGTAACGCTGAACCATATAAGTTGGTAGGTGTTTGACATACTGCATCGGCGTGCGTCCTCCTGAAGGTGGGCCTTGGTCTTCGTTCAAATGTAATGAGATTTTGAGTGGAATTCGAGAGAAAAACCACTTGGGTTAAACCTTTTCTTGAGGCCTTTGCGTCAGTGTAGGGACATAGCGCGTGGGGGCGTGCATAACATTGGGGTGTTATAATGGTGGTGAAAAAACTGCGACCTGAAGGGGTCGTGCATGTAAACAAAGTGCGGCTAGAACAGCTTTACGCACAGTTGGGTACATCAAGTGCCGACGGCGTCGTATCGCGTGCCATGGAAGAGTTGGCCGTGCGTTTGGCCAAAGTCGACAACTGCTATAAGAAGGGGCAGTTGGAAGACATGCAAAGGGCCGCGCGATCCATGATCGCTATCTCCGAACAGATCGGAATGGAAACTTTCGCTAATGTCGCGGCGGATGTGAACAATCTGGCGGCGATGGATGACGGAACAGCTTTGGCTGCTACCGTTGATCGGCTGATGCGCATTGGGGAAAACTCCCTTCTGGCCGTCTGGGATTTACAAGGTGCTTCCGTTTAGGCGGGCGTGCTGAACGAGGTTTTGGATCGCCTGTTGGCGATCAAGCTTGCAGGTGGCGTTGGATAGGCTAGGCTGAGTTGAAACACTCACAAGAGCTTGTCCAATGTCACTTTTTTTTGCCGAACCCACATCCACTTCAATTCCGCTGCATCTTGTTGCCAGTAGCGAGACTGATGCATTCATTTCAACGCGGCCCGACCAAGAAGCTTTATGGTTGAGGGCAAATGAATTCACGGGGGCCGCGGGGTCTGTCTGCGTTATTCCATCCGCCGATGGTATCGCCGCGGTTGTTGCAGGACTTGGGACTGAAATTGATCTCAAACGCACACGTTTCGGTCTCGCGTCAATACGTGGCAAGCTGCCAACGGCGACGTATCAATTGACGACAACGCTTGCTGGCGCGGCACTTGATGAACAAGTTTTAGGTTGGCTTTTGGATGGTTATGTATTTGACAGATATGCAAAAAAATCACACCCAAGCGCACAACTGGTAGCCCCCAAAGGTGTAGATGCTGCGCGGCTAAAAGCCATCGCACAAGGCGAGTTTTTGACGCGTGATCTGATCAATACACCTGCGTCTGATATGGGGCCAGCAGAACTTGAAGAGGCTGCGAACGCGCTGGCGACAAACTTTGGTGCGCAAATCGCGACCATTCAAAGCGATGCGCTCTTAGATCAAAACTTTCCGATGATTCACGCCGTCGGCCGAGCTTCGCCGCGCGGGCCGCGTTTGATTGATATGCGTTGGGGCAGTAAAGGGCCAAAACTGACGCTGGTTGGCAAAGGCGTGTGCTTTGACACTGGCGGGCTTAATCTCAAGCCCGGATCATCCATGGGTTTGATGAAAAAAGACATGGGTGGTGCTGCCACTGTTTTGGGTTTGGCGCATATGATCATGGCGCTTGATGTGCCCATTCAGTTGCGCGTGTTGATCCCCGCTGTTGAAAACTCTGTATCTGGAAATGCCTTTCGTCCGCAGGATATTTTGACATCCCGCAAAGGTTTGACCGTTGAAATCAACAACACCGATGCCGAAGGCCGTCTTGTTCTAGCTGACGCTTTGGCTTTGGCGGATGAAGAAGACACTGATTTGATTATTTCGATGGCCACTCTGACTGGTGCCGCACGTGTGGCTGTCGGGCCTGATTTGTCGCCCTTCTTTGCGACACAAGCACAAGACGCGGCGGCAGTGGCGAAAGGGGCTGAGGTTTCAAGCGATCCTGTGTGGCAATTGCCCTATTGGGAACCCTACGAGAAAATGATCGAGCCGGGCATTGCCGATCTCGACAATGCGCCAGCGGGTGGTATGGCGGGCTGCATCACAGCAGCATTGTTCTTGCGTCGTTTTGTGACCAAAACGCCGCGCTATATGCATTTCGATGTCTACGGTTGGTGCCCTTCGCCATTGCCGGGGCGGCCCAAAGGCGGCGTCGGCATGGGCGCGCGTGCGCTTTTGGCCGCTTTGCCAGATCTTTTGAATCATGACTGATCGACGTCTAACGCCCGCCAATGATCGTGTGGCGCTTAAGGGCTACGCGCTGAATGGTCAAACAGAGGTCTTGGCAGAGGCGACATCAATCACCAAGCCTGTTGCAGATTTGCGCAATGCCCCAAATGGCGCGCGCGACCGTCAGCTGGTGATGGGCGAGCAGTTTGATGTGCTTGAGCGTCATAACGGTTGGGCTTTTGGGCGTGCGGCACGCGATGAATATGTGGGCTATGTGGCCGAAGGCGATCTCGGGTTTCCTTTTACGCCGACACATTGGATTTCTGCTCGGGCCACTCATTTATATCCTGACGCCAATTTTAAAACCGAGGCGTGTGAAAGTCTGTCCTTTGGGTCGCGTCTTTGCGTTGTGGATGAGCGGCATAAGTTTGTTGAAACGGATACAGGACGATTTGTGCCCAAAGCGCATGTACGCCTCATTGAACGACCTTTTTCAGACCCCGTGACCGTGGCGCAGATCTTTTTCGGAACACCGTATATATGGGGCGGCAATTCCAGTTTTGGCATCGATTGTTCCGGTTTGGTGCAAGCGGGTTTTACAGCCTGCGGTTTGTCCTGTCCCGGCGACAGCGACCAGCAAATGGACTTAGGGCAGGATGCCACTGGCGCCTACCAGCGTGGCGATCTTTTGTTTTGGAGCGGGCATGTTGCGCTTTGTGTGGATGATGAGACACTTATCCATGCCAGCGAGCATTATATGGCAGTCGCCTATGAACCGATTTTGAAAGCGATTGCGCGCATTCAAGCACAAGGAAACGGGCCAGTCACGGCGCATCGTCGCCTGTAACCTAAAGCTGTCAATCCACTGAACGGATCAGCTTGCGATCAAACACGCGCAGCACATTGCGCAGGTCGTGCCCGCGCTTCAAAATCTGCCCATCCATACCAATGACAGAATACATGCCTTGGCGGCCGCGTAGCTTGGGTCGCTTTTCGATGCGATACATCGGATGTTCCGCGGTACGCCGAAAGACAGAGAACACCGCGACGTCTTTTAAAAAGGACATCCCGTAATCGCGCCATTCTCCGGCAGCAACCATTTGTCCGTACAGGCCAAGAATCGCGCCGAGCTCATGTCGGTCGAAGGCAACTTTATCGTATGTATTTTTTGAGTTCGGAAAGGGGGTTGGCATCGTCATTGTTCAAGATTGAGCGCAAAAGACTAACAAATCAAGGGATTGCCTAGTGCTTGGGTAATTTTACCAAAATAGTTGCCCCAGTATTGCCACAAAAAGAACCGTGGCTTTCCTTGTTCGCTTCCTCTTTTAGCCTGCTTTTAAGGGCAAAACTAAACACAGAGCGAGAACGCTTACCCCGGGGCCGCGGTTTAACAGCCCCCACCCAGTTCGCGACCTCGGGGATCTCGCTCTAAGTTATTGTAAAGTCGAGGCAGGCAATCCTGCTTCGGCTTTTCATTTTTCTGCTTCCCTGAAGTAGCGATGCTGACCCACATACATTCACGTTACAAATGTTTGTGGCGAGCGATTTCACGCCCAACTCCACCGACTTTGGTGTCTAGCGCATTTGTGAGTTTTTTTTCAAAATAATTCGAGTAGGGTTTGAACCATGCCATTTGTGGTTCATTCACACAGGATGATCCCCCAGTCTAATTCAAAGAGTTTACAGGAGATCCACTATGAAAAAAATCCTTACGGCATCTGCCGTTTTTATCAGTCTTTCCATCGGCGCAATCGCACATGCTGACGTTGAAAATGAAGCTGTCGCCGCGCGCATGGATGCCATGAAAGCCATCAGCGGTTCGATGAAAACGCTCGGCACTATGGCAAAAGGGGCTGTTGAGTTTGATGCAGCCGTCGCTCAAGCTGCTGTTGATACAATCGAAGCACAAGCTGCAGCAGTTCCCGTGTTGTTTGAAGCTCAAGAAACTGACCCAATGAGCGAAGCTAAACCAGAAATTTGGTCCAACTGGGATGACTTCGTTTCTAAAGCGAACGGCCTAAACGCTGCGGCTGCCGCGATCACCATCACCGATGCCGCATCTGTAGGTGCTGCATTGGGCGCTGTCGGTGGCACTTGTAAAGGTTGTCACTCAGAATATCGGATGTAAAAACGGCGCCGATTTTAGCAAGCTTTACAATTCGCGCGCCCTGATCCAATCTGATATTGGTAGAGGGCGCGCGATGATTTGAATTTGATATCAAGCCCAGCGGCAAACCGCGCACTGGACCCACCGGCCCAAAAGTGGCCAAGATCATTTGCGACATACATGCGCTTGAATTGTTTCAAAAAGGTCCGATCACATGATCCCAGGATTTGCACAGCGAAAACGGTTTTCTGATCTGTCAGAGCAAGACATCCTTGCTCTTGCTATTTCATCTGAGGAAGATGACGCTCGCATTTACAGGACTTATGCGCACAAACTGCGTGATGAGTTTCCAAGCAGCGCTGCGATTTTTGACGAGATGGCTGTTGAAGAAGATGGCCATAGATCCGCGCTGATCGAGCTACATCAAAAACGGTTTGGTGATGTCATTCCCATGATCCGCCGTGAACATGTGTCCGGCTTTTATGCCCGCAAACCTGTTTGGCTGATCGAAAACCTGTCTTTGGATCGTATCAGGTCTGAGGCGCGCGGGATGGAGCAAGCCGCGGAAGCATTCTACCGCAAAGCGGCTACCATGACCCAAGATGCAGCCACGCGTGATCTTTTGGGGCGTTTGGCAGCAGCAGAGGCTGGCCATGACGAAAAGGCGGCAGAACTTGAGGCCGCGCATCTTGGCGGTGACAAACGTTCAAATGAAGATAGTGATGCCCATCGCAAGTTTGTTTTGACCTGGGTGCAGCCTGGCTTGGCTGGGCTGATGGACGGGTCTGTATCGACGCTCGCGCCTATTTTTGCCACCGCTTTTGCCACGCAAAGCACCCATACGACGTTCCTTGTTGGCTTGGCAGCCTCTGTAGGGGCTGGCATTTCGATGGGCTTCACCGAAGCCGCCTCTGATGATGGTCAGCTTTCAGGACGCGGCTCGCCGATCAAACGCGGCATTGCGGCTGGCGTGATGACGACCATAGGCGGGTTGGGGCATACGCTGCCTTATCTCATTCCAGACTTTTGGACTGCGACGATCACCGCCTTCTTCGTTGTGTTTGTCGAGCTGTGGGCCATTGCTTGGATTCAAAATAAATACATGGAAACCCCCTTCATGCGGGCCGTTTTTCAAGTCGTTTTGGGGGGCGGGTTGGTCTTTGCTGCTGGTGCTTTGATCGGGGGCGGGTAAAGTCGGGGCAAAGGAGAACTCTGTGACTGTTACGCCCGATAGCCCTGTGCAAAAGACGTCCAAAATCTACATTGATGCCGATGCCTGCCCTGTGAAAGACGAGGCGGAAAAGGTGGCGACTCGCCATAAAATTCAATGCCTTTTGGTTTGCAACGGTGGCTTGCGTCCCTCGCCAAATCCTTATGTCGAAATGATTTTCGTGCCCGATGGGCCTGATGTGGCCGACATGTGGATCGCAGATCGTGCGGGTGTTGGCGATGTCGTCGTCACCGGTGATATTCCATTGGCCGCGAAAGTCGTTGAATCGGGCGCTCGCGTGATCAAACACAATGGCGAGCCGCTGACCAAAGCCAACATCGGCAATGTGCTGGCCACACGCGACTTGATGGCCGATTTGCGGGCTGCGGATCCATTTCGCCAAGGCGGCGGCAAACCGTTTTCCAAAGCAGATCGCTCACGATTTTTAGACGCTTTAGACCGCGCCGTTCAGGCGGCAAAAAGGGACATCCTATGACTGTTGAGACCGTTGTTTTTGACATTGGAAACGTGCTGATCGAATGGCAGCCAGAGCGCCACTATGACAGCGTGATTGGGGCGGAGCGCCGTAAAGAAATGTTCGCAGCGGTCGATTTGCACGTCATGAACGACGACGTTGATCGCGGCGCGCCATTTCGTGCCACCATTGAAAAAGCGGCAGATGACTACCCCGCGTTTAAAACCGAAATTCTGATGTGGTATTTCGACTGGATCAAAATGGCAGCGCCTGCGATCCCGCACTCGGTGGCTTTGTTGTGTGCCCTGCGCGCCAAGGACATTCGCGTCATCGCACTGACAAATTTCGGAATTGAAAGTTTTGAATTTGCAGAAACCAAATATCCGTTTTTGACTGAATTCGACAAAACCTATGTGTCTGGTCGCATGGGCTGCGTGAAGCCTCATCGTCTTATTTATGAGATGCTAGAGGCGGGCGAACAGGCCCAACCTGATCAGTTGCTCTTTGCGGATGATCGCCAAGAAAACATCGACATGGCCGCGCGCCGTGGTTGGCATACCCATCTGTTTAATGGCCCGCAAGGTTGGGCAAAACGCTTGGTGGATGAAGGCCTTTTGACGATGGAAGAGGCCGGTCTTTAACGCGCCATCTTGGCAAGGCGTTGGCCCAAAGGCACCTCTTTGATCGGCAAATGGATCACAGCGGAAAATACGCCGACGCCGATGCCGACCCACCAAACGGCGGTGTAATCGCCGTAGATGTCATAAAGCCGCCCGCCCAACCACACGCCTAAAAACGCGCCAAGTTGATGCGAGAAAAACACGATGCCGTACAGCGTTCCCATGTAGCGCAGCCCGTAAATGTGCGCGACCAAGCCTGATGTTAGCGGCACAGTGGCCAACCACAAAGCCCCCATGGCGAGTGAGAAAATCAGCACAGACGCAGGGGTGATCGGCAAGGCGATAAACATGATTGATGCAATCGCGCGTAGTGTGTAAATGCCCGTCAGTAGGTATTTTTTAGGCAGGCGATTGCCCAAGTAGCCCGCGAACAAAGTGCCCGCAATATTAGCAGCACCAATGACCGAAATAGAAATCGCCCCAAGCGTGGATGTCGACCCAATGCCAATACTGGCAAGCAACCCTGTGGGATCAACCGCACCACACATTTCAGTCACAAGCGCTGGAAAATGCGCTGTGATAAAAGCCAGTTGGTAGCCACAAGAAAAGAAGCCCAAAAAGATCAACGTATAGCTTGGGTCTTTGAAGGCTTTCTTCAAAATTTGGCCAAGGCTATCGTCCAGTTCGGTTTTGGTGGCCATCTGCGGCGAGCGCATAAATGGCAGTACCAAGAGCGAGATCAGAATGGCAACGGCAAACAATAGAAACACATCTTGCCAGCCCATAAAGCTCAAGAGCCAATCCGCAAGCGGCGCGCCAAAAACTTGGCCAGCAGACCCTGCAGCAGTGGCAATCGCCAATGACATAGACCGGTTCTCGGCAGAGGACGCGCGGCCGACTACGGCTAAAATCACGCCGAAACCAGTGCCTGCAATGCCAAAACCGATCAGGGTTTCAAACAGTTGATGCGCTTCGGGCGTAATCGCGAAAGACGACAAAACCAAACCGGCTGCATAGACAATCGCACCAAGTATGATCGCTTTGCGGTCGCCAATGCGCTCGGCCAAGGCCCCAAACAATGGCTGGCCGATGCCCCAAAACAGGTTCTGAATCGCGATGGCCAAGGAAAATTCAGCGCGCGGCCAATTGAATTCAGTGGCAATCGGGATTTGGAAAACACCAAATGAAGCGCGGATCGAAAAGCTGATCAGGATGACAACACAGCCCGCCAAAAGAACGGGTGTGAACAGGGGGGCGCGCGTGCTGGACATGGATGTCTCCTTTGAGCTCAATCTATCGTCATTCCTGTTGATAAGGTCAAACAAATGATCGGCATGACGTACATCATCTTTTCATATGAGTTTGCGGGCTTTATGGATGTGCCATGGATAGTTTGACCCAAATATATAAAGCCCGCGTTGCAGGTGGCACCCTGCGCGCTGATCCCGCACAAGAAGCAATTTTGCCGCTGTTTGATCGATTGCAATCAGAACTGGCCGCGGCACCGGTTAGCAAACGTGGTTTGCTGTCTTTGATAGGCGGGAGAAAGAAACCTGATCCCATAAAGGGTCTGTACATTTGGGGCGGCGTTGGACGTGGCAAGTCGATGTTGATGGATCTGTTCCACGAGCATTCCCCTGTGCCGTCACGCCGCGTGCATTTTCATGCCTTCATGCAAGAAGTGCAGACGCAGATTTTTGAAGCCCGTAAAAAAGGTATCGCGGACACGATTGTGCCTGTTGTCGATAAAGTTGCCGAAGACGTGCGTTTGCTGTGTTTTGATGAAATGCAGATCACCGACATCGCCGATGCGATGATTGTGGGGCGACTGTTTGAAGGGCTGTTTGCGCGCGGTGTGACTGTGGTGACCACGTCAAATCGTGTGCCGGATGATCTGTATAAAAACGGCCTGAATCGACAGCTCTTTTTACCGTTTATCGACATCATCAAAGATAAATTGGAAGTGCATCATCTGCATTCCCCCGTCGATTATCGCCAAGGTCGTTTGACCGGCACGCCTGTCTACTTCAGTCCGATCAATGACGACACACGCACGACGATTGATGAGATTTGGACGGACCTGACTGGCGGCGCATCTGAAGGGTTGACGATTAAGGTCAAAGGTCGCGACGTGAAACTGCCCAAGTTCCATAACGGTATTGCGCGCGCGACGTTTTGGGATCTGTGTGGGCAAATGTACGGCCCCGCAGATTACTTGGCGATTGCGGATGCTGTGAAACTGTTGATCATTGAAGATATCCCGCGTTTAGGGCGTGGCAACTTTAACGAGGTAAAGCGGTTCGTGACCTTGATCGATGCGCTTTATGAGGCAAAAGTGCGCGTAGTCGCCAGCGCGGTGGACGAGCCTGAAAGCCTTTATATCGAAGGCGCAGGCGTGTTTGAATTCGAGCGCACGGCCTCGCGATTGCGTGAAATGCAAGACAAAGACTGGGCGACAGAAAAAGTTGTTTAAGGTTGCGCTGCTTACCTCAAGCGTTTTCGCGCAAAACCGCACCCGCAAGATAAAGCGACCCGCAGATCAAAATCCGTGCATCGCAATCCGTTGCCACGATAGATTGAACCGCGGCTAAAACGCTTTTGCCTTGTGCGGTTTTCATGCCAACATCTTGGGCGACTTTTGCTGTATCTTCAGCGCTTAGTGTTGCGGCTTCACCCGGGATAGACACAGCGATAAGCTGTTCAGTATGGCGTGCGAGCGGGCGTAAGTAACCCCCGATGTCTTTGGTGTTCAGCATGCCGCAGATCAAATAAGTCGTGC
Source organism: Pacificibacter sp. AS14 (assembly GCF_038899935.1). Classification (NCBI taxonomy): domain Bacteria; kingdom Pseudomonadati; phylum Pseudomonadota; class Alphaproteobacteria; order Rhodobacterales; family Roseobacteraceae; genus Pacificibacter; species Pacificibacter sp. AS14. Next base: position 106,526 of record NZ_JBBMQI010000005.1, read on the forward strand.
GAGGCTGCAAGCGATCCATGGCTTCGGCAAGGGCCAGGCCTGCGGCAGGGTTATGTCCGCCATCAAGCCAGATTTCTCCGTCTTTTGCGGCGTCAATCAGCGGACCGGCTTTGAGGCGCTGCATCCGCGCAGGCCACTGCGCGCCTGTGACGGCGGCCTCGAGTGCTGTATCGCCCATCTCAAGATAGCGCAGCGCGGCGAGGGCCATGCCTGCGTTTTCGACTTGGTGTTTGCCGATCAGGTTTGGCAAAGGCAGATCGCGCAGGCCTGTTTCGTCTTGGAAAATCAGCCGGCCATGTTCCTCAGAGACGTGCCAGTGTTGCCCATACGCCAGCAAGGGCGCGCTAAGGCGCATGGCTTGACGCTCAATAACGTCCATCGCGGCCTCTGGTTGCGGGCCAACGACGCAAGGCACGCCGCGTTTGATGATGCCGGCTTTTTCGCTGGCGATCGCTTCAATCGTGTCCCCCAAAAACTGGGTGTGATCGATGGAAATCGGCGTGATAACAGTCAGCGCTGGCGTGTCGATGACATTGGTCGCGTCCAAACGCCCGCCAAGGCCGACCTCAAGCAAAGTGTAATCGGCTGGTGTGCGCGAAAAGGCCAAAAGCCCCGCGACTGTTGTAATTTCGAAATAGGTGATCGCTTCGCCGCCATTTGCGCGCTCGCATTCTTCCAAGATGTCTTGCAACGCGTTTTCGGAAATCAAGTCCCCCGCAAGACGAATGCGTTCATGAAACCGTGCCAAATGGGGCGAGGTGTAGGCGTGAACCGATTTGCCCGCTCCCTCAAGCCCCGCACGGATCATCGCTTGTGTCGAGCCTTTGCCATTGGTGCCTGCGATGTGAATGACGGGCGGCAGTTTGATCTGCGGATTATCAAGTGCCTCAAGCAGGCGCCAAACGCGATCCAGTACAAGGTCGATCACCTTGGGGTGTAAAGACATCAGGCGGTCGAGGATGATATCGGAACGCATAGTTGAACCTAAGATTGAACTGTTGGGAATGTTCTGCAATTGCAGCGTACTGGTCGCTGATGAAAAGGGCGGCCCCTAATGGCCGCCCGTTCTCAATTAGTCAGCTTTTGCGTCACCCGCGTCAGATGCCGCCAATTCCGAAACTTCGGTTGGAGGAGGTAGATCCGCTACAACAGCAGGGGGCAGACCGCCGAGCATACGCAGAATGGTGACCAACTCTTCTTTCATCTTGGTGCGATGGGTTACGCGGTCTAGCATGCCGTGATCCAAAAGGTATTCAGCACGCTGGAACCCTTCGGGCAGTTTCTCGTGGATAGTTTGCTCGATCACTCGCGGACCAGCAAAACAGATCAATGCGTTTGGTTCGGCAATTTGTACATCACCAAGCATCGCGTAAGACGCAGTCACACCGCCGGTGGTCGGGTGCGTCAACACAACGATGTAAGGCAGGTTCGCCTCTTTAAGCATTTCAATCGCGACGGTTGTGCGTGGCATTTGCATCAGGGACAAAATTCCTTCTTGCATGCGCGCGCCGCCTGCAGCCGAGAACATCACGAAGGGGCGTTTGAGCTCAATCGCGCGCTCGACACCTGCTATGAACGCGTTGCCGACATACATGCCCATGGAGCCGCCCATAAAGGAAAAGTCTTGCGCGGCAGCCACGATGGGCGTGCGACCAATGTCGCCTTCCGCCACAAGCATTGCGTCTTTTTCGCCCGTTGATTTTTGTGCGGCCTTTATGCGGTCGGGATATTTCTTCTGATCGCGGAACTTCAGGGGGTCTTCGACAACGGCCGGGACTGCGATTTCAGTAAAAATACCACCATCAAACAAGGCCCCAAACCGTTTGCGGGGGGTGATGTGCATATGGTGGTCGCAGTTGGTGCAGACGTTCAAATTGTCAGCCAACTCGCGGTGAAACAACATGGTCCCGCACTCTTTGCAATTCGTCCAAAGATTGTCGGGCGTCTCTTGGCGCGAAAAGAGAGAATTGATTTTCGGGCGGACGTAGTTGGAAATCCAGTTCATGCATGAGCCTTTGGCCGAAGTCTGTGTTATCCCTCAAATAAGCGGCAATGATGGGAATTGCAATCAGCGCTTGAGCGCAATGCGTGCCATGAGCCAAGTAATCAGCAAAATCAGGCCTTCAAAGCAAATTAAAACCGGATCTGAATACGCCGCACTGAGATCAAGGTCACGCGTCCACAGCCCAAAGCCAGATAAAGCCCCCGCAGTCGGCGCAATAAATATCACCGCCATATTATTAATGAAATGCACAGCAATGGCTGGACCAAGAGTGCCACTGCGCGCCGTGAGGTCGCCCGCAACAAGCGCAAAAAATGTGGCCCAGATGACGGGAAATAGAGCAGAGAGCCCTTCAACATCGCCTGATAAATGTCCGAAGCCAAAAACGAGAGCACTCAGAGTAATTCCTTTTGCATAGGATCCTGTAGCGCCGACCAATTGTGTTTGTAAGTATCCGCGAAAAAACAATTCTTCGGCAGTGACTTGTATGGCCAACCCGATCAAGCCAAGTGGCAGCCAAACGAGCCACAGACCCAACGCCAATTGGTTTTGTAACTCAAAGGATGAATGTGGCGCGGGCACCAACATCATTACTGCCATCAGACCGAGCATCCATTTGAACGTCGTAGCAAATTGACTGCGCAATAGCAAAGCGGGGCCTGTGAGGTCTCGCAGACTACGCTTGGAAAGTTTTTTCGCAAATACGACCGTTGCCACAATCAGGACCGCGAAGCTGGCCAGTACAAGAAACATTCCCCCCGGTGAAGTGCCGATTGCGATTCCGGACGGAGTGGTCCTTATCGCAGACAATTCGGGAGCAATTTTGCCGATTATTCCCATCAACAAAGGTGTGAGTAGGGAAACGACAAAAAACGTAGCTAAAAGTACCACTATGATACGCCAGTAAGCACGTTGTTTAAGGGCTGATGCCACCATATCTGCGTAAGCGCTGTACCTCATCACTCTCCCCTAGACATACTTTTGCTTGCACATAGCAGCCGTATTACGCCGCGCAAAGGGCTTGGATGTCCAAATGTTTCATGCCTCTTGCAGGCGGGTGGCGTGATCTGTATCTGAATAATGTGTGTGAGAGAGTGGCATTGTATGGTGATGAAAAGAACAACTTTGGCCTTGTGTCTATGTATTGCTTTTAGCGGATGCCAGATGACGCTATCGAAGTTCGGCGACACCATACCCAAGGGCCAATCTTCATGGCGCTTGCTGTCTTCAAATTTTATCGTCACCGCTCCCGACGGGTTTTGCGTCGACGGAGCCTCGCTCAAAGATACCTCTAAAGCGAGTTTTGTGTTGATGGCAGATTGTGCGGCGCTGAGCAGCAAAAACCGCAAAGTCGATCAATCGCGATCTGTTTTGCTCACCGTGACAATCTCGGCGCCGCTTGAAAGTGCGGGTAGCGTGACACCACGGGCGTTGGAGCAGTTCTTTGGCACCGAGCAAGGCCGCACTGTTCTGTCGCGCGACAGTGACGCAGCCACAGTGTCAGCGACGATGGAAAAAGTGGGCAATGACACCTTGATTTTACACATCTATGATTCGGCGCCGACCAACATTGAAGGGCTTGCGCAGGAAGATTGGCGCGCCTTTACCGTTATCAATAACCGCTTGGTGACGCTGTCAGCCGCGCCGTTCGAGGGCGTTACCGCAAGAAATTCAAACGCTAAAACGCTTGTGATCCAGCTTACGCACCTCTTGCAGGTTGAAAATTTAGCGCAATAGTGCGCGATTGTTGCCAAATGCGAACCAAACCCTAGTATTTTGTCGCGTTTGTTGAGATGAAACCTTTATGTGTCAGTTTGATCTGAATCTTAGGTGCGCTTTATGGCGGAAACGACCCTAAGCATCAGTGACAGCAATGACGACGCAAGGATTACGGAACGAGCATGACGATTTTTCGAGAACACGAATATAAGGCCTTATTAGACATATGAGTTCGCGCATTGGAAATTACATCGAACGGCTGTTGAATGCGGCTGCTTTGAAACGGTGGTCCAAGCGGGCAAACAAAGTCGCATCCATTGGATTGGGTGAGCTGCGTTCAGTGCGCGGCCAAGCGCGTGATTTGCGGGTGCAATTGGATAAATTTATTTTTGAAGCTGAGGGGCGTCTAGCGCTGCCTTTTGTCGGTTCAAATGCGATGCAATTGCCGCTGTATACGGATTGGTCTTATCGGCCTGAAATATGGCGCGGGCCCATTACACCTTTGGGGGCGTCATCGGTTTTAACGAAAGCGCGTATCGGCAACGAGGGGACTTTGTTTCACGATTGCCGTGAGTCCGAGCTGACCTATAGGCAGGTTCGCAATATTTCCGACATGGACCTTGCACCCTTTGGGCTGCGCCTTGATGTGTTTCGCTTCGATGGCAGCTTTTTATCCTTGGCGATCGATTTGCCCAACGATGTTTGCGATGGCTTGAGCAAGCGGCATGTCCTGCGTCTTGATTGTGCGGTTGATCTGGAAACTCCGATCGAAATTTTTGCGCGTCTGAACGTCAAACACGGGCCAAATTTGGAACAAGTGGTACGTGAAGTCCCATTAACCACTGACGATGTGTTCGCCGAATTTGATCTGGCTTACACAAAGCTGAATGAAAAGCGGGTTGAAAAAGTATGGATAGATTTCATTTTTGAAGACCCCGAAATGAATCAGATCGTGTTGCGCGATCTCACGCTTTCGCGTCGCCCACGCGCAGAGTTATAAGGACACGATCATGAGCAAAATTGAATTGATCAAAACGCGACTGCATGGCGGTATTTGGGAAGGTGAATTGCACGTACCTGAAGACGTTGAGGTTCTGCCAACACTTGAAGTGACTTATTTAGACCAACCCGTTGGGGATCATGTGCTCGACGAGGACCCTGATCGCGCAGGCGTTTGGTTTTTCCGCGTCGCCGTCCCTGCTGAATTGATCAGTGATGGGGTGCAGGTTTTCTTAATTTCCAATCTGGACACTGGAGATCAACTGGCAAGCTTTACCATCATCGCAGGTGAGGCGCTGGATGATGATGTGCGCGCAGAACTAGGTTTGCTGCGTGCCGAGCTTGATATGCTCAAACGCGCCTTTCGCCGGCATTGCTTGGAAACTGGCAATAGCTAAACCAAGCCCGCTGTGATCACTAAGACTTTGACGTCGCGTTGTGCGTGACAATTTCGGACGCATGCGTGCAACTTGGGCCTCAGGGAGACACGCATCATGACACAGTATCCGCATCTTTTGGCACCACTTGATCTGGGCTTCACCACGTTGCGCAATCGTACCCTTATGGGATCGATGCACACTGGGTTGGAGGAACGCAAAGATTGGAATGCGGTCGCTGCTTTTTACGCGACAAGGGCAGCGGGCGGCGTAGGTTTGATTGTCACCGGCGGAATGGCACCCAATTCTGAAGGCGGGGTCTATCCCGGTGCTGCCGGATTGTTTTCAGACCAAGACATCGCAAACCACCGGATCGTCACAGATCGTGTTCATGCGGCGGGTGGCAAAATAGCGATGCAAATTTTGCACGCTGGGCGCTATGCTTACGGTCCTAATTGTGTGGCACCCTCACCTATTAAATCTCCGATATCGCCGTTCAAGCCGATCGAATTGGACGCAGTTGGGATAGAAAAACAGATCGCAGATTTCGCTAAAGCTGCACAGCGCGCTCAGAATGCTGGATATGACGGCGTCGAAATCATGGGTTCAGAAGGGTATCTGATCAATCAGTTCCTCGTGACCCACACCAACAAACGGAGCGATGATTGGGGCGGGTCATACGAAAACCGGATGCGCTTTGCGATCGAGGTTGTCAAACGCGTGCGTGCCGCAGTTGGGCCGGAGTTTATTTTGATCTACCGCTTGTCGATGATCGATCTCATTCCCAATGGATCGACGTGGTCCGAGGTTGTGATACTGGCCAAAGCCATCGAGGCAGCAGGGGCGACCATTTTAAACACAGGCATTGGCTGGCACGAAGCACGCGTGCCGACTATCGCAACTTCGGTGCCGCGCCGTGCATTTTCTTGGGTGACTAAAAAAATTATGGGAGAGGTGTCCATTCCCGTCATCACGTCGAACCGCATCAACATGCCTGACGTGGCCGAAGCCGTTTTGGCCGAAGGCTGCGCAGATATGGTGTCGATGGCCCGTCCGTTTTTGGCCGACCCTGATTTTGTGACCAAAGCTGCGGCAGGCAAAGCGGATGAAATCGCGCCCTGTATTGCCTGCAATCAAGCCTGTTTGGATCACACTTTTGGCGGCAAGTTGACGTCATGTTTGGTGAATCCACGCGCATGCCATGAAACTGAATTGATCTATGAGCCTGTCAGTGTCGTCAAAACGATTGCAGTTGTTGGCGCGGGGCCCGCCGGTCTGTCTGCCGCCATGACAGCAAGTGCGCGCGGACACAAAGTGACCTTGTTTGATAAGGCCTCAGTCTTGGGCGGGCAGCTCAATTTGGCGCGTCAAGTGCCAGGAAAAGAAGAGTTCCATGGGCTGGTTGAATGGTATGAGACCATGATTGAGCGCTCCTCCATCACGGTTAAGCTTGGGCATGAGGCGACATCACAAGACCTTGCAGAATTCAATGAGGTGGTGATCGCCACAGGCATCATGCCGCGTGACCCACAGATCACGGGCCAGACCACGCATTCCAGTGTTGTCGCCTACAGTGATGTGCTGCGTGGCAACGTCTCAATCGGGGCAAATGTTGTGGTGATCGGCGCGGGTGGCATCGGGTTCGATGTGTCCGAGTTTTTGACGACGGATAAAAGCGCTACATTGGATATCAATAGGTGGAAGCATGAATGGGGCATCACGGACCCGCAGGTGGATCGTGGTGGGCTGTCTGTGAACGGCCCTCAGCCAGAGGCTCCCGGACGACAGGTGACGATGCTGCAACGCAAAGCTGAAAAGCCCGGAAAACGACTAGGTAAAACCACAGGTTGGATTCATCGCTCTACGTTGCAGATGAAAGGCGTGCGGATGTTGGGCGGCGTGTCTTACGATGAAATCACACCGGACGGTATTTGGATTACCAAGGCGGGCGCGCGTGAATTTATCAAGGCGGATACCATTGTGGTATGCGCGGGCCAGCTGCCAAATCGATCTTTGGCGGATGAGCTGCAATGCGCTGGGCGAATAGTGCATGTGATTGGCGGCGCAGATGTTGCGGCCGAATTGGATGCGAAACGCGCCATTGATCAAGGTGCACGATTGGCTGCGACGCTATAGGTGCATCGAGCACCTGTTTGTCGTTTTTATTACGAGGGAAATCGGCGACGTTGCATTACTTTTTGATGGCATTCCTGCGTTTCCAAATCTCCAACGATTCCTAGATCAACACGCTATTGTCCCGCGGCGGACCCATTGTTGCCCAATTTGACCAGCATACAGGTCTGCAACGAGCACAAGTATTTAGGTAGCACACCAATGGATCGATTGACCGAAATGGAAGCCTTTGCCACTGTCGTAGACCAAGGCGGTTTCACGGATGCGGCAAAGAAGATGGGGATTTCAAAATCTGCCGTCTCGAAACACGTCTCATCGCTTGAGGCCCGATTGGGTGCGCGCCTGCTCAACCGTACAACGCGCCGTGTAAGCCCAACAGAAATTGGTCTGGCTTACTATGATCGCGCCCGCCGTGTTTTAAACGATGCAGGCGAAGCAGACGCTTTGGTCACATCGATGCAATCTGCGCCGTCTGGCCTGTTGCGCATCTCTGTGGCAACTGATTTTGGGGTCAATCATCTCTCGCCAGTGCTCGGTGAGTTCTTGACAGAATTCCCTGACATCACGGTCAATATGGTGTTGAACAATCGCTACGTCGAACTGATTTCTGAAGGCTTTGATATGGCCGTTCGCATTGGGGAGCTGGAAGACAGCACTCTGCGCGCTCGTAAATTGACGGAAACCACAAAACGTATGGTGGGCAGCCCAGCGTATTTTGACAAATACGGTCGCCCTGAAAAAATTGACGATCTGAACGATCACAAGCTTTTGCACTATTCGAACCAGTCAAATTCTGCGGTGTGGAAATTGACAGCGCCCTCCGGTGAAAAACGCCAAGTGCGCACAGCTGGTTGGCTGACCGTGAATGATGGTCAATCTTTGCTGAACGCTTGTATTTCCGGTCTTGGCATCGCGTACTTGCCGTCGTTCTTATATGCTGATGCTTTGGAAAAAGGCTTGATCGAAGAAGCCATTCCTGAATTGCCAGCAGAGGTTCAAGGTGTCTACGCTGTGTACCCTCCGGGACGTTTTACACAGCCCAAGGTGCGCGCATTCATCGATTTCTTGGCGCATGCCTTCGCTGACAAAGGTCCAGAAAACTGGAGTTAAGTCAGACCTGATTATGAAACTTTAGGGGGTTGAGGCCAAAACGGCTTCGACCCTTCTGTTTGTCTCGCGCCCTTGTGGTGTGATGTTGCTCGTGCGGGGCGCGAGGTATCCGATGCCTTGAGCAGTAATTTGGCGCGGGTTCACACCATGACGGTTTACCAATCTATCGTGTACAGAATTAGCGCGTTTTCGAGATAAGGCGATGTTGCTATCCAGTGAGCCAACAGCATCGGTGTGACCAACCAAAATAATTCGGGCATCGGGTGTCTGTGACAAAAAGCGAGCCAGAGCTTGCAGTGTTTCAAACGGACCAGCTCCGAGCTGCGATGAGCCCGTCTCAAATGCCAGATCGTCGAGTGCGACAGATCCGTGGTCGGCAAACTCTTGTGCAAGCGGGCCAAGGCGCTGCGCGACGAGTATCGTATCCGTCGTATCCATTGTGGCTTCTTTGGTAATCGACAGCGTCGCTTCGTCATCCTCTGGGGTGACCTCAGTGATATGTAAAAATCCAGTCGCGCGTGCACGACTGGTGACAAGCGCTGCAACGGCACCCTGAGGGTTTTGGGCCAAAAGATACTGAAAATTTCCAAGGTCCACATGCATATGTGGTTCCGGAAGCACGTCCAGAAGGTATCGAAAATCGAATCCGCCACAAACCGTATCGGCGCAGGCGAACACGCTTTGATAGCCTTGTGACTCTAGCTGTTCTTTGAGCGGCGCGATCATTTGAAATGGCGTCAGGCTGGTAAAGGAAATTGAATAGGACGTATGCACCACGCGCCCTTCGGCAGCTATAAACGGTGTCTCTGCCCCAGCGAAAGCAGCGCTTGGCAAAGGTTGAACCGTTGCGACTTCTTCGCGCTGAGCTGTACGCACCATATTTACAGGCAAGTTCAATTCTAGAGCTGTCGCGGACGAGGCGTTTAAGCCAACAGTCAAACAGGCCAAGAAAGCCGATTTATGCATTATGTCGACGATTGGTGTTGGGTTCACAGGCATATGTTAAAGCTGCCCCTTTCGCCTATAGTGGTAATGATCAGCTTCGCGCATTCCAAGTGAAGAATACAATTCAAGCGCAGCCGTGTTGGCGCGAGTGACCAGAACCGTAAGTGTGATCGCATTGTTCGCCTTAGCCCATTTTGCGGCATGACACATCAATGCACGGGCAAGGCCTCGGCGTCGATACGCTGGCGAAATTTCAAGAGCGTGCAGGACCGCAATAGAGCCAAAAGCGGCAACAAAGGCCGTTCCTGCTGGCGCATCATGGGCGCGGGCCAGCAATGTTGTCTTTGGGATTTTAACACGTTTCATCACGTCAAGCCGCGCGGGGTTAATGCCGCCAGCTTGCCAGATATCTCGTTGTGCGGCAATTGGGGGCCAGCTGGAATAGGCGGCTTTTGGGTCTAATCCGTCAAAGGCTTCGACAGGCGCAGCGAGGCACAGTGTAGGGTCCATGATGTCGTATCCGCGTTGTTCTAGAAGCCTATCGAAGTCATCGTCAATCTCGCGCAGTTGAAACAAAGCGTCGCGATCGATTGCTGAAAATCGGCGCTCAATTTTGCTCAACGCGTCTAAATCTGGCCGATACTGAACCGTAGCAGCAGATACGCGGTTGCCGCCTCCCGCGCCCTCACGCCAAACGAATGGACCAAAAGCGGTTCGAGATGCAGCAGGCCATGAGGCCTCAAGCGCCTGCCTGAGATCCGTCTGTGTCATCACGCGCCGTTGTCTGGGAACATAGTGATCAACTCTGCCATAGCTTTGGAGACTTCGGCCTCATTTGCGCCACGGATAACGATATTGGTGCCAAAAGCGCCGTCTTTTTGAAACGGGTAAGACCCAATGGATAAATCAGTGTATTTTTCCGCCAAGGCGCGCAGCGGGGTGGCGACGATCCCTTCACCGCGTTCAATTCTGTAGGTCTGCGATTGCAAAGGCGCACCACCGGTCAGTGTGGGTAAAACTGAGGCCACCATCGCTTCAAAAATCTTGGGCACGCCTGCCATCACATAAACATTTTCAACCTTGAACCCAGGGGCGATCGACACAGGATTGTCGATCAAGGTCGCGGTGTCAGGAATGCGGGCCATGCGCATGCGGGTCTCAGTGAACTCAGACCCTTGTGCAACGTAATGCGCCGCCATTATGTCATATGCATCCTGACGTACATCGATGCCCACACCAAAGGCTTCGGCGACACAATCGGCGGTAATATCGTCGTGGGTCGGACCGATACCGCCAGAGGTGAACACGCTATCAAAGCTCTGCTTTAGGGATTGAATCGCCGCGATGATCGCATCTTTGTCGTCCGAAACCACGCGCACTTCTTTTAGGTCGACGCCAACTTTGGTCAGCTCGTTGGCGAGGTGATACATATTTGCATCGCGTGTCCGCCCAGATAGAATTTCGTCGCCGATAACAAGCATAGCTGCGGTGGGATTGGACATAAGGAGTTCCTTGAGTGAAGTTTGACTAAGGTATAGTGCTTGACCATGCGCTTTCAAACCCCTCTCGTTCCTGCTGTTTTGCTAAAACGCTACAAACGCTTTCTCGCAGATGTGCGCTTGGCGGACGGAACCGAAGTTACTGCCCATTGTCCCAACCCAGGATCGATGATGGGCATGTCGGATGCTGGCCTAAAAGTTTGGGTTGAACCCAATGATGATCCCAAGAAAAAACTCAAATACGGATTGCGACTAATCGAACAAAATGGCGCTATAATTGTTGTCGACACAGGGATCGCCAACAAGGTGGTTAAAGAATCACTTTTGGCTGGATTGGTCTCTGGTTTGGAAGGCGATGTGCGATCCGAGGTGCCTTATGGGGACAAGTCGCGCGTCGATTTTTTGATCGAAAATGATGGCGGGCACACTTGGGTGGAAGTGAAATCTGTCACCCTGTCGCGTCAAGCTGGTTTGGCCGAATTCCCCGATAGTAAAACAGCGCGGGGCGCCAAGCATTTGGGTGAACTGGCCAAGCGCGTTCATGCGGGTGATCGCGCAGTCATGCTCTACCTCGTCAGTCGCGACGATTGTGATCGTTTTGCGCCTGCCGCTGATATCGATCCGGTTTACGCCATTGCAGAAGCGGCCGCCAAGCAAGCCGGCGTCGAGATCATGGTGTTGCGCACCCGCGTGTCGCCCGAAGAGATCACACTGGACCCAACGCCCTTAGACTGCCTGTGATACCTAAACTCTGGCACTTTGCTGCCTTTGGGCTTATATCACCCGCATCGCAATCAGGAGAACGATGTGAACGACACGCATCATGGCCGCATCACCAAAGACGGCATTCGCATTTATGAGCCATCAGATTATGCAGGCATGCACGCCTCTGGTCAGGTGGCCGCCCAGATTTTGGACGAAGTTGGACCATTGGTTCAGCCCGGCGCGACCACAGGCGAGATTGACGCCTTTGTGGAACGTCGTGTTGTCGAACTGGGAACAACGTCAGCCACCATCGGCTACAAAGGCTATGCGCACGCGTCGTGTATTTCAGTCAATCATGTGGTGTGTCACGGCATTCCTGGATCGAAAATTCCTGGACGCAAAGATGATGTCTTGCTTGAAGGTGATATCGTCAATATCGACATCACTGTCATCAAAGACGGTTGGTTCGGCGATACAAGCCGGATGTATGTCGCGGGCAAAACCAAAAAATTCGCAGAGCGCCTTATCACTGTGACCCATGACGCGTTGATGTTTGGCATCGATGCGGTCAAGCCGGGCAACACCTTTGATGACATCGGCAGCGCGATCCAAACGCACGCCCATAAAAACCGTATGTCTGTCGTGCGTGATTTTTGCGGTCACGGTATCGGACGGGTATTTCACTCTCCGCCCAATGTTTTGCACTATGTTCCAGCGCGTCGTGCAGGCGAAATAGCGCCCGTTTTGGAAGAAGGCATGATCTTTACGATTGAGCCGATGATCAACATGGGGCGTCCAGAAACAAAAGTTTTGAAAGACGATTGGACCGCGATCACTGTGGATAAAAAACTCACAGCGCAGTTTGAACATTCTATTATTGTGACCGCGACAGGATGTGAGATTTGCACCTTATCGCCGGGCGATCTGTATTTTCCTAAATTCTGATGCGCTAGCCAGATTGCTTATTGTGATCTGCACATCACACTGAAAAGAGGGCCGTCCCAATCGTAGGACGGCCTTTTTTCCGTTGAAAACACGTATAGCATCACACGCTTGCCCATTGCCATTCGTGCTCTAGCAAGGCAGATTTGTGGTCACCCTATTTAGGAGAGACCCATGAGCGAAGATCACGCCCGCCACGCCATCAAAATGGCGAAGAAAAAAATCGCCCGCGATAAAATCATGTCTACGAAAACAGGCGAAAAAGGTCTGATCATGGTGCATACAGGCAAGGGTAAAGGGAAATCCTCTGCGGCCTTTGGCATGATTTTTCGCTGCATCGCGCATGATATGAAATGCGGTGTTGTGCAATTTATAAAAGGTGGCATGGAATGCGGCGAGCGCAATCTGATCACCGAACGCTTTGGCGACATTTGCGAATTTCACACCATGGGCGAAGGCTTTACGTGGGAAACCCAAGACAAAGCCCGCGACATCGAAATGGCGCAGGCTGCTTGGGCCAAGGCCAAAGAATTGATCCGAGATGACAGCAACCGCATGGTGCTGCTTGATGAGATCAACATCGCGATGCGCTATGACTATGTCGATGTGAACGAAGTTGTTGCCTTCTTGCAGGCCGAAAAACCGCCGCTGACGCATGTGGTTTTGACGGGGCGCAACGCCAAAGAAGAACTTATTGAGGCTGCCGATTTGGTGACTGAGATGGAGTTGGTCAAACATCCGTTCCGATCCGGTGTGAAAGCACAAATAGGCGTAGAGTATTAAGCGAGGCCCTTGGATATGACTTTGAAGCTTCTCGGAATTTCGGGCGCATTGCGCATGGCCTCGACCAACACTCAATTGGTTCATGCGGCGGCAAAATCCTTTGGGCCGTGTGATTTCACGTTGGCCGATTTGAATGTACCGCTTTATGATGGCGACGTGGAATCTGATAGCGGTATGCCACCCAGCGTCATGACGCTTGCAGAGCAAATTCGCGATGCCGATGCGGTGATCATTGCGACACCTGAGTACAACAAGATGATCTCGGGCGTTTTGAAAAATGCACTGGATTGGGTCAGTCGCACTGGCATGTCACCTTGGGCGCACAAACCGGTTGCGATTATGTCCGCGGCTGCAGGGCGTGCAGGCGGCGAGCGCGCGCAATATTCATTGCGCTGGGCGATGACGCCGTTCAACGCGCAACTGCTGCAAGCACCCGAAGTTTTGATCGCTAACTCAGGGAAAGCTTTTGATGCAGATGGCGCTCTGATCGATGCGCGATCTCAGGCGAGTTTGGATACGCTGATGGCCGCTTTACGGGCGGTGGTTGATAAAAGGACTTAATCGCCCAGCGACGCCTCAACTTTGAAGTTCTCTGGAATAGTGTCACGCTCATCCAGCACCAAATCGATCAATCGTTGTGCTGCGAGCGGCACGATGCCAAAGCCGATTTTAAACCCGCCATTGAAGACAAATTCGCCTTTGCGGTCGGGATCTGCGCCCATCATTGGCTCGCGCGTGGCTGAACGCGGGCGCACGCCAGCCCATCGTTTTAGAACAGGCGCGTCTGACAGTTGTGGCATCGCCGTGATGGCGCGTGCCAAAAGATCATCGGCCAATTCATCAGTGCTTTGCGGGTTGTCAAAATAGCGCTCTGATGTCGACCCGATGGCTAAAGTCCCGTCACTGTGCGGAATGATGTGCACGCCGCCGGTGAAAATTTGCGGCGCGTTGGGTAGATCGTATTGCAATAAAATCGCTTGGCCTTTGACGCCATTGCCGACCTCGTGATCTAAACGTTTGCTCATTTCAGTCAATCCCCAGACGCCTGTTGCATGGATCACCTTGCCCTCAGGCGCGGCTTGCGTCACGATCTCGCCACCAAGTGCGACCACAGCCTCAGCCAGTGCCGCACAAGCGAGAGCAGGGTTGATGCGCGCCGATAAGGTATCTTGGACAAGCCAACCGGTTGGCGAATGTGGCGCCCAACCTAGTGCTTCGTTCACGGAAATGATCCGCCAATCTGCAAGGCCACGCCACAAGTTTTGTGCGGAGGTCGAACGCAGATGAGCGAGCTCAAGCTGATGATCGTTGGGAATGGCCTGCAAACGCCCCAAATTGCCGTAGCCAGTTGAGAGTCCCGCGATCTGCTCAACCTTCGGCCAATACATGCGCGATAGCAAAAGACTGTCCAGTTGAAACTCTTTCGCTTGGTCCCACCGTTCTGGTGTGTGTGGCGCCAATGCGCCCACAATACCGCCAGAGGACCCAAAACCAACGCCGTTCGGATCAATGACGCGCACTTTGGCGCCACGCGTCAGCGCCTCAAACGCTGCTGTTAACCCAAAGGCACCGGCGCCATAGATAGTGATGTCTGCACTGCACATAGTGGATTTTTGCCCATTGAGTTTCGCCGAACACGCGCGCATGGTCGGCCCATATTCTCCTTACCTAAGACATCCCATGAACAACCACCAGACAGCAGCCATTGAATGGCGGGACGGGGTCATTCCTGTATCAACACAATTTGATGATCCGTATTTTTCCATTGGCTCCGGTCTGGAAGAAACACGTCACGTGTTTTTGGCGGGCAACGATTTGCCTGCACGCTTGAACGCCGGATTCCATGTGGCCGAATTGGGTTTTGGAACGGGGCTTAACATGTTGGCTTTGGCGTTGATGTGGCAAGGTGATGAAACACTTAGGTTCACGTCATTTGAAGCCTATCCCATGATTGCGGACGATATTGAAACGGCGCTCAGTGCGTTTCCCGAAGCAGCTGCCATTGCAGACCCATTCTTAAGCGCTTGGCGTGATGGATTGCGCCGCTTTAGGGTCAAAAATATTGAGGTAGATGTGGTTGTCGGCGATGCGCGCAAGACGCTTGAGCTTTGGTCTGGCAAAGCCGATGCATGGTTTTTGGACGGGTTTTCCCCTGCCAAAAATCCTGAGCTTTGGAGCGCTGAATTGATGGCACAGGTTGGTGAACATACGGCACTTGGAGGCACATTTGCGACCTATACGGCGGCAGGGCATGTGCGTCGCTCATTGAGTGCGGCGGGCTTTGGCGTCGAGCGCGTCACAGGCTTTGGCAACAAACGCCACATGAGCCGCGGAACTTTTACAGCCACACCCTCAGGACAGACCACATGACCCCATCTCAACCGAGCACACAAAATTCAACCATGGGCATTTGGATTATGGTCATCACCATGTTCATTTTTGCCATGCAAGACGGATTGTCGCGCCATCTGGCAGGCGAATACAACGTTTATATGGTGATGATGATCCGCTACTGGTTTTTCGCAGGTTTCGTAATCATGTGGTCTGCGCGCACCAATGGTGGCCTGCGTGCCGTGATCCGGTCCGCACAGCCGAAACTGCAAATGTTTCGAGGGGCTGTTTTGGCGCTTGAAGTGATCGTGATGGTGATCGGGTTTGTCAAACTTGGGCTTGTCGAAGGTCATGCTATGTTTGCCATCTATCCATTGCTGATCACTGCTTTGTCAGGCCCAATTTTGGGTGAGAAAATCGGGTGGCGGCGCTGGATGTCAGTGGCCGTGGGCTTTGTGGGTGTTTTGATCATTTTGAAACCGAGCGGGGGTGTTTTTGCGCCAGAAGCTATATATCCACTTGTCGCAGCGGTCATGTTTGCCGTCTACGGGTTGCTCAATCGCTACGTGTCTCGCAAGGACCCGGCCTCGGTGACGTTTTTCTACACAGGTGTGTCCGGCGCTGTTGTGATGACGCTGATTGGCGCGTGGTTTTGGGAACCTATGACGCCTGCCGACTGGGCGATGATGGCGCTTCTCTGTGCCTCTGCCACTTTGGGGCATTACCTTTTGATACGCGCTTATGAGCTTGCCGAAGCTTCTGCCATTCAGCCCTTTGCCTATCTGCATTTGGCGTTTGCATCCGTGATGGGCGTCTTGGTCTTTGGTGATGTGATCAGATTGAACGTGGTGATAGGTACGACGCTTGTGGTCGGGGCAGGGGTTTTTGCCCTTGTGCGCGCACAGATAGCCGCCTCGCGCAGTAAGCGATAATGCTTGCTTATCGCGCTTTTAGGTCTTTGGATAAGGTGATCGGCTGCACGCCTCCGCTTAGCCTCGCGCGATATACAGGCACGCTTTCGGCGACGCGCATGACGTAATTCCGAGTTTCGCGAAAAGGAATGTGCTCGATCCAATCGATGACATTCGTATCACTTGAACGCGGATCGCCATAGCGTTCGATCCAGGCGTTCGCGCGAGATGGCCCGGCATTATAACCTGCTGCGATCAATGGAATATTATAACCATAATCCTCTGTGAGCTTGGCTAAATATTCGGACCCAAGGCGCACGTTGACAGCAGGATCATACAGATCATTTGTCTCAAAACTTTGCAGGCCGACGCGTTCAGCCATAGCTTTACCCGTGTTCGGCATCAGTTGCATTAACCCAGCCGCGCCCACGTAGGATCGCGCTTTGGGGTAAAATTCACTTTCGCGTCGTGCAATCGATAAGGCCAATTCAGGGGGCACGGGCAGGGCGTTTTTTTCCAGCCCCTGCAACGGATAATACGCGCGATCTAACATGACGCCCTCACTGGCGGCAAACTTGGCCACCAGTACTGCAAGGTAGGGGTCTGTATCGAGCGCGAGATCGCCCAATTGGCCCAATTCTTGCGGTGTCAAAGCCTCGCCAAGGTGGCGCATAAACCGTGCCGCGAGGGGAAGATCATCTGCCTCATACAGTAGCAGTGCGGCTTGCAACACGTTTGAGCCCATAAAGGTGGCCTGCGCGTAGGGCGTAAATCGAGCCTCGCTCACAAGGTTCGAATCCATTGCTATGCCGGCGCGCTCGGCGGCCAACAGACCATAGAACGACGTCTGAAACTGCGCCCCAAATGCGTAGGCAGCAGCGGCGTCATCTTTTGCGCCCATGGCCTCTAAGGCGCGCCCTTCCCAGTATCCAGCACGCCCCAACGAGATCGGTGTGGCGACAGAAATACGAAAACGATTGAAGTGATCCAAAGCCAGCGCAGGGTCATTTAAATAGCGCAGTGCAATATAGCCAGACAGCCATTCAAGATCAGCATAGTGGTCTTCGTCTGGTCGCAGGTAATGACGTGAAGCCGCAGAATAGGCAATTCGAACCTTGCCATCGCGCATCATCTGACGCGCCAAGGCGCGCCTGCGGTCACCCCAGCGTTCTGGGTCTCCCAGCGCCTCTCGGCTTGTGGAATGTTGCAGCATCCATGTCACGGCGTCGTCAGCGCCGTTGTTTTTTGCTCGCCAAATAAAACGCTCATAGCTGAGAACAGGCATCCCGCCCAATGCGTTGGGCACAGCGTTGATGGCCGTGTTCATGCCTGTTTCGTCCTCGGCAACGGCTTTGATCGCCGTGACCAATTCACTCCATCCGTCGGGTAAAAGCGCTGCGACGCGCATCGCTTCGTCGTAGTTGCCATCCCAAAGCGCGCGCTGCATGCGCGCGGTGCTGTGGTCCGTGACGGTATCGCCGTAACGATCGATCAAGGTTTGCGCCTCTGTCGCAGACAAGGACAATTCGCGCCATGTGATCACGGCTTGCGCGGCGGCATCGCCTGTCGCGCCCGTGGCCTCATAAGCGTCGATCAACTGCAAAGCGCCTTGTGCGGTGCGTGGGGGATAAGCCGTCAGATAGTCGATGATTTGTCGCGGTTCTGCGTCCTCAGGAATCGCAGTTTCGCCCTTTTGAGCCAACAAAGGCAGACCCGGCCAATCTGCGTTCTCGCGTAAAAATGCGCGGTAATCGTCAAAGGTACCTATGCCCGCGCGCAAGCGATGCCACTCAATAACGTCCTGCCCAAGCCCATTTACTTGCGATTTTGCAGCCCCCCAATCGCCAGAAGCACGAAATTTATATGCAGCACTGAGGGCTTGCGCATCAGTCGATTGCGCGAGTGATGGTGAAGAAAATGCCATGAAAACAGATATGTAGATGACGCGCATCATTGTGGGTATGTGCCTCTCGTGCTCGGACTTTTTGTCCGTATTGTCACAAAGGTAGTGCGTATGCCTCAAGTCGCAAGACACAATCTTGGCATTCCCGTCGAAGGCGGCTAGTTTCCGCGTGACTTTAAAGGGGCGATTCAGTCCCGCGCGGGCGATGGTCGCCCAACTTACAGACGAAAAGGAGCGCACAATGTTTAAAGGGTCATTTCCAGCCCTGGTGACGCCGTTGAAGGACGGCTCAGTGGACTTTGACGCGCTCAAACGTTTGGTTGAGTGGCACATCGAGCAAGGCACAAACGGTCTTGTTCCTGTGGGCACCACAGGCGAAAGCCCAACTTTGTCTCACGCTGAGCACGAACAAGTTGTCGAAGCGGTTGTGGCAACTGTGGCTGGCCGCATTCCTGTGATTGCTGGCGCTGGCTCTAACAATACAGCTGAAAGCATTCACCTTGCACGTCACGCGGCGTCTGTTGGTGCGGATGCTGTTTTGGTGGTCACGCCATATTACAACAAACCAACCCAGGCGGGTTTGATCGCGCATTTCACCGCCATTCATGAGGCGGCGGATATCCCGATCATCATCTACAACATCCCTGGCCGGTCTATCGTAGATATGACACCTGCGACCATGGGCGAATTGGCAAAACTGCCGCGCATTGTTGGCGTAAAAGATGCAACTGGGGATTTGGCGCGTGTGCCTGCCACACGGATCACCTGCGGCACTGACTTTTTGCAGATGTCTGGGGAGGACGCGACGGCCTTGGGCTTCAATGCCCATGGTGGACGTGGCTGTATCTCTGTGACTGCGAACGTAGCTCCAAAACTGTGCAGTGAAATGCAGGCTGCAACGCTGAAAGGCGATTTTGCAACTGCTTTGGCAATCACCGACAAGCTTATGCCGTTGCACCAAGCGATCTTTACTGAGCCGGGCCTGTGTGGCGTGAAATACGCGATGTCACTTTTGAATCTATGTTCCGAAGACGTACGCTTGCCGCTTTTGCCAGTGGCAGACGAAACCAAGGCGCAAATTAAGTCCGCACTTGAGTTCGCTGAATTGCTATAACGCGAAATCGCATTGAAATTTGAAAGGGGGGCGTTGGCCTCCCTTTTTTTATCAGCTGGTTGGCCTGCGCTTTTTCAAAGTGTCCAGCTGGTTGCGTCGCACATGGCGCAGCACTTCCATCAGCAAAGCGGTCATCATGCCGATATTCAATAACCCGTTGGTGGCGCACATCCCGCTGAGTAAACGCCATTCGACTGGTAACAAAAGATCGCCAAAGCCAAGCGTGGTAAAGGCGACCAATGCAAAATAAAGCGCTTCTTCGAACTCTGTAAAAATTCCGAGCATGCGAAAAGCAATGGCCCAAATCCAGACGCCAGCCGTGATCATCCACAACACCGCGATCACCGCGCTGGCCAGAACTGCGGCTAGCTTCGGGCGATGCGGCTCCTTGATCAACCACCTGTGTGCGCGATTCAGGATGATTTCGAAGACCAAGAATCCAAGCGTGGCCACGGCAACGGACAGCAAAATAAGGCAGGTGCCGACGAAAATTTGTATGAACATGATCAGGTAACCTCTGATTTTGCTCGAATATGACAGAGCAAGCCTGCGCGGGCCAGTGGACACTGTCCTGCGGATGCCCTATTTGATCAGGATTATGGCAAAGAAACAGACCGCAGAAGAAAAGAACTACAAAGTGATCGCCGAGAATCGGCGCGCACGCTACGACTATGCCATCGAGAGTGATCTCGAATGTGGCGTCTTGCTGCATGGTTCTGAGGTCAAATCTTTGCGCACGGGCGGATCGAACATTGCGGAAAGCTATGCGGCGGTTGAAGAGCACGAGCTGTGGTTGGTTAATTCCTACATTGCGCCGTACCAACAAGCGATGTTCCCGCATGAAGAACGGCGCAGACGCAAGTTGCTTGTGTCTAAACGCGAGCTTGCTAAACTCTGGCAGGCCACTGGGCGTGAGGGCATGACCCTTGTGCCTCTGGTGATGTATTTCAACCATAAAGGCCGTGTCAAAATCAAAATTGGCGTCGCTAAGGGTAAGAAAAACCACGACAAACGCGCCACCGATGCGAAGCGTGATTGGGATCGCCAAAAGTCACGGTTGTTGCGCCACAATTCTTAAACTGGCAGCTGTGATTGCCTAATCTGGGGAAAAGATTGCGATTTCTCCCCTAGTTCCACGCTTTCGTTCTCCTTTAAGGATTGAGCAACAAAGCGACGGGCCCGTTTGTAGCTCAGTGTTTGGTCCTTGAGGGAGACGATATGGAGCATTTGCTCATTCAATTGGTTTTTGGTGCCGTGGGCGGAAACGCTGTTGGCAAACTTGTCACTAGGCTGGATCTTGGAACGCTTGGGAACTCGGTTGTAGGTCTTGTTGGCGGAGGCATTGGCGGGCAACTTTTGAGTAAGCTAAGTTCCGGCGGCGTAGGAGCGGTTGCTGAAACGGCAACCGGAGCTGGCGGTTCGGATGTCGAGGCAATCGTTCAGAGTTTTGCTGGCGGTGGTGTTGGCGGTGGTGTTTTGATGGTTGTTGTTGGCCTGCTTAAAGTGCAGATGCGCAAAGCCTAAAAGAGATTTAGATGACTTTTAGGGACGCGCAAATAATGCGGGTCTTTTTGCGTTTATCGGTCCAAATTCAGCTATTTTGATCCAAAAACATACCTTTGGGGGTCTCGTGTCTTGCATGAAACGAGACATGGCGGTATGCGAAGGTGCAACAATTTAAAGGCCGAAAAATGCCCCATAGCGATCCGAAAACGCTCGTCTCGACGACATGGCTCGCCGAACACCTAAAAGACCCAGATTTGCGTCTGATCGATGCGTCCTGGTATCTTCCAGACATGAACCGAGACGCCAAAGCCGAATATTTGGCCGGGCACATCGCGGGCGCACGATTTGTTGACATCGATGATGTTTCCGATGCTCGCTCAAGCCTGCCCCATATGCTGCCGCCCGCCGAAAAATTTATGTCACGTATGCGCGCTCTTGGTGTCGGCGACGGGCATCAAGTTGTTATTTACGATGGATCAGGCCTTTTTTCCGCGCCGCGCCTTTGGTGGATGTTCAAATATTTTGGTCAAAACAAAGTTGCCGTTTTGGATGGCGGGTTGCCTAAGTGGAAGGCCGAAAAACGCCCAACAACAACCGAACCACCGGTTATTCGCGATCGCCATATGGTCGTCGTTGAACAAAGCGATTTGTTGCGCAATGTGACCCAAGTGGCTTCGTCGTCAAAGCTTGGTGACCACACAATAATCGATGCGCGTTCTGGCCTACGTTTTCGCGGAGAGGCCCCCGAACCGCGCGCTGGACTTCGGGTTGGCCACATTCCGAATGCACGGAATGTGCCGTTTGGCAGTCTGCTGCAAGCAGATAGTACGATGAAACATCCCGGCGAGTTGCGCCTTATATTTGAAGCTGCAGGTGTCGATTTGACCAAGCCCGCAATCACATCCTGTGGCTCAGGTGTCACGGCTGCAATCCTAAGCCTTGCACTTGAGCGAATCGGGGCAAAGCATGCGCTTTTTGATGGAAGCTGGGCGGAATGGGGCATGTATGGCGACCTTAAAGTTGCAACAGGAGAAGCATGATGCTGAATAACTTGACCACACAATACCCCGATCCGATTATGCAGCTGATCACGCTGTGTCGTGAGGATACACGTGACACCAAAATCGATCTTGGTGTGGGCGTCTACAAAGATGGCGCGGGTCAAACCCCTGTGATGCACGCGGTGCGTGCTGCCAGCAAAAAGGTTTGGGACAACGAGACAACCAAGGTCTACACTGGCCTATCTGGTGATCCTGAATTTGGTCAGGCTATGCGTAAGCTGGTTTTGGCTGACAGCGTTGATGCCGAACGTGTGGGGGTTATCGCAACGCCCGGTGGGACCGGCGCCATCCGTCAAGCTTTTGAATTGGCGCGTTTGGCGAATCCTGATTTGACGGTTTGGACATCGAATCCAACTTGGCCCAACCATTTGGCTATTTTGAAATTCATGGGCATTCCGAATACTGAATATGCCTACTTCGACGAGGTGTCTTGCAACGTTGATTTCGACGCGATGATGGGCAGCCTTAAAGGTGTTCAGGCCGGCGACATGGTGTTGTTGCACGGCTGCTGTCACAATCCAACGGGTGCAAACTTGACCCTCGAACAATTCGGGCTTGTGGCTGACTTGATTGCGGACAAAGGCGCGTTGGCTTTGGTTGATATCGCATACCAAGGCTTTGGTGACGGTCTAGAAGAAGACGCAGCGCCCACACGTTTGTTGGCGTCCAAGTTGCCGGAGATGCTTGTGGCGGCGTCATGCTCTAAAAACTTTGGTGTTTACCGCGAACGCACTGGTTGCTTGATGGCGATCTCGGAAGACGCGTCCATGACTGCCAAGACACAGGCAAACATGAACTACTTGAACCGTGTCGCGTTTTCATTTCCACCAGACCACGGCGCGCGTTTGGTGACGACCGTATTGACGGATGAGACACTGACGGCGCAGTGGAAAACCGAGCTGGAAGAGGTGCGTTTGAGCATGCTTGGCCTGCGCACACAATTGTCAGATGAACTGCGCCAGCGGACCAATTCTGATCGGTTTGATTTCATCGCCCAGCACCGTGGGATGTTCTCGCGCATTGGTGCGACGCCTGAGGAAGTGATGAAGATGCGCGAAGATTTCGCGATCTACATGGTATCTGACAGCCGTATGAATATTGCAGGGCTGAAGCCAAGCACAGTGCCATTTTTGGCAGAAGCAATTGCAAAATCTTGTAAATGATCTTGCACTGCATTTGAGACGAAAAGGCCCTCATCAGGGGGCCTTTTTGTATTCGAGGGGGGGTGATTGGCGCTACTGCGCGCGTATCGGAGCCCCTTTGAACGCTTATTGAAAGACTGATGTTAGCCTGATTGAATTTTTTGCATCTGGGCATCAAAGGCTTTCCAAGTGAGCGACGCCTTGTTTCCAGCAAACCCATGATAATGTGATTTTCCACTAGAATTGGGCAAGCCAGCCCAAATTTTCGCGAGGTTGTTCATGAAGTCATGCCGCTTCATGTCTCCGGCTTGAAATGCTAGCAGCCCAGCGTCGATCAGTAGAATATCAGACAGCGCGTCTTGCACCTCAGCCGTAAACAGGGTGCTTTTGGGTAAGCTAAGTTCCGCAACCACTCGCTTTAGGGTCTTGGGAATGAACTGGTAGCGACCGATGGCGTGAGGCTGCCCTGGGGTTGCACTGATCCAGGCGTAGATTTCGCCAATTGTCATTTTTGTTGGGCGTTTTGGGGTGCGCACCTTGGCGCCATGTTGAACCGCGTCATAGCCATCGCGACGGGATTCGGCCTGGCCGATTATGAATCGGATCTGGTCGACGGATGTCACCCCCTTGGGCTGGCGATATGGTGCTCGCATGGCAGCGGTCATCACATGGTTCTGTTTGGGAAGGGCGACGGGAAGGCTAACTGTTGTGGGCTTGGCGATGGGTTCGGGGCGGGGCGGCAGCGGCGTAAAGAACCCCAGATTGGCGTTGGTAGGGACAAGACTTGGGCTTTGTGTTGATGCAAGAAAGAGTGGTTGAGCACTGCCCGTTGGCGCAAGAACGCCGCGACTTTGGAAAAACAAAGATCCACCGATCACGGTACTGGGTTCCGCGATGGCCGACCCCAACGCGACGAACAGTAAGATATGAGCGCCAAGCGCACGGTAGATAAATGTCATTCTGACCTCCTTTAATGCCGGCACATCCAATCACAAGGGGGCGGCGAACAAGGAGACTATCGGTTCAATTTATTTAGAATTGGTTGAGTTTGGAAATCTTTCTAACCCAAAAGAAAAAGGCCCGAGCTGTGATGCCCGGGCCTTTCTTGATGTCATGGAAAGGGGATTAGCCTTTGTAGAACTCTGGGTATGCTTCCATGCCGAGCTCTGCTTTGTCGAGACCGAGGAGCTCAGCTTCTTCAGAGACGCGGATGCCGCCGAATGCTTTGAGGACCAACCAAACGATCATCGATGTAACGAAGACAAAGACACCGATTGCGATGATGCCGATGGCTTGTGTGACAAAGGATGTGCCGTCGTTTGTGAGTGGAACAGCCAATGTACCCCAGATGCCAGCCAACAGGTGAACTGGGATCGCGCCAACAACGTCATCGATTTTCATTTTGTCGAGCATTGGGACTGCGAAGACAACAATCACAGCGCCGAAGCCACCGATCATGACAGATGCAAAGATCGAAGGTGTCAAAGGCTCAGCTGTGATGGACACGAGACCAGCAAGTGCGCCATTGAGGAGCATGGTGAGATCGATTTTGCCGTACATAA
This sequence comes from Pacificibacter sp. AS14, assembly GCF_038899935.1. Taxonomy (NCBI): domain Bacteria; kingdom Pseudomonadati; phylum Pseudomonadota; class Alphaproteobacteria; order Rhodobacterales; family Roseobacteraceae; genus Pacificibacter; species Pacificibacter sp. AS14. The sequence goes on from NZ_JBBMQI010000005.1 coordinate 131,270, forward strand.
TTTGTGTAAGGATCATCGCAACAACAGCGCCTGCAGCAGCAGCCATGTTGGTGTTTACGAAGATACGTGAGACGTCTGTGATGTCGCCAACTGTACCGGCAGCCAATTGTGAGCCGCCGTTAAAGCCGAACCAACCGAGCCACAAGATGAATGTACCCAATGTTGCGAGTGCCAAGTTGGAACCAGGCATTGGAACTGTTCTGCCATCTTTGTATTTGCCGATGCGTGGGCCGAGAACCAGAGCACCTGCAAGTGCTGCGAAACCGCCTGCTGCGTGAACCAAAGTGGAACCAGCAAAGTCAGAGAAGCCCATTTCAGACAAGAAGCCGCCGCCCCACTGCCAAGATGCTTCGATCGGGTAAATAACGCCGGTCAAGATCGTGGTGAAGATAAGGAATGGCCACAGTTTGATACGCTCAGCAAGTGTACCAGAAACGATGGATGCAGTTGTCGCACAGAACATCAACTGGAAGAAGAAGTCAGACCCAACAGATGCGTAATCAAGTGCTGCGTCTGCCGCGTCTAGGCCAACTGGCTCAAGAGACGTGACGGCAAACCATGGGCCCATGACGCCTTCAATAACCCATTCACCTGGGTACATGATACCAAAGCCGATGAGCCAGTACATGATGGACGCGATAGCGAAGAGAGCGATGTTTTTAGTAAGCTGTGTTGTCACGTTCTTAGAACGTACGAGGCCTGCTTCGAGCATTGCAAAGCCAGCGGCCATCCAGAACACCAAGAAGCCACCAATAAGGAAGAGCAACGTGGTAAGGATATAGGGGGTGATGTCAGGTGCAGCTTCCGCGGCGTCCTGAGCAAAAGCCACAACGGGAAGCGCAGAGGCTACCAGTGAGGCTGGGATGAGTTTGGTGAGTTTCATATATGGTGACCCTTTTCGTCTCAATCTTGCGCGCTTAGATGGCGTCGTCGTTTGTTTCGCCGGTACGGACGCGAACAGCGCCTTCCACGTCGAGAACAAAGATTTTACCGTCACCGATTTTATCGGTTTTGGCTGTTGTCGCGATGGTGTCGACAACTTGTTCTGCCATGGCGTCTGCCACAACAACTTCAAGTTTCACCTTCGGCACGAAGTTCACGGCGTATTCTGCGCCGCGGTAGATTTCCGTATGACCAGATTGAGAGCCAAAGCCCTTAACTTCAGTCACCATCATTCCGCGTACACCAATGCTTGTGAGCGCTTCGCGGACTTCTTCAAGCTTAAATGGCTTGATTGCTGCGATAATTAATTTCACGTTATTCCCCTTCCGATTAGTCGGGTGCTGTCAGCTTGGACAGACACTGGACCAGAAAGACGCTGTTAAGGGGTTGTACACAAGGAAAGAGGTGCCCAATTGTGAGTCGAAAATAGGCAGCTGTGCTCAAAAATTATACATTTTAATCGCCTTGATTAAATATTAATCGAAAAATAAAGAGAACATCACAACGCGATTCCCCTCAACATTCGTGGGACGTCTCTATACTGTGCAAGCAACTTACAAAAACGATTGAGCAGTGACATGGCAGGACAAGGCGGCACAGGTCGCGGTGGCGGCAAGAAACGCTTGGTGGCAGAGCGCCGATACCCCGCAGCGGCGCAGGCGAAACCCAAATCAAAAACTAAGGCAAAACCTAAACGCTTAACAACCGCACGCAAACGAAAAGCGGCACCAAAACGGTCGTCAAATATCTTTTTGCGCGTGATCGGCGGCATGATCCGTTGGGTGCTGCGTTTGATTTGGCTGGTTTTGACGCGTGGCGCTTTGGCTGGTGCTTTGGTCTTAGGTTTGGCGATTTTCTATGTTTATTCCACGTTGCCGCCGTTTTCAGAGCTGCTCGACGGGCGTTCGCGCGGGTCAGTGACACTGACTGATCGCGACGGCAAGGTGTTTGCGTGGCGCGGCGAACAGTTCGGCGGGCAAGTCACCGCAGATTCAGTGTCAACGCACCTTAAGAACGCAATCATCGCGACGGAAGATCGGCGCTTTTATAAGCACTTTGGTCTTTCACCGCGTGGCATAGCGTCTGCTGTTAAGATCAACTTAAGCGAAGGTCGCGGTCCCTTGTCTGGCCACGGCGGTTCGACGCTGACGCAACAGGTGGCAAAGCTGTTGTGCCTCGGCGTGCCCTATGATCCCAATGAGTGGAAGAACCAATCTGAATACGAAGCCGATTGTCGCCAAGGCAGCATCTCGCGCAAAGCCAAAGAGGCCATTTATGCCATGGCGATGGAGGCGCGTTATTCCAAAGACGAAATTCTGTCGATCTATATGAACCGTGCTTACCTTGGGGCCGGCGCCAATGGGTTTGAGGCGGCTTCAGAGCGCTACTTTGGGATATCGTCAGCTGATGTGAATATTGCACAAAGTGCTATGCTGGCGGGACTTTTGACCGCGCCATCACGTTACGCGCCGACAAGTGACTTAAAACGTTCACAAGAGCGCGCGGGCATCGTTTTATTATTGATGAATCAGCAAGGACTGATCACGGACGCGGAGCGCGCCAATGCTAAAGCACACCCTGCTGAACTTTCGGATGCCGCAGAGCAACGCGCTGGCGGGTATTATGCTGATTGGGTGATGGGCGCGGGCCCTGACTTTTTGACGCGAGAGACCACGGAAGATGTCATCATCGAGACGACTTTTGACCCCCGACTTCAAACGGCAGCCGAAGAGGCACTAACATGGGTATTTGAAAACAAGGTGCGCGAGGGCTCTGAGGCTCAAGCAGCCATTGTGATCATGAGTGCCGACGGCGCTGTGCGTGGCATGGTCGGCGGGCGCAAATTGCGTGGCATCTCAGGCGCGTTCAATCGCGCCACTCAGGCCAAGCGTCAGCCCGGATCAGCTTTTAAACCTTTCGTTTTTGCCACAGCTTTGGATATGGGCTGGTCATATGACAGTCCAATCTTGGACGAGCCTATCACGGTGAATATTCCCGGTTCTGGCGCTTGGTCACCACAAAACTATGATCGAAAATTTCACGGCATGGTGACGATGACCGAAGCGCTGCAAAAGAGCTTCAACATTCCGGCTGTGAAACTGGCGATGGATGTGGGGCTTGAGAACGTGCGCACCGTGGCGCAGATGTTTGGTATTGAAAGCGATCTCGCACAGGGGCCTGCTTTAGCGCTCGGCGCATCAGAATCGACACTCTTGGAAATGACTGGCGCATATGCTGGTATTTTGAATGGCGGCTCGTCTGTAACACCATATGGATTGCGGTCATTACGCTTGAAGGGCACGTCGGATGAGATCATGGGGCAAGATGGTGGTTTGGGCGAACGCGTCATCACGCCGATGGCCGCCGAGCAACTTATATATATGATGTATAATGTCGTGCAAAACGGCACCGGCGCGCGCGCGCGCCTTGATGGAGTCGAAGCGGCTGGGAAAACGGGCACCACCCAAGCCGCGCGTGATGCTTGGTTTATGGGGTTCACAGCGGACTACGTTGTGGGTGTCTGGATGGGGTATGATGACAATTCGCCGTTGACTGGGGTCACGGGGGGCGGTTTGCCTGCTGACATTTGGCACGAAACTATGACACGCGTGCAGCAAGGGCGGCCCGGCAACCCTTTGCCAATGTTGCGCCCGTCTGTGCCGCCACAAGTCCCCGCGAACTCAAGCCAAAGCGTATCCAACAGCGGCGCGCGGCCCAACAATGACAAAGCTCAGAACGTTTTGGGCGATATCCTGCAGTCAATCTTTGGCAAAAAGAATTAACGCATCAGGCACGCCAGAAGACCCACATAAAAAACGGCGCGTTCCTGTATAAGGAGCGCGCCGTTTTGGGAAAGGGTATAAGCTTTGATCGGGCCTATTTTAGAGCTGCAGTCAGCTTTTCGATGCTGCCACCCGCTTGATCCAGCATCGCGCCGATTTCAGCGCGCTCAGATTTCAACAGTGAGATACCTTCAATAGTCAAGTCAATGAACTTGCCTGTTTTGTCGGCCACAATGAATGAAATCGCAAATGGCGATTCACCGCGCAAAATGGCTGTACAAGACACCTCATAGATCGAATTGATCTTTTGTGTCTTATCCACTTCAATCTTGCCGCCAATAAACTCGCGGAAGCGCGACCCGTATTTACGAGAAATGTAGCTTTGGAAGGCCTTCGTGAAAGCGCTCAATTGAGCAGCAGAGGCAGAACGCGCAGGGGGGCCAAGCACGGAGCGGGCGATGTTTGGCGTGTCAGCGTAGTTGACCAAGACACGTTCGAAGTCTGTAAACATGCCTGACTCAGATTTGCCTGAATTGATAATGGCGTTGATGTCACGCACAGTCTTAGTGATCAGCGCCTCAGCCTCAGAACTTGAAAAAGCAAAGACGGCGCGCGGCATGGCTATAAGCAGTGTCAAACCAGATAAAGCACCGGTTAAAAAGCCGCGGCGGCCAAGAATGGATGCGTGAAAGGGGAACAGGTTATTCATAAAAATCCTCGTAAAGGTCGTAAGAGGGGTTATCTGCAGGCGCAGAGTCGTCTTGCTGCACCTGCGTGCCAAGTTCAAAACGGCGTCTGTCCAGATAGGACAAGCGCAACTGCGCGTAGCCATCAGCACTGTCATAGATGACAGACTCATAAAGGTCAGAGTAACGATACCGTGTATCAACGATGTCGGCCACTTTAAGTCCGGTCTTGACGCTTGATGCGGCAGGATCCAGCGCAGTTCCAAGTGGATCAAGTGCGATATCGACGATAAGACCGATCATATCGCGGTTGGTTGAAGGGCCGTAAACTGGCAGAACAATGTACTCGCCTTCGCCAAATCCCCAAACATGCAAGGTCTCACCGAAACCGCTGTCACGTTCATCAAGCCCAACTTCGGACGCAGGATCAAAAAGGCCTGCAACCCCAAGTGTTGCATTCAAAGCAAAGCGTGCCGTGTTGTGCAATGCATCCCCGAGTTTGAACTGAAGCAGGTTATTGACTACGGTTCCTGGCAAACTCAAGGTATTAGATACGTTGCTCAATCCCTTACGCAAAGGATCAGGCACGACTGTACCGTATGCGACCGCGATGGGTTTGATTACGTTGCGATCCAGTCGAACATTATCTTCATATGTCGCGCGGTTTTGCGACTCATATGGATCATTTATGCCCGTCGAAGGGCTGCGAGACGCACAGGCAGACAACGTCAGCGCCGTGATAAAAATAAGAGCAAGCTGTTTCACTGATTGAAAATCCAGTTTAATGCGTTGGCAGCGCAAAAGCTGCTGGGTATAGTTGCCAGATAGTCCTTATTTGCAAGAAGCCCAATATTAACATGCGGTGCGATAAGGTCCTGTGACACAGAATCAACAGTGTTCGACTAGATCGTACTCATTTTGCGGCGACTTTCCGCACAAAGTAATATTTGCGGCAAGTTTCCGCACAAAGTAATAAAAGTGGGCTAAAATACCTGATGACGCAGGACAATATTCGCCAAGGCAAAGAGGAGCTTGCTCAGATCCGCAAGCGATCTCGTAGTCTCTTTGTCGCAACTGGCATTTTTTCGATTTGCTTGAATGCATTGATGTTAACTGGCCCGTTGTTCATGCTGCAGGTTTACGACCGCGTTTTGGGGTCTGGCTCTGAGGCAACGTTGGTCGCGCTTTTTATGATCGTCGGCTTCCTGTATTTGATGATGGGCCTCCTCGACGGCGTACGCTCACGTGTGCTCACACGGATCGGCGCGCGGTTTCAATCAGATCTTGAGCAACGCGTTTTTAGTGCGTCTTTGCGCCGCTCTGCACTTGAGCCACAGCAGCCTGGCAACGCCAATCCTATGGATGATCTGACAGCCATCCAGCGCTTCTTAGCGTCTCCTGTGATGGCTGCTGTATTCGACTTGCCGTTTGTGCCGCTGTTCTTGTTCGGCATCGCTTTGTTCCACCCTTACTTGGGATATCTTGCCGTCGGTGGTGGTTTCATTCTGGTGCTGGTCACTTTGATCAACCGCGCAACTTCAAAACACCCGCAAAGCATAGCCACCCGTGCCGAAGCTGTCTCGTCGCAGATGGCAAGTCGTCTTGGGTCTGAGGCCGAAGCTGTTCGCTCGCTTGGTATGGAACGCGCCGCGTATGAGCGTTGGTTTCAATCACGCAAAGTTGCGATGAGCCATGGCATTCACGCATCTGATTTAACCATGAGTTTTACGGCGATGTCCAAAGCGCTTCGCTTGTTCTTGCAATCGGCAATGCTCGCGCTGGGTGCATGGTTGGTCTTACAACACGAAGTTTCGGCGGGCGCGATGATTGCCAGTTCTATCTTGCTCGGACGGGCCTTGCAGCCGATCGATTTGATGGTCGGTCAGTGGAGCGCAGTGCAGCGCGCAACCTTGGGCTGGTCTAACCTGTCAGAGCTACTTGGATCAGTTGGCAAAGAGCCTGCGCGCACTTCCTTGCCACGTCCAAAAGCCAATTTGAATGTGCTCAACCTAACGGTCATCCCGCCAGGTCAAGCTCATGCCTCATTGCGAATGGTTTCGTTCAAAGTTTTGCCGGGCGAAGCCGTCGGTGTGATCGGCCCGTCAGGGGCAGGGAAGTCCAGTTTGGCCCGCGCAATGACAAGTGTTTGGTCGCCCTCTGGCGGGGCGATCCGTTTGGATGGGGCTAAACTCGATCAATACGACCCTGAGGTTTTGGGCAACTATATTGGGTATTTGCCGCAACGTGTTCAGCTATTTGATGGAACCATTGCTGAGAATATTGCAAAACTTGCCTCTCAGCCCGACGGGGCCTCTGTGGTCGCCGCGGCACAAAAAGCTGATGCGCATGCCATGATCCTGTCCTTGCCAAAAGGATACGATACGCCTGTGTCTTCTGCAGGGGGCCTGCTGTCTGGAGGCCAATTGCAACGGATTGGCCTTGCGAGAGCCTTTTATGGCAATCCCGTTTTGGTGATTTTGGATGAACCAAACTCTAATCTTGATAATGACGGTTCTGTGGCGCTCAATGCGGCTATCCGACGTCACAAAGAAGAGGGAGGTGCCGTTATGATTATGGCACATCGTCCCTCTGCAATCCAAGAATGTGAGAAACTTCTGGTGCTTGAAAATGGGGCGCTGCGGGCATTTGGTCCGCGCGATGCTGTACTTAAAGAGATGGTGAAAAATAGCAAAGACATCATGCGCAAGCCGGGCCCGGGGGGTGTACAATGACCCAGAACCTTCCAGCTCAAATAGAAAAAAGCAATCTACCTGATGCGGATATCATGCAAAAAGCAAAAGCAGCACAGCCGGTTGCCGTGACTGAGCCTGAAAAATGGTCCGTACGCGGACCTTTGATTGTCGGATTTGTTTGTATCCTCGTGCTGTTTGGTGGCTTTGGTCTTTGGGCTGTTCTGGCGCGGATTGACGGAGCCATTGTCGCCTCTGGTCAAGTCCAGGTGGAACAAAATCGTCAGGTTGTTGCGCATCGCGACGGCGGCGAAGTGGCCTCCGTTCAGGTGTCCGAAGGGGATCTGGTAAACGCTGGCCAACTTTTGCTGCAAATCAGTGGTCGCGAAATCGCAAGTGAATTGGCGATCACCGAAGGGCAATTGTTTGAAGTCATGGCACGCGCTGCGCGGTTGCAAGCAGAACGCGACGGGGCAGCTGAAATCACTTTTGCGCCGGAGGTTTTGGATCGTGCACAAACTGATAGAGACGTGGCGCGGCTGATCGCAGGTCAGCTTGATTTGTTCACAGCGCGCCGTTTAACGGCCCAAAAAGAGATAGAGCAACTTGGCAAGCGCAGTGCGCAAATCGCAGCACAAATCGCTGGGTTTATGGCGCAGCGTTCCGCATTGGAACAGCAATTGGCCTTGATTGACGAAGACTTGGTCTCTCAAGATGCTTTGTTAAAGCGCGGTCTTACACAACAAAGCAGTGTGAATGCCCTGCGTCGCGAACAGGTTGGCGCTGCAGGACAAATAGGGGCGTTGACCGCGTCGATGGCGCAGGCAGAATCCCAAGGCACTGAGATAGAGTTGCAAATTCTTAAACTGAGTTCTGACCGACGCGAAAGCGCCATAACCACTTTACGCGATATCCAAGCCCGTTCTTTGGAGCTGCGTCAGCAGCGCGAGAACCTGCAAGAACGCCTTAAGCGGCTTGACGTGCGCGCGCCATTGTCCGGGGTTGTGTATGATTTGTCAGTCTTTGGTCCCGGCGCTGTGGTAACTTCCGCTGAACCGCTGCTGTTCATCGTGCCGCAAGACCGACCTTTGGTTGTTTCTTCCCGCGTGAGCCCTATCCATGTTGATAAAGTCTATCCTGGACAGCCCGTTCGTTTGCGCTTCGCCACCTTTGACAGCCGTACGACTCCTGAAATCAATGGGTCCGTGACCAAAGTATCTGCTGACGCTTTTATCGATGATGCCACACGTACCAGCTATTATTTGGCCGAAATCCACATCGATGAAGACCAAAGAAACCGACTGCCAGCGGGTTCCGTGCTTATTCCAGGCATGCCGGTAGAAACATATATGTCGACCGGCGAACGTTCGCCCTTGGCTTATTTAACAAAACCGCTCACTGATTACTTTGTGCGCGCTTTTCGCGAAGATTAAAATCACCAGAATTAGGACCGAGATTATGACACACCCTATAGAAGCAAAACTGACGGAACTTGGCTTGTCGCTGCCAGACGCCCCTGCACCCGCTGCCAACTATGTCCCTTTCGTTCGGGTCGGTAACTTGGTGCATGTTTCTGGTCAAATTTCAAATGGACCAGATGGTTTGATCACTGGTAAACTCGGCGCGGATCTTGACGTTGAGCAGGGTGCTGCAGCGGCACAGACCTGTGCTTTGTCCCTTCTGGCCCAAGCTAAGGCCGCCACCGGCGGGGATCTATCCAAGATCAAACGCCTTGTAAAATTGGTCGGGTTTGTCAATTCAACGCCTGATTTTACAGATCAGCCTAAGGTCATCAACGGTGCGTCCGATTTGATGGTCGAACTGATGGGAGACGCCGGGCGTCACGCGCGCTCTGCTGTGTCCGCGGGCTCTCTTCCTTTCGGTGTTGCCGTCGAAATCGAAGCTATTTTTGAAGTTGTTTGAATGAAGGTCTCTCTTCAAGACGTTTTTTTAAAGTCTCCGATTGCGCATCGTGCTTTGCATGATGAGGCTCTTGGGCGTGCAGAAAATAACTTTGCAGCGATTGAGGCTGCGATAGAGCATGGTTTTGGAATTGAGATCGACATTCAACAAAGCAAAGACGGTCAAGCGATGGTTTTTCACGATTATCACCTAGATCGTTTGACCGAAGCTAAAGGGCCATTTGCGCAGCTTACGGCAACTGAGCTTGGTCAAGTGCGTTTCCGATCCGGTGAAAAAGGCGTGCCGACATTGGCAGCTATCTTAGATCATGTTGCTGGTCGTGCGCCGCTTTTGATCGAAATAAAAGACCAAGATGGAGTCATGGGGCCTAATGTTGGGCCATTGGAACGCGAAGTGGCGCGGTTGCTACAAAGCTACTCCGGTGCAGTCGCAGTGATGTCTTTTAACCCTCATGCGATTGCGGTCATGGCCGATGCTGCCCCGCAGATTCCACGCGGGCTGACAACATGTGGGTATCTACCCCAAGATTGGCCTTTGTTGAGCGAGGCGACGCGCGCCGATTTGCGCAAAATTCCCGACTTTGACAGGGTTGGCGCTAGCTTTGTATCTCATCAATGGACGGATCTGGCATCGGAACGTATTCAAGACCTCAAGGGCGCAGGTGCCCGCATTTTGTGCTGGACCATTCGTAGCGCAGCCGAGGCCGCGGAAGCGACGCTTTATGCCGAGAATATTACCTTTGAAAGTTACGTTCCCGCTTGACGCAGGCTTCCCACGGTACAGGTTATACGCGCAGGAGTGCGCTATGAGTGATCAAATCGAAATTTTCGTCAGTGGCAGCATCGCCGAATTTGACCCAAGCGATTGGGATGCTTGTGCTGTGCAACAGTTGCGGGGATCACTGCATCCGCGTGACCCCTTTACCACCCATCGTTTTTTGGTGGCGCTTGAGGAGTCGGGCTCTGTTGGCCCTAGTACCGGTTGGGCACCGCGTTATCTGGGTGCACGCCAGAATGGTCAGCTTATCGCCGTAGCCCCGCTCTTTGCAAAAGGGCACTCTCAGGGCGAGTACGTGTTTGATTATGCGTGGGCGCAAGCCTTCGAGGGCGCTGGCGGCGCCTATTACCCAAAGCTGCAGGTCGCTGTACCATTCACCCCCGCCACGGGCCGAAGGTTACTGTGTCGCGAAGGCTTTGATGCAGTCGGCCAAGCGGCCTTGGTCCAAGGTGCTGTGCATGTGGCATCAGAGCAAAATTTGTCCTCGATGCACATAACGTTTTGTACCGAAGAAGAAGCACGCGCTGGTCGCGAAATGGGGCTGTTGCACCGGATCGGCCAGCAGTTTCATTGGGAAAATAAAAACTACGCTGATTTTGACGCTTTTTTAAGTGACTTGTCAGCGCGCAAACGCAAGGCCATCCGTAAAGAACGCAAACAAGCGCAAGGATTTGGTGGTGAGATTGTTTCGTTGACAGGAGACGCGCTTAGACCCGAACATTGGGATGCCTTTTGGCAATTCTACCAAAATACTGGCGCACGCAAATGGGGCACACCCTATTTGTCGCGTGCCTTTTTCGATTGCGTGCAAGAGACTATGCGCGATGATGTGCTGTTGGTCTTGGCGATGCGAGACGGTGTTGCCGTCGCAGGTGCACTCAATTTCATTGGTGGCGATACCTTGTTTGGGCGCTACTGGGGCTGCACCGAGCATCATGCCTGTTTGCATTTTGAGCTGTGCTATTACCAAGCCATCGATTATGCGATCATCCATAGGTTGACGCGGGTCGAAGCAGGCGCGCAGGGCGAACACAAGTTGGCACGCGGGTATCTGCCGAAGACCACGCATTCACTGCATTGGATTGCAGATGCGGGATTTGCTCGTGCGGTTCAAGATTTTTTGGATGCTGAGCGTGAGGCCGTCGATCAAGATACAGAAGTGCTGACAAGTTACGGCCCTTTCAAACGCACAAACATAGAGGACGACCATGACTGAGCTGATGGAACCGACCGAAATACTCGCGCAGATACCACCTGGTTGGAAATTGGGCGAGGCTGGAAATACGTTGTCCAAAACGTACCAGTTCGAAAATTTCATATCAGCGTTCGGCTGGATGACGCAGATCGCGATGATCGCAGAAAAAATGAACCACCACCCAGAGTGGCGCAATGTTTACCGCACCGTCGAGGTCACTTTGACGACCCATGATGTCGGTGGGCTGACCGCAAAAGACATCACTTTGGCACAGAAAATGAACGAGGCAGCGCGCAATGCTTGATACAATTCTTTCCTATACGATTTACCAAGACACCACGATCGGCGATCTATTGTCGCTTGAGATGTTGATCAGTTTGGGCGGCTCAATTGTTGGCGCCGTGCTTATGTTTTTGGCGGGTCTCGTGGTGGCGCGATGGACATCGCGGCGCATTCGGGCCATCGGCCTGCGGTTTCAGGCTTTGGATGACACCCTGTTCACCTTTTTGGGCAACATTGCACGTTATCTGATTTTACTGTTCACAGTGATGTTTGTACTCAACACTTTTGGCATTCAAACCACTTCGATTGTGGCCTTGATTGGTGCTGGTGGTTTGGCGATTGGTTTGGCGTTGCAAGGCACGCTGTCTAACGTCGCAGCCGGCGTGATGATTGTCTTTTTCCGCCCGTTCAAGATCGGCGATTTTGTAGATATCGCTGGCACCGCGGGGACAGTGAAAGACATCACGCTTAATTTCACTGAGCTGGCCAATCTATCAAATGTGCAAATTATTGTTCCAAACGCCCAAGCTTGGGGCAATATCATCACCAATTATTCGACCAACAACACCCGTCGTGCAGAATGGACTTTCGGCGTCTCTTATGGCGCTAATCTGAAAGTCGCTGAAAAGGCTATTCGCGATACAATCATGGCAGACCCGCGCTCTATGGCAGATCCAGAGCCTTTCATTCAGGTGAACAACCTAGGTGATTTTTCGGTGGATTTTTTGGTTCGTGTTTGGGTGTCATCGGCGGATTACTTTCAGTATCAAGCTGATATGAAACGCAATGTTAAAGAAGCCTTAGATGCGACCGGAATCGAAATTCCATTTCCGACACGGTCTGTATTGAACACTTCGAAATAGAATCTGAGATAACAAAAAAGGCGCCCGCAGTTTATTACGGGCGCCTAGTGGTCTCGATGCAAAAAACCTTACAGAGCGTCAACGACGCTCTCGCCGGCCGAGATGTTACATTCGCCTGCATTCTCTTCAACTTGCAGTACAGTCACAACACCATCTTCGGCCACAAGGGCATAGCGTTTGGAGCGATCTATCAAGCCCGCAGGGGGCGCCGAGAAATCAAGGCCAAGCGCTTTGGTCAAAGCAGAGTCTGCGTCGCCAAGCATCGCGATACCAGCCGCAGTCGCACCCGTCGCTTCGCCCCAAGCACCCATCACGAAGGGGTCGTTGACTGACACACAGATTACTTCATCCACACCTTTGGCTGTCAGCGCGTCTTTGGTGCGAATGAAACTTGGCACATGTGCAGTAGAACACACGCCAGTATAGGCACCGGGCAGGCCAAAGATAACAACTTTGCGCCCTTTTGTTTTTGTGCTCAGTTCAACGGCTTCTGGACCATTCGCGCCCATTTGCAGCAACGTGGCGTCGGGCAGTTTATCACCGATTGAGATTGTCATGACATGTCCTCTTTGCGTTTTCATTTCTCACCTAAAGATATAGTGTTCCTACAAACTTAGGCCAGAAGAGAAATCACATGTCCCATTATATCGTTGTTGGTGCCGGCCAAGCTGGCCAATCCATAGTCACCACGCTGCGGGGGCAAGGATTTGATGGCCAAATAACGCTGATCGGTGACGAGGCCGCCATTCCCTATCAACGCCCGCCTTTGTCCAAAGCTTATTTGCTTGGCGAAATGGAGCTTGATCGACTGTATTTGCGCCCTCAAGCTTATTACGTGGACGAGAATATAACGCTGCACACATCAACGCAGGTGACTGGTATCGATGCCGGCGCGAAGACCATCACAGTCGAGAAAGATGGGGGGGGTGAAACGCTGGCCTATGATGCTCTGGCTTTGACGACAGGGTCTGCCCCGCGTTACTTGCCTGCCAAAATTGGTGGCGATTTGGACGGTGTCTACACAATGCGCAGCTTGGCCGATGCTGATGCAATCGCGCCCGAGTTTGTCGCGGGCGCGTCAGTTTTGATCGTAGGCGGTGGCTATATCGGTTTGGAAGCGGCGGCTGTCGCGTCCAAGAAAGGCCTCAACGTGACCTTGGTGGAAATGTCCGAGCGCATTTTGCAACGCGTTGCCTCCAAAGAGACCTCTGATTATTTTCGCGCGCTGCATGAAAGTCATGGGGTGCGTATTCTTGAGGGCATTGGCTTGAATGTCCTGACGGGCGAGGGGCGTGTGTCCGGCGCAGAATTGTCAGATGGCAGCACCTTGGACGTTGATTTTGTCATTGTCGGCGTCGGTATAATTCCGGGCACGCAGCTGGCTGAGGCCGCAGGGGTCGCAATCGACAATGGTATCAAAACCGATCTGTTTGCCCGCACCTCTGATCCATCGATTTATGCGGCTGGAGATTGTGCGTCTTATCCACAAAATGGCATTCAGGTGCGTTTAGAGAGCGTGGGCAATGCCATCGACCAAGGTGCTGTTGCCGCTAAAAATATGCTTGGCCAGAATGTCGAATACACGCCTAAACCTTGGTTTTGGTCAGATCAATATGATGTGAAATTGCAGATCGCTGGCCTGTCTGCTGGGCATGACCAAGTTGTCGTGCGCGATGGCGGTGCCACGCATTCGCATTGGTATTACAAAGACGGGGCCTTGATCGCGATTGACGCGATGAATGATCCGCGCGGCTATATGGTGGCCAAACGTTTAATTGAAAGCGGCAAGTCCGCAGACCCAAGTGTTGTTGCTGATCCGGCATCTGATCTTAAAGCACTGCTCAAAGCGTAATGCGGATTGTTGCGGGCACATATCGCGGACTTGCTTTGGCCGCTTTGGGGAAAGGCGATGCGGGGGCGCATTTGCGGCCCACGACGGATCGTGTGCGCGAAAGCCTTTTCAATGTACTGGCTGGCGGAAAGTTCGGCGATGCTTTGACAGATGCGCGCACACTTGATCTGTTCGCAGGCACAGGCGCGCTTGGCCTTGAAGCCCTGTCGCGGGACGGCGAATGCGCGACCTTTGTCGATGATGGCCGCAAGGCGCAAAACTTGATCGAGCAGAATATCGCAATCTGTAAAGCAGGCTCGAAATGCAAGCTCATCCGCGCAGACGCCACGCGATTGCCGCGCAATCCCGATGCGCCCTATGATCTGGTATTCCTCGATCCGCCTTATGCGAAGGCCATGGGCGAAAAGGCGATTGCAGCCGCTTTGACGGGCAATTGGCTGACGGCAAGAGCGCTTGTGGTGTGGGAAGATTCAGCGCCTATCACCGTGCCAGACGCCTTGACCTTGCTCGACACACGAAAATATGGTGACACCAAAATCAACTTTCTGGAGCCGAAATGAAACAGCCCAAATTGGTTATCTTTGATTGCGACGGCGTGTTGGTTGACAGCGAACCGCCCACCTTGGAATTGCTCCGCGATGAGCTTGAACACCACGGCTTAAAGCTAACAATGGCTCAAGTGGACGCAGATTATATGGGCGTTGCTATGGCTGATATCGCCAAAAAAGCGCGCGCCAACGGCGCCGCCTTGCCGGATGGTTGGGTGGACGAAATCTATGCCAAGATGTTTGAGAAACTTAAAAAGGGCGTGCCCTTGATTGCAGGGATCGAGAGCGCCTTAGATGCATTGGACGCCGCAGGAATTCCCTATGCCGTGGGGTCTAATGGGCCAATGGAAAAAATGGATATCACGCTCGGCGCACATCCTGCGCTGTTTGAGCGTCTCAAGGGGCGTATTTTTTCTGCGCATGATTGCAAAGCCGGAAAGCCAGATCCTGAACTGTTTCTAAAAGCAGCGGCAGTCATGGGGGTTGAGCCGAAGGATTGTGTCGTGGTCGATGACAGCGTTGCAGGAGCGACAGCTGGCTTGCGCGCCGGTATGCGAACACTTGGGTTTGATCCACATGGCGAAGGTGCGCATTTGAAAACTATTGGCGCTGAGCATTTGGCGCATATGAACGATTTATCCTTATTTCTCAATCTGTAACGCCAAATCATATCATAAGGCGAAATCATAAAAGGCGCGGCTTGCAAGCTGCGCCTTTTAACATCTCGCGATCCGGCCATTGTGCAGGAGCGACAAACGTTGCGGGTGCAAAAAACCTGAAAAACTAAGCGCACTGCAACTCGCGACCTGTCTAATGCGACAACTGCCAATGCCACAGCGAATCGCATAAGAATCTCAATTATGCAGAATATGAAGATTTGAGAAAAATATGAAACTCGCGCGCCTTACGAAATATCCGGTCAAAAGCATGACCGGTTACGACCTTGCCATGGCGACAGCGGGGCCGCTTGGAATAAGCGAAGATCGTCGCTGGGCCGTTATCTACAGTTCAGGGATATGTGCAACGCGCCGTGAATTGCCGGCGTTGGCCAATCTTCATGCCGTGTGCACTGACGTCGGTATCAGCCTGTCTTTTGACGGCGAGCGTATTGACGTGCCATGGCCAACAGACGCGCCAACAAATGCATTCGTTTTTTCGACAGAGATCAAGAACGTACAGGATGCAGGGAACTATGCTTCCCATTTCTTGTCCTCTGCACTCGAGTGCGCAGTCCGCTTGGTGTACATGCCTGAAGAAAGCGCGCGCGCAGTTTCTGGGGCTTATGCGAAAACCCCGAATTTTACAGGGTTCTCGGATGGATTTCCAATATTGATCACCACAAAACCATCTTTACAGGCGTTGAACGCCGAACTGGCATCGCCAGTCGAAATGCGCCGTTTTCGACCCAATGTCGTGATCGACGGTGATTTTGAACCTTGGGCTGAGGATGAATGGCGCTTGATTCGCATAGGATCGACAGTGCTGCGTGTGGTAAAGCCTTGTGAACGTTGTGTTATGGTTACCCAAGATCCGGCCACGGGCATCCAAACTGATGCCTATGAACCTTTAGCCACGCTGCGCCGACTGCATCGTGCCTCTAATGGTAAGATCATTTTTGGGCAAAACGTGATCGTTGAAGTGGAAGGCACGATGAAGCTTGGCGATGAGGTTGAAATCTTGGAGCGTGGGCCCTCAAATTTGATATAGATCGTCGATGTTAACTAAGCCTTAAGGAAATCGCGCGACAGTATCCCCATGGGATTTGTTCATCGCACATTAAGTTTACTCTTCGTTCTCGCAGTCTTGAGTGGCTGTGCGTTGGACAGTCCCGCCTTGGGCTACGCCCGCGCTAGCGCGCAAATGGTTGAGATTGGTGGCAACATCTTCAAAGTTTACACCGAAATCAATGGTGATCGTGTCGAGGCTCATCGTGTCAACGCAGTCTTCCCACCGCCATCGCGCTTGTTGATTTTACAGCAAGCCCATGAAGCCATTGTCCAAGTGACCTCTTGCGATGTTAAAAAGGGATCGCTTGTTGGCGATCAAGCGATGGTCAAAGGTGTTTTGGTCTGCCCATCCGCCTAGATAAGTGTCTCCAACAGCGCACGAGCGGAATTCGATCTTGGGCGCCACAGCCCGCGATCCATTGCTTCAATCATGCGTTCTGCAATTTCTTTCAGCGCTGGTGCATTGTGCTCCTCGATAAAATCTCGCGTGTCGTCGTCCTCAATAAACGCGGCATGAACCAAATCGAAATGATGGTCTTTCACGGCATGGGTCGTCGCCGAGAAGGCAAACAAATAATCCACAGTCGCAGCAATTTCAAACGCGCCTTTGTAGCCGTGACGTTTGACGCCATCGATCCATTTTGGGTTCACCACACGTGATCGAACAACACGTCCGATTTCCTCGTCTAAAGTTCGAATAACGGGGCGTTCAGGACGAGAATGGTCGTTGTGATAGATCGGACGATCTTGCCCCTGCAAACGCGCCACAGCTGCCGCTGCACCACCTTCGAATTGGTAGTAATCATCACTGTCCAGAAGATCATGTTCACGGTTGTCTTGGTTGTGCACAATGGCTTCGACTTGGCTCAAACGTGCCTCAAACCCTGTCCGATCTTTGACGCCTTCGCGCCCCGCGCCATAGGCATATCCACCCCATTCCAAATAGGCATCGCCTAGATCATCACGATCTTCCCAAAGGCGCTCGTCGATCATGGCTTGAAGCCCCGCGCCGTAAGCCCCTGGTTTCGATCCAAACACCCGAGCTGTGCTCTCGCCATCGCGTGCACGCGCAGCCGCTGGGTTTTGATCTGCACCTTCGTCAAGCGCTTGTATTGCGCGTGCAGCACTATCGACCAACGCAATCAACTGGGGAAAAGCGTCACGGAAGAACCCGGACACACGTAGGGTGACATCGACTCGAGGTCGACCCAAAACACCCGCAGGCAGGATTTCAAACCCAGTCACACGTCGAGACATCATATCCCATTTCGGCTTCACGCCCATCAAGGCCAATGCCTGCGCAATATCATCGCCACCGGTGCGCATATTGGCTGTGCCCCAAGCCGTCACCAACATCGCGCTCGGCCAATCGCCATGATCTTGTAGGTGGCGTTCAATCAACATGTTCGCGGATTTCCATCCAAGCTTCCATGCGGTTTGGGTTGGCACAGCGCGCGCGTCGACAGAAAAGAAATTGCGCCCCGTTGGCAGTACATCTAGCCGACCACGTGTCGGCGCACCACTTGATCCGGGCTGTACAAATCGTCCCTCAAGCCCTGTCAAAAGTCCGTTGATTTCAGCAGGGCCACAGGCCGTCACCATGGGCAAAACACTGCCGCGCAGATGATCTAAAACCAACTGTGAAGCTGAGCCAAAGGCATCCAAGTCTTCGTCCAAAAGATGGGCCGCATAAAGCTCAAGCCGCTCAACCGTATCGCCAGTGCTGCGCCATAAATCAGGGTCTAATCCGGCCAAAACATCAGGTTTGGCCCCAGTCCAAGCCGCCGCCATGTCGCAATCCAAGGGATCAAAGCCAAAGCCAAAGCCAAAGTCCGCAGCAATAGCACGCACAAAAGAGGCATCGTGGCCTTTACCATCGCCACGCGGCACGCGCACCAAAGCCAATGCCAAATCACGCGCAAGGCGTCCCTCTGGTGCTTGACCAAAGATGTGCAAGCCGTCGCGAATTTGTGCTTCTTTCAGTTCACATAGATAGGCGTCAAGCTTGGCCAAATCACCGTCCTCATCGCCTGTCATACCGACATCACGATCCAGCCCTGTAACAGAAGACATCGACAAAATCTCTTTACGCAGCTCGCCGATACGGCGCGGATCAACGCCTGCAGCTTCAAAATATTCATCGACCAAAGCTTCCAGATCACGCAGTGGTCCGTAGGTTTCAGCGCGGGTTAACGGCGGGGTTAGGTGGTCAATGATAACAGCTTGCGCCCGTCGTTTGGCCTGAGTGCCTTCGCCGGGGTCATTGACGATAAACGGATAAAGATGCGGCATCGGTCCCATCACGGCTTCAGGCATACAGTCTTCGGACAAAGACGTGGCCTTGCCGGGTAGCCATTCAAGATTGCCGTGTTTGCCCATATGCACCAAAGCGTGTGCGCCAAAGGCGTGACGCAGGTAGAAATAGAACGCGAGGTAGTTGTGCGGCGGCACCAAGTCTGGCGCGTGATAGGTCTCGGTCGGATCGATGTTATAGCCCCGCGCAGGCTGGATGCCGACAACCGCGTTGCCATAGCTCAAGACGGACAGTGCGAAAGCGCCATCCGCGAAAAACGGATCGGTTTCAGGCGCACCCCAGCGCGTTTCGATTTGGTCGCGCACAGTTTGCGGTAGAGCATGATAGGCGCTCAAATAATCCGCTAGTGCGAGTTTCACGCCGCCGGTCCGCTCGGCGCGATCGGTCAGCCAATTGGTAGGTCCCGCAAGAATGCTTTGCATCAAGGCATCGCTATCATCGGGGATGTCGTTGATCGCATAGCCAGCCTGTTTGAGCGCAGTCAAAGTGCCGACTGTGGCCGCTGGCGTATCGAGACCCACGCCATTGGCAAGACGTCCATCTTTGTTGGGATAGTTGGCAAGGATCAGCGCGACTTTACGGTTGATCGCTGGCGTATGACGCAAAGCACACCAATTTGCCGTTAAGTCTGCAACAAAATCAATACGGTTCTCGTTGGCTTTGTAGGTCGCAATCGGACATTGCGTGGCCTCGTCAAAATATGCTTCGCCTTTGAACGACACCGCGCGGGTGAGCACACGTCCATCGACTTCGGGCAAGGCCACATTCATCGCGATGTCGCGCGCAGATAGGCCGGTTGTGCCTTCGCTCCATGCTTGTTCCGAAGATGAAGACAGAACCACCTGAAACACTGGCGCGCCATTGGCGAAATCTGCGGCCAGCGGATTGGCGGCACCTGTGCCCTCAGGCGTGCCAACAGCAAAAGAGGTACAGTTTAGGATAGCGCTGGGGGCGGCGTCAGTGAACAGAGATTCGAGTGTGGCCACAGAAATCGGGTCTTTGAGTGACGCCACAAAAACAGGCAGCGGGTTGAGCCCGCGCGATGTTAAGCTTTTGACCAAGCCGTCGATGGGCGCAAGGCCGGCCCCTTGGACAAGTGCGCGGTAAAACACAATAGGAACAACCGGCGCATCAGGCGTCCAATCGTTTTTGATTTTATCCAAGTCAGTCAAGCCATGCGCAGGCCAATAGAGCCCAGAACGCAGCAACGGTTTGGCGGGTTCGGGCCGTTCGCCATCCTCCAGAAGCGCGTGTGCATAGAGCAAAAAGTTACGGGCATTGTCCGCACCGCCTTCGGTCAAATAGGACCATAGCGCGTGGTAGTGCTCGGATGGGATGGTCGACAGGGCCGCGAGTTCTGCATCGGGTTTGTCATCTCCGGGTAGGGCAACAAAGGTCACGCCCGCCTCATGCAATCGCGCGGCGTATTGTTCGACACCGTATTTCCAATAGCCAGTCCCGCCCAAAACCCGCGCAATGACCATGCGGGATCTCGTAGCACAGTCATCAAGATGCAAATCGACCGACATCGGGTGGCGCAAATGCATCATCGACGCCAGTCGCAGACTGGGCCCGTCTGGCAGATTGCTATGCGCCAAAGACAACATCGCCAGCTCAGTATCGGCAGCCGAAATGACCACCAAATCGGCAGGAGTTTGGCTGAGATCGACAGCGTCGGTGCCGTCATCAACGGAACCAGCAGTGGCAGCAAGAAGGTGCATCTTGGGCGTCCTTTGTCGTATTCTCTTGTTTCATGCGCCGCTTTGCGGCATCAGCGGGTCAAATCAAAGAGGTATTTTCATGGATTACGGTAAAACTGGAGCAGCCAAAGTGCGCAAGAATTCACCGCGACATAACGAACATAACGCCAAAGGGACGTCTAAAAATCCCTTCAGTGTTAAAGAAACAAAGGCTGAACTTTTGGCCAGAATGAAAGCGGCCGCTGAAGCTAAAAAAGCGCAATGAGTTAGGTGAGCGTTTTTTGCATGAAGACGCTCACGCCGTTGTCCGCGTAGTCGCCAAACGCGCCTGAGCGCTCGAACCCAAAGCGTTCGTACAGGCGCACGGCGGCCTCAAGTTCATCACCGGTTTCAAGCTTGAGTGATACGAGGCCTTCTTTTGTCGCCATGTCCTCGATCGCGCGCACGATGGCGGCTGCAATACCTTTGCCGCGGCCAGCGGGTGAGGTGAACATAGACTTCACTTCGCCGTAGCCGCTTGCATCATCGCGACAAATTTTGAACGCACCCACACCCAAAACAACACCCTCTTCGCGCGCTGTGAAAAAGCGCACATCTTCGGCTGCCAGGGCATCTGTCGGCAGTGCGTGATTGTGTTCCTCATCATAGATTTCCGCCTGCAATGCTTGCGCCTCAGCCAAAAGGGCTGAGGGCTGAGGATCAAGCGGATTGCCAAGTTCGACAATGATCATAAGAACACCTTTACGCGCACAGGGCGGCTTCAATCGCCGCACGATCAAGGCCAGCGTGACCAATTACAACAAGACGCGTGTCCCGCTGCGCATCACCAAAGGGCTGGTCAAAGTAGTGATCCACGCGTGGGCCAACCGCCTGAATGGTCAAGCGCATTGGTTTGCCTGAAACGGCAGCGAAGCCTTTGAGACGCAAAATGCCATGTGCCGCGATCACGGACGACACTTGCGCTGCAAAAGCTTTCGGATCGGCCACCTCATTGCGAGAGACGATGAAACTTTCAAAAGCGTCATGGTCGTGATCGTGGTGGTGCTCATGCTCATGATCTTCCGCGTGATCATCTTCATGGTCGTGGTGATCGTCGTCGTGGTCATGGTGGTGGTGATGCACCTCGTGGCGGCTGGACATATCTGTCTCAGCGCCTATGCCCTGACCGAGCAAGACATCAATCGGCAAAGCCCCATGGGTGGCACGAACAACCTGCACGCCAGCGCGCGCTTCGGATTTGAGTTTCGCCACCAGAGCATCGGCTTGATCGTCCCCCAAAAGATCGGCTTTGTTCACGACAATCATATCGGCACAGGCAATCTGATCTTCGAACAACTCAGACAAGGGGGTCTCGTGATCAAGGTTCTCATCAAGCTTGCGTTGCGCATCGACGGCGGCAACATTATGGGCAAACAGGCCCTCGTTTACAGCCTTGCCATCCACAACGGTGACAACGCCATCGACGGTGACGCGTGTGGAAATTTCGGGCCAGTTGAACGCACGCACCAGCGGTTGCGGCAAAGCCAAGCCTGAGGTCTCAATCACGATGTGATCAGGTGCGTTTTCACGGGCCAGAAGTTTTTCCATTGTCGGGATGAAATCATCAGCCACGGTGCAACAAATGCAGCCGTTCGACAGCTCCATGATATCGTCTTCGGTGCAGGTCTCGTCCCCGCAGCCTTTCAAAATATCGCCGTCCACACCCAAATCACCGAACTCGTTGATGATCAAAGCGATGCGTTTGCCGTTCGCATTGGCAAGCATGTGGCGGATCAGCGTGGTTTTCCCAGCGCCAAGAAAGCCAGTGACAACAGTGGCAGGAATTTTAGCGGGCATATGTGCCTCCATTCATGAAAACGCCGAGGCGATGAAGCCCCGGCGCATGCATGATTAAGATGTGAGATTAAGCAGCGTTGAAGAGGCGTGGGGCGGCAAGACCTGTCGCGCTTAACTGCTTTTTGATCAATTTTGCGCCGGCCAAAATGGCCAAGTCAACAAAAGGCTCGATGGCGACAACAAGCATGTAGGCCGCGCCAAATGTGCCGATAGAGGCCAAAACGTCAGAGCCAAAGCCCTGACCGTAAACAACCCAAAAGCCAACCCAAGCGACAACGCCAGCTTGGTAAGTTGTGGACAGCAAAAGCGCCTGTTTGTAGCTCACATCCGCATAGGCGGTGCCCGGCGCGATGATGCGATCTGCAACCGCTTTGATCGCCAGCAAAGGCACGATGATGGTGGTGACGTTCATGCCGTATTGTGGCAAATCGAATTGGGCAAAGAAAATGCCTTGAAGCAAAAGACCAACAGCAAGGCCGATTGCCGCAGGGGCTGCGCCTAAGATCAAGAAAATCGTGGAACCAAAGATAAAGTGCACTTCAGACACGCCAATCGCGTGATGGGGCAGCACTTGAAAAAAGATGAAAACAGCGATGCTGGCGACCAATGTGCGCGCGGCAAATGACATGACGCCTGTTTCGCGGATCGTGTCCATGGCGTGCTTGGCAGTAAAGCCCGCAGCACCAACAGCAGTTACAACAGAAAGCGCGAGTTTTGCGCCTGTGACGAGACCTGGCTCGATATGCATATTTTAGTCCTTGCCTAAGCCGTCATCCCCGACGGCTGGTTGATATAAGGCCACGGCTGGTCTCCTGGCTTGCGGGTCAATGTGCGCTCGCCGCCTTCCCAAACCTTAAGGTCCAGTGGCAGTATTGGCGTGCACTCACCGCATACAGTCGCGGGGGCGGCTGTGGATTCGAGCCCCGACTTGGGTCACTCTAACCACATTCCCATTTCTCCCCTGCACGCTTGGCGTGACGATAGGGGAACCATAGCGACCCTATTTGGCGCAAGCGCGCCCTCTGGGTCAAGGCGATTCCCCTGATACTTTTGGATGACGTCGCGCTGTGTCCCTCGCGCATCGCAATATCTTGTGGATAAGTTGCGTTTAAACTCTATATTTTGCCACCTGCCTGTTGACAGGCTAAGGTGGCCCTAGGACAGTTTTTGTCAACAGAATCAAACACAGACTCAAAAAAGGCCCCAAGTGCGCTTTAACCGACTTCGCCTCAATGGCTTTAAAAGCTTTGTGGACCCCACCGATTTAATCATCGCTGAGGGTTTGACAGGCGTTGTCGGACCGAATGGCTGTGGCAAGTCGAACCTTTTGGAAGCGCTGCGTTGGGTCATGGGCGAAAACCGTCCTAAGGCCATGCGTGGCGGCGGCATGGAAGATGTGATTTTTGCTGGTGCCTCATCGCGACCTGCGCGCAACTTTGCCGAAGTCGCACTGACCATAGATAACTCTGAACGCCTTGCGCCCGCCGGCTTTAACGAGGCCGATACAGTCGAAATCACACGTCGCATAACCCGCGACGCTGGCTCTGCTTACAAGGTGAACTCTAAGGATGTGCGCGCCCGCGATGTGTCGATGTTGTTCGCCGATGCCTCCACCGGTGCGCATTCGCCAGCACTTGTGCGGCAGGGGCAAATCTCTGAGTTGATCAACGCCAAACCCAAAGCGCGTCGCCGTATTTTGGAAGAGGCGGCTGGCATTTCGGGCCTGTATCAACGTCGCCATGAGGCCGAGTTGAAACTCAAAGGGGCTGAGACCAATTTGGCCCGTGTTGATGATGTGCTGGAACAGCTTGCATCTCAAATCGCGTCGCTCGCGCGTCAAGCCCGCCAAGCAGCGCGGTATCGCGAAATCGGCACAGAGCTGCGCCAAGCCGAGGGCACGTTGTTTTATCGCCGCTGGCGGGACGCCGACCTCGCACGAGCTGAGGCAGAAGAAATCTTGCGCAGCCGTTTGAAGCAAGCTGCCGAGGCTGAAAAGCTTACACTAGGAGCCGCCAAGCAACGCGCTGAAAAGGAAGAAATTCTGCCGTCGTTGCGCGAAGAAGAAGCTATCGCAGCCGCCGTCTTGCAGCGCCTCACCGTGGCACGTGATCAACTGTCTGACGAGGAAAAACGCGCGCGCGCCTCTATCGACACATTGACCCGCCGCATTGATCAACTCGTCGCCGACATGACCCGCGAAGAGCAACTCAATCGCGATGCAGGCGAGACCATCGAGCGCTTGGAGTGGGAAAGACGCGAGCTGTCAAAAGCTGCCGAAGGCCATGAGCCAAAACTGGATGAAGCGTCACTCAGTGCGGCTGAGGCCAACGAAGTTCTGCAAGATCGCGAAGCACAACTGTCCGAGATGACTGAAGACGTGGCGCGCTTGGCGGCGCGGCATCAATCCGCCACGCGCCTTGTGGATGACAACCGCAAAACGCTTGATCGCGCGCGTGCTGAATCGGATCGCGCCCGCGTGTCGGTTAAAGAGGCAGAAGCAACTTTGGCGGGATCTGCCGAGGCACTGATGACCGCGACCACAGCGCAAGAAGAGGCGACCTACTTGGCCGAAGAGGCCGACGCGGCGCTGATCGAAACCGACGAGGCCCGCGCCGATGCGCAAACCCGTGAGGCGTCTGCGCGTGCTGCGCGATCAGAAGCCGAAGGCGAACTTGGCGCGCTGAAAGCTGAGCTTGCAGCCTTGTCTAAAATGCTCGACCGCGATCAGATTGCGGGCAAGCAAGTGTTGGATTTGGTCAAGGTTCAGGCAGGGTATGAGAAAGCCTTGGGGGCGGCGCTCGCAGACGATTTGCGCCAACCTGCGATTGAGGCCTATCAGGCCTCTGGTTGGGTCACTTTGCCTGATTATCCTGATGAACAAGACTTGCCCATGGGCGCTGAACTTTTGTCAGAATACGTCACTGTGCCGGCGGTTTTGGAACGCCGTATCGGCCAGATCGGTTTGGTGAAAGCCGAGGATGGCGCGCGGTTGCAGGCTGATCTAGAATCTGGCCAGCGCCTTGTGTCCATCGAAGGCGACCTGTGGCGCTGGGACGGATTTCGCTCAGGTGCAGAGGATGCGCCATCAACCGCAGCCCTGCGATTGCAACAGCTGAACCGTTTGGAAAACTTGAAACAAGAAACCGCAGCGGGCGAAGCCAAAGCCGCGGGGGCCTTGCAGGCGCACGAGCACTTGAAAGCTGAATTGCAACGACTGTCCGAGGTTGACCGCATCGCCCGCGAAGCGCGCCGCAATGCCGATCGGGCTTTGTCAGATGCTGCACGCGCCTTGTCGCGGGCTGAGAATGATCGCACGTTGGCCGAGGGCAAGGTTGAAAATCTTGGTCTGGCTGTGACGCGTCACGATGAAGAAGCGCTCAGTGCCGATACGCGTTTGCGTGAGGCTGAGGCGTCGCAGCGTGAATTGCCGGATTTGCAAGCAGCTCGTGATGCGATTGAAAGTGTGAAAATGGCCGTGGAAGCCGCGCGTATTACGATGATGTCCAAGCGGTCGTCCTATGACGAAATTCGCCGTGAAGGCGAGGCACGCACCCGCAGGTCGCAAGAGGTCACTAAGGAGTTGTCCGGTTGGCGTCACCGTTTGGAAACGGCTGAAAAACGCGTCTCAGAACTGAACCGCCGCAAAGATGCATCCGAGCATGAACTGGAAGATGCCATCGGCAAGCCCGATGAGATCGCCGAAAAACGCGCGACCTTGATGGATGACATGGACGAGGCCGCGCTGCGCCGTGCCAAATCTGCCGATATGTTGGCTGAGGGCGAAGAGGCTTTGCGCGCAGCCGTGACGGCAGAGCGCGAAGCAGAGCGCTTGGCGTCAGAGGCCCGCGAGGCCCGTGCGGCATCTGAGGCGCGGCGTGATGCAGCACGTGAAACCACAATGGCTGCCGTTGAACGCATCCGCGAGGAGCTTGAAAGCACACCTGAAAATCTACTCGAAGAACTGGCGATTGATCCCGACACCTTGCCCACGGGCGAGGCGATTGAAGTCGATGTAAACCGTCTCAAACGTCTGCGCGACAGCTTGGGCGCGGTGAACCTGCGGGCGGAAGAAGATTCCAAAGAAGTGCGTGAAGAGCATGACAGCTTGCAGGCCGAAAAGCTGGATTTGGAAGAGGCGATCAAGACCTTGCGTAGCGGAATTGCGTCGTTGAACAAAGAAGGGCGCGAGCGTCTTTTGACCGCATTTGAGGAAGTGAATACCAGTTTTTCAAGCCTATTTCGCCACCTGTTTGGCGGCGGTGAAGCCAAGCTAATGCTGGTGGAAAGCGATGATCCGCTGGATGCAGGTCTTGAGATTATGTGCCAACCGCCCGGCAAAAAATTGTCTACTCTGTCTTTGCTGTCTGGCGGGGAACAAACGCTGACTGCTATGGCGTTAATCTTTGCAGTGTTCTTGGCGAACCCTGCGCCAATCTGTGTGCTCGACGAGGTCGATGCGCCGCTTGATGACGCCAACGTCACGCGCTTTTGCGACATGCTCGATGAAATGACGCGTCAAACTGATACGCGTTTTTTGATCATCACGCACCACGCGGTGACCATGGCGCGTATGGACCGTTTGTTTGGCGTGACGATGCAAGAACAGGGCGTGTCGCAGCTGGTGTCTGTCGATCTGAAAAAGGCTGAAGCGCTGGTTACTTAATCGGCCCTACAGCTTTTGGATACGGTCCGTTTTTGTGATGATGCCCGCTTGCGTGATCTTGCACAAAACGCCGCGCAGGCGCAGATCGATGTTCTCTGGCTTTATGATCCAGTTTTTGGCGTCCGCGCCATAACGCACCTTCCATTTGACGCATCCATCATTAAACAAATCCGTCACTTCGACCACAGCGGTGCCAATCTTAAGCTGCTGTCCAACGGCAAGATTGTCGGTTGACGTGTCGATATCCGCGATGATCGTATCGCCGGGATGCAGCCTGTCTTGGACCACCAAATCAAAGACGCGCTTGGGCAGGATCGAGACTTGAATGCGCGGATCGGGGCTGCCGTCTTCTAGGCGTGACCAAGGATGTTTGAGCCAACGTTCACCCATGATGCCGCCCTCGGGCGACACTTCGATGTGGTCGGGGTAGGCGCGTTTTCCAAAACTTGGGCGTGTGCATAAAATATCGATGGCCACGTCGTCTTTGGGGGCGGACAAAATATGTGGCAATGCGGCGTCTAGGTCATCCATTGTGATCATTACAGTGCTCCCAGCAAGGCTGTGGTTGGCCAGGCATCCGCGGGAAGACCCAAACGTTGCTGCTCTGCTTGCACGGCGGCACGGGTTTTCGCGCCCAAAATTCCATCGACTTTGCCGACATCATGCCCACGCTTTTGCAACTTGGTCTGTAGGCTTTTCATCTGCGCGTCAGACAGTCCCGCGTCAGGATTGCCCGCCTGATAGGCAGGGGCCCCTTCCAGACGGGTGGCAAAATAGGCTGCGGTGGTCACGTAGACAAAGCTTTTGTTCCACTCAAAATAGACATCGAAATTCGGATAGGCCAAGAAGGCAGGTCCCTTGCGGCCCATGGGCAGCAAGACGGAGGCCTTGAGATTGGACTTTCCAAGGTTGCCTGAGCGCGCGGTGATGCCCATTTTGGCCCAATCACCGACAGAGATTTTATGGGTCAAGCCGGTCTTGGACCAGTCGAGGTTGCTTGGCACTGTGATCTCTTGCAGCCATGGTTCGCCTGCACGCCAGCCCAAACCTTTCAGCATTTTGCCGCCGGACATTAACGCGTCTGGGGCTGAAGTTTTTAGGTTCACATGACCGTCGCCATCGCCATCCACACCATTGCGCAAGATGTCTTCGGGCAACATTTGCACCATGCCAATTTCGCCAGCCCAAGCGCCTTGGGTGCGCACTGGGTCGAAATCGCCGTGTTCGTACAGCTCCAGTGCTGCAAAAATTTGCGGTTGAAACAGCTCTGGGCGGCGGCAGTCATGACCCAGTGTCAGCAATGAATTGAGCGTGTTGAAATTGCCTTGAACTTGGCCATAGTCCGTTTCCAACGCCCAAAATGCCAACAAAACACCCCGAGAAACGCCGTAGTTTTGTTCGATCTTTTTGAAGACGGATTTGTACTTTTCTCCATAAGATGCGCCATTGCTCATCCGGTTTTGGCTGATCACTGCGCGAGAAAAGTCGATGAAGTCTTTTTTGAACACGCCTTGTGAACGGTCAGCCTTGATCACGGCGGGGCTGTGGGCGGCGTTCGCGAAGAATGTGTTGACGGTGCTTTTATCGTGACCCAAACGCATCGCTTCTGCTTTGGTATTGTTTACAAAGCTGGAAAATGATCCGCCACAAGGCACGTTCGCAAAAGCGGGCGAGGCACATGTAAGCGCAAGAACGAAAGGGAGAAACCGCATAAAACCACCTGTTATCAATTTGGGTTGTTAACCAATTCGGACACCCTAGCTGCGGAATGTAACAGGTGCAAATGTGATGGGTTAAGCAAGCAAGAAAGCGCTCCAAAACGATAAAATCAAACTGGTCAAAAGCAGCACGCTCCAAGCAAGCCACAGACGCTGACATGCGGCATGGATTTCATAAGTTTGGGCCTGCTTGCGTCCAGTATCATTGACCCAATCGTAATGTTGCATCTCGCCGTGGTAGGTACGTGGACCAGATAAGGCAATGCCAAGAGCGCGTGATAAAGCCGCTTCTGGCCAGCCTGCATTAGGTGATCTGTGCTTGGATGCATCTGCCGCAATACTGCGCAGGTTGACAAAAGAATGCCCGCCCAAAGGCAACAGCAACAGCATTGTAAGACGTGCAGGAATGAAGTTGAGCAGGTCATCAAAGCGAGCAGAGGCCCAACCGAAATCCGCATGTTTGGGTGTTAGGTAGCCGATCATACTGTCGGCTGTATTAACCATTTTGTAGATCATAATTCCGGGCAGCCCGCCGACCAAGAACCAAAATACAGGAGCGACTACGCCGTCGGAAAAGTTTTCAGCGGCGGATTCAATCGCGGCGCGCGCAACGGCGGAGGCATCCATATCTTCCGTGTCTCGCCCAACGATCATGGCCACCGCGTTACGTCCGTCTTGCAAGGACGATTCCAAGCCCGTTGCGACCGCTTTGACGTGTTGGATCAGGGATTTATGGGCAATCAGGATCGCCGCTGTGATGATGTCCAGATAGGGTATGGCTGCGATCAGCGCGCCGATTGCGCCGCTTAAGATGACAAGCACACAAAGCAAAATAACCCCTTTGGCCCTAAGCCGCGCATCTGTGTTGAAGCGCGTATCGGCCCAGCCAATCAAGCGGCCCATCAGCACGGCAGGGTGGGGTAGGCGCGACCACAGCCATTTGGGTTCGCCAAAAATAGCGTCTAGTGTCAGCGCAAAAAACAGTGTGAGGGCTGTGCTCAAAGCGCAGCCTCAAGTTGGCCCCATGCATCAGGAGCGGGCAGACCAAGGCGAATCCATTTGTCGGAATAGGGGAAGATCCGCGTCCAGATTTTGTTCTGCGCCAAACTCTCTTGCAAAGCGCGTGCATCATCGACCTCATAAAGACGAAACAGCGATGTGCCGCCAATAGTCTGGGCGCCTTGTGAGTTCATCAAGGCATCCAGCCGATCGGCGTCCTGCGTCAAACGAAGCCGTGTGATTTTGGCCCAAGCTTGATCGTTCAAAGCCGCGGCGCCGATGTGTAGTGCTGGTCCTGACACGGCCCAAGGGCCCATAATAGTTGAAAGAGTGTGAATGGTGTCGGGGTGCGCGATGGCAAAGCCAAGACGCAGGCCAGCCAGACCCCAAAATTTACCAAAACTTTTAAGCACGATGGTGTCGTCCCGTGCTGCGCGCGCGATATGACTTTGCTCAGGTGCTATATCGCAAAAGCTTTCGTCAATCACCGTAATAGGGGCTGTCAGCTCATGCGCAGACCAAACCCGTCCCGTGGGATTGTTTGGATGAACAACGACGTGAACAGAGCCCTTATCGCGCGTCACCTGCCATCCTTGCGCATCGAAGGCACCGGCATGTTCATTGTAGGTAGGTTTTTGAATGGACACCTGTCCCTTTGGCCACAAAGACGGCATGCGCGCAATCAGGCTCGATGCGCCGGGCGCAGGCAGGATAGCAGCTTCTTTGGGCACATTCCAAAATGTGCGGGCCGCTTGAACAAGCGCATCAGAGGCTGCAGCATCGGGTAAGGCCGACCATGCGTCTTTGGGGAAAGCACCGATTGAATAGGGCACGGGATTGATGCCTGTTGATAAGTCCAACCAATCGCCGCGTTCGCCGCCGAACCGCGCAGCGGCGGCGTCAATGCCCCCTCCGTGATCGCGGTGCCTGCTCATGTCTTTTCGGCCTTAGGGGGCATTGACTCAACAGGCAGCGGCAAGTGGCGGGACACGAAATGGCCCTTTACACCGACGGGCCATGTACGGAATGGGACTTGGCCTGTGGCCGATTGCGCATGGAGTTCAGCAAAGTCGGTGATCGCCTGCGCGTCATCGACTGTGCCATCAAAACTGCCCAGCGAGTAACCGATTTTGGTCTGACCAGCGTCATCCAAGCCCTGAATAATGACATTGCAGGCGCGCTCGCAGCCCATCGTGCATGACACGCGGCGGGTTTCCACTTGCGCTGTTTGCGCGCATGTTTCAATCGCCTGTGCCAGCACATCTCCATCTGTGACGTCCGCTTGGCGGTCGTTCCAGTCGCTGCGCTTGCAGCCTTCGCATATTGTGATCCATGTCTTCATGGGTCTCTTTTGCCGCCTGTGGGAATGAGTGCAAGTTAAAATGCTACCTTAATCTGTTCTTTAAGACAGGTTCAGGTGCATTGACCACAGTCTTAAGCATTCGTTACTTTAGAATATCGAATCCTGCAAAGAAATATCTTTGAGGCGAGATGTAGGACATGGGGTCCGGGGGTGAGTATGGAAGTTCTAATCGTAGAAAGTAATCCAGATTTAGGTGCCGTTTGGCAGCGTCACCTTGAGCGTCACGGTGTGAGCGTTCAGTGCACTCTTGGCCAAACCAGCGCAATTGAACATTTGCAACTTAACTCCGTTGACTTGATTGTGCTTGATTTGGTTCTGGACGATGGGTCGGCTTTTGCTGTCGCAGATTATGCGAACTACCGTTACCCCGACACGCCTGTAATTTTTGTGACCAATTCGACGTTTTTCTCTGATGGGTCCATTTTCCAGCACATGGCGAATGCGCGGGCATTTATAACATCCGAAGTCGACCCCGCCGATTTAACGGCGATGGTCGAACATTATGGACGCCCAGCGGGCGCTGCGCAGTAACGGTTCAGGCTGTGTCCCGATCAGCCGCGTCCGTGCGGTGCATCCCAATCTAGCTCTGGCGTGATTGGCACAATTCGGTTCGGATTTATGGTTTCATGGCTGTAATGGTAATGACGCACGAAATGGTCGAACTTCGTGGTCTCAGCAATGCCATCCCATTGATAAAGCTCTCGTGTATAAGCCCATAGGTTGGGGTAGTCTTTCAGCATGTGTTTGTTGCACTTGAAATGCCCATGATAGACCAAATCAAACCGCACCAAAGTGGTGAACAACCGCCAATCGGCTTCGGTGATATGATCGCCCACTAGGTAGCGTGCGGACCCCAAACGATCTTCGAGCCAATCCAAAGTGTCGAATAGCGGCACAACGGCGGCGTCATAGGCCGATTGCGTGGTCGCGAAACCCGCTTTGTAAACGCCGTTGTTAAGCGTGTCATAAATCCGCGCATTTATGACGTCGATGTCATTGCGTTGTGTCTCGGGCCAAAAGTCCAATCTGTTGCCTCTCAAATCGTCAAAAGCAGAGTTGAACATGCGAATGATTTCAGAGGATTCGTTGGACACGATGGTATTTAGTTTTTTGTCCCACAAAACTGGCACAGTCACACGGCCCGACACATCCGGTACGGCGCTGGTGTAAATTTCGCGCAGAAACTGTGAGCCAAACAAATCATCGCCAGAGCAACCCTCGAAATCCGTCGCAAAGGTCCAACCGTCATCTAACATGTCCGGATGTACCGCAGATACGGTGATTATGTCCTCAAGACCTTTGAGAGTGCGAAAAATCAAAGTGCGATGCGCCCAAGGGCAAGCATAAGATACATACAAATGATAGCGCCCTGCTTCAGCTTTAAAGCCGCCTTTGCCGGTAGGGCCTGCAGAGCCATCAGGCGTAATCCAATTGCGAAACCCTGCGGTTGAGCGTTGAAATCTGCCGCCGCTGGTTTTGGTGTCATACCAATCAGTGTTCCATTTTCCGTCTTGCAAAAAGCCCATGACTGTCTCCTTTTCTCGACAACAGTTAGCCCAAGCCGCTCTGTGCGGAAATGGGACTAGGGGCGCAGCTATGGTGCGCGGGCGCACAATATAGGTAACCTGCGACAGTGTGGTTGCGCTAAACCAATTGCACCGCGAGGCTTGCGAACTTATAGAAAGACCATGACGACGCCTTCTATCAAGAGGGCCAGAGAGGTTGGCTAGGCTGGATTGACCCAAATAGGGGATCCAAAATAGCATCGTCGGGATCTTCCCAGCCTCCTTGAATTGAAACAGCCCAACGGGGTGACTGCGCAGGGCATGCTCTGCGCTTGAGACAAGGAAATACTATGCGGCACTTAATAACTGTTCTTTTTAGCTTAATCGCAACGCCGGCTTTGGCGCATGTTGGCCATATCGGCGAAATGGCTGGCCATAATCACGTGGGCGCAGCCATCGCGCTGGGCGCAGCCGCTGGTATCGCCATTTGGGGCGCGATCAAAGGCAAAAAAGAAGATGACGCAAGCAGTGAAGCCGAGGCAGAATCAGAGCCCGACGCAGAGCCGCAGGAAGCTTGAGCATCATGAAAACTGGAGTGATGATCTGCGGCCACGGGTCCCGCAGCCAATCTGCCGTGGACGAATTCGCGGTCTTGGCCGAAAAATTGCCAGCGTTGTTGCCAAGCGATTGGATGGTCGATTACGGCTATCTTGAGTTCGCAAACCCTGTGATTCGCGATGGTCTAGACCGTCTGCGTGAAGCAGGGTGCGACCGTATTTTGGCTGTTCCAGGCATGTTGTTTGCTGCGATGCATTCTAAAAATGACATCCCGACAGTGTTAAATACCTATGCCGCAAAGCACGGCATCGATGTAAAATATGGTCGCGAACTTGGGGTCGATCCCAAGATGATCGCAGCCGCCGGTGCGCGGATCAAAGATGCCGTGGCTGCCGCCAATGCTGAACACGGCGAATTGCCCTTGCATGAGACGGCTTTGGTCGTGATCGGGCGCGGCGCGTCTGACCCTGACGCCAATGGCAACGTGTCAAAAATCGCGCGGATGCTGTGGGAAGGTATCGGTTTTGGCTGGTGCGAAGTTGGCTATTCTGGCGTGACGTTTCCACTGGTGGAACCTTGTCTCAACCATGTGGCGAAACTTGGATATAAACGCGTCATCGTGTTTCCGTATTTTTTGTTCACAGGCATTTTGATCGACAGAATTTATGGTTTTACCGACCAAGTGGCTGCTCAGCACCCAGACATCCAATTCGTCAAAGCGGGTTACCTGAACGATCATCCGAAAGTCCTAGCGACCTTTGCTGAGCGTATTTTGGAACAGCAAGGCGACGTGCCTGTGCCCAATTGCGGCATTTGCGCCTATCGCACCCAAGTTTTGGCTGTTGAGGGTCAAGAGACCAAGACGATCACCGCCGAAGAACGTGCAGAGCTCAAAGTCAGCGGCAAAGGTCATCCTGCGTTCGGTGATGTGCCGCCGCCGACGTGTGTGATGTGTAAATACCGCACGCAAATTTTGGGCTTTGAAACCGAAGTCGGCTCTGTGCAAGAAAGCCACCACCACCATGTCGAGGGCCAAGGGGCCTCTGCGCCAGGGTCAAACGTGTCCGATTGTAAGCTTTGTGATCATTTTTGTACGGGGCTGTGTCGCTTGCAGCAAACAGATCAAGATCACGCGCACCATCATCACCACGATCATGAGGATCACGCGCATTCACATGATCATGCGCATGGCCACGACCATGATCATCATCACCATGATCACGACCACAGTCATCCTGAATATCCTCATGCCAAGCATCCTCACGGTCCAGAAAGTGCGCGCAAATCATGACGCGCGCCCTTTTTGACGTCCATGTGGTCGTAGATTGGTCCTCAGCTGGTAAACCCAAGACGGGCAAAGACAGCATTTGGATCGCCGCTTACAGTGATACTGCGCCGCAGGTGATCAACCCTGCCACGCGGGCAACAGCGATAGAAGCTTTGAGCGCGATACTGGATGCGGCCACGTTGAAAGATCAGCGCGTGTTTATGGGGTTCGACTTTGCCTTTGGTTACCCTCAAGGGTTTTCAAAAGCGCTGGGCCCACAGGCCGATTGGCGCGATGTTTGGGCGTTGATTGCGGATGAAGTCGTCGATGGCGATGACAACTCCAACAACCGCTTTGATACGGCTGCCAAGCTCAACGCGATGTTCGAAACAGATGGCCCGTTTTGGGGCAATGGTTTGAGCCGCGACATTGCCGGCTTGCCGCGTAAAAAACCGACGGGCTGGAGCGATACTTTGCCTGCAAACAAACGCCGTGCAGAGACTTGCGCCACAAACGCGCAAGAAGTGTGGAAACTGTCGGGCGCGGGTTCCGTCGGCGGGCAGGCTTTGACAGGTATCGCGCAGCTTGAACATTTGCGTCAGTCCCGCAACGATCTGACCATTTGGCCGTTTCAAACTTTTGGCGAGGGGCGTGGCCATGTGGCCGCCGAGGTTTTTCCGTCATTGATTGATATCCCTAAATGCGGCGATCAAGCCCATGATAAAACTCAGGTCGAAACGCTGGCTCGGGCTTTGCGCAAGCTTGATTTGGATGGAAATCTATCTGCCGTTATGAGTTCCCCTCAAAACAGCGCCGATATCGTGAATCACGAGGCAAGCATTCTTGGGTTGGGTCACAAGACGTTATTGCAAAAGGCCGCTGATCCCCCCGTGACACCAATCAAAAAGCCGAACTCCTTCATGCGCCCTTACACTAAAGATCCGCAATCAATCTATGCACAATCCTTTGCAACGGTACGTGCCGAGGCCAAGCTGGATCGATTCGATGCAGGCATGGAACGCCTCGCTATTCGCCTGATCCACGCCTGCGGCATGATCGAAGTGGCAGATCGGCTGGCCTATTCACAGAACGCCTATCTTGCAGGACATGAAGCGCTGGCAAACGGCGCGCCGATCCTGTGCGATTGCGAAATGGTTGGCGCGGGTATCATCCGTCGGTATCTGCCAGCAGGCAATCAGGTCATCGTCACGTTGAACGACACCCGCACGCCCGATCACGCCAAGGCCATCGGCAACACGCGCTCTGCGGCGGCTGTGGATTTTTGGGCCGACCATTTGGACGGGGCCGTTGTGGCCATCGGCAATGCGCCAACGGCGCTGTTTCACCTGCTAGAGCTCATCGACCAAGGCGCGCCAAAACCTGCTGTGATCCTTGGCTTTCCAGTTGGTTTTGTCGGGGCGGCGGAATCCAAAGCTGAACTGGCAGGCAACCCAAGAGGTTGCGATTTCGTGGCCTTGCGGGGGCGTCGGGGGGGCTCTGCCATCGCTTCCGCTGCAGTGAATGCATTGGCTGTCGGCTTGCCGGAAATCGGCGAATGAGCGCTTGGCTGCACATCATTGGCATGGGTGATAACGGGCTGGAGAGCCTGACGCCCGCGACCCGTGCAGTGTTGCAAGCGGCTGACGTGATTGTCGGGGCCGAACGTCATCATGCCCTGACGGTTTCGCTGAGTGGTGAACGCATCAGCTGGCCGTCACCGTTTAGCGCGCTCACTGAGACACTTAAAACCTTGCACGGCAAACAGGTGGCGGTCTTGGCCACGGGCGATCCGCTTTGGTATTCCGTCGGTCCTATGATTGCCAAACATTTCGCACCGTCTGACATGCTCTTTCATCCGCAGGTTTCAGCCTTTCAACTCGCCTCTGCGCGCATGGGATGGAGCCTGTCTGGCGTGGAAACGCTTACAGTTCATGGGCGTCCCGCAGAAACTATGCTGCCGTTTCTCGCCCCTGACCAAAAACTCATTTTGCTCACCAACGGGTCCGAGACACCTGCAATGATTGCAGCGCTTTTGACCGCTCGTGGTTACGGCGGCACGCGGATGACCGTGTTGGCCCATATGGGTGGCACAAGTGAAGCGCGCTTTGACGGCACTGCGGCAACTTGGACGCATGAGGTGCCTGATTTTCACAGTCTCGCGATTGATTGTATTTTGGATGCTGGCGTGGCCCCGTTGCCCCGCGTTGGTTTACCTGATGAGGTCTTTGTCTCGGACGGAACCATGACCAAACGCGACATTCGCGCTGTGACACTGGCCAAGCTTATGCCAATGCGTGGCGCGTTGCTTTGGGACATCGGCTGTGGTTCAGGTTCTGTGGCAATCGAATGGATGCGCGCCGCCAAAAACGCGCGTGCTATCGGCATCGAGCGTCGCGCAGATCGTCGTGCGATGGCATTGGAGAATGCCGTCACGTTGGGCGCACCCAATCTGCGTATTATGGACGGCGAAGTGCCTGACGCTTTGCACGGTTTGGACGCTCCCGATGCGGTCTTTATTGGTGGAGGATTGTCGCAAGACAGTTTTGAGGCGGCGTGGTCCGCGCTCAACCCCCACGGGCGATTGGTCGCCAATGCGGTGACGCTTGAAGGCGAAGCTGTGCTGTTTGATCTGTTTCAAAAACATGGCGGTGATCTGACACGTATCGCCATCAGTCGCGCCGAACCTGTTGGGCGTCTAACGGGCTGGCGCGCGGCGATGCCGCTGACGCAATGGAGCATCGTAAAACTATGACCAAGGTAAAACGTGGCCCCGAAAAAAAGGGCAAAGTCTACGGCATTGGCCTTGGACCTGGTGATCCCGAATTGATGACGCTGAAAGCGGCGCGGCTTATTCGCGAGGCGCGCGTGATTGCCTATCCAACCCTTGCTGGCGGTGCGTCTTTTGCACGTGCCATCGCTGCCGATTTCATCACGTCTGGCACACGCGAAATCGTCATGGACGTGCCGATGACCGTCGCGCGCGGACCTGCGCAATCTGCCTATGATCAAGGCGCGGTTGAGATTTCTGAGGCTCTAAACGCAGGCCAGAACGTTGTTATTTTGTGCGAAGGCGATCCGTTTTTCTATGGCTCGTTCATGTATCTTTTCGCACGGCTCAAATCATCCTTTGAGGTCGAGGTTGTGCCCGGTGTGACCTCTGTCACCGCCTGCGCTGCCGTGGCTGGCTTGCCGCTGGTGGCGCGCAACGAGGTGATGACGGTTTTGCCCGCGCCCCTTGATGACGCAGCTTTGATTGAGAAACTGGCGACCAGTGACACTTTGGTGTTGATGAAGCTGGGGCGCCATTTCCCCCGCGTGCGTGCGCTGATCGAAGCCGCTGGGCTGACTGCAAATTCCGTTTATATCGAACGCGCCACTGGCGTGGACGAAGTTGTGAAACCACTGAAAGACGCGCCTGATGTGGCACCGTATTTCTCTATGATTTTGATTGTGAAAGGGGCCGATCCGTGGCTGTAAAACCCGTCGTCCTATGTCTGAACCGCTCTGGCGAAGAGGTGGCCCGCAAGGTCGCCACATTGCTTGGCGCTGAACTTCATGGCCGTGAAAACCGTACATCTTGCGAAGTGACCTTTGCCAACGCACTGGACCACGCGCGCGATTTATTCGCTGCTGGCGTGCCGATTGTGGGGGTCTGTGCCTCTGGCATTTTGATCCGTGCTGTGGCGCCTTTGTTGTCGGATAAACGTAGCGAGCCACCGGTGTTGTCTGTGTCAGACGATGGTGCTGTTGTGATCCCCCTTTTGGGTGGTCATCGCGGTGCAAACCGCATGGCGCGCGAGATTGCTATTGGCATCGGTGCGCAAGCGGCCGTGACCACCGCTGGTGATATCGGACTTGGTATTGCCTTGGACGAGCCGCCTTTGGGCTATCGTTTGGCAAACCCTGAGGATGCAAAGAACGCCATGGCGACGCTTTTGTCAGGCGAAGGTGTCAGTTTGGTGGGCGACAACATCTTTGGCATCGAAGATGTAGATGGCGCAGTCGAACTATGTGTCACTGATGCGCCTGTTCAGGGGCATGCCGACAAGCTGGTCTATCATCCGCAGCGCTATGCTTTGGGGGTTGGATGTGCACGCAATGCAGACCCTGAAGAGTTGTGGGATCTGGTGCAAAAAACGTTGTATGACAATGGGATTGCTGCCGGTGCAATTGCATCTGTGAACACCATTGATTTGAAAGCGGACGAACCCGCGATGAACCGATTGGCGGCACGTTTGAATGTGCCGTTGCGTTTGTTCACAGCCGCAGAGTTGGAAGAACAAGCCGCAGATTTGGCAAACCCATCCGAAGTGGTTTTTGCTGAAGTGGGCTGTCACGGCGTGTCCGAGGGCGCGGCTTTGGCCGCTGGCGGCACGCTCAGCGTTGAAAAGCAAAAGACGGCCAATACCACTTGCGCTTTGACGCGCGCCGATGCGCCGATTGTCGAGTTTGCAGGCCGTGCCCGTGGGCGATTGTCTGTGGTTGGCATTGGGCCAGGGCAAGCCGCATGGCGCACGCCTGAGGTGTCGAAATTGGTGTCACAAGCCGAAGAACTTGTGGGCTATGGCTTGTACATCGATTTGCTTGGGCCTTTGGCTGCGGGCAAGATACGGTCTGATTTTCCGCTTGGCGGTGAAGAAGACCGATGCCGTTACGCGCTTGAACAAGCCGCGTTGGGCAAAAACGTAGCACTGGTGTGCTCTGGCGATGCGGGCATCTATGCCATGGCGGCTTTGGTGTTTGAACTGCTTGATCGCGGTCCGAATGAGCATGGCGTGTCAGACGCAGCGCACCGTGTCGAGGTTGTGTGTTCCCCCGGTGTGTCCGCGCTGCAAGGCGCTGCTGCGCGTGCTGGTGCGCCTTTGGGGCATGATTTCTGCGCCATCTCATTGTCTGATTTGTTGACACCGCGCGCTGATATTGTGCGTCGTTTGAATGCTGCCGCTGAGGGCGATTTTGTCATCGCCTTCTACAATCCTGTGTCGATCAAGCGCCGGACATTGCTGGCTGAAGCCCGTGACATTTTGTTGAAGCATCGCCCTGCGGATACGCCTGTGATGTTGGCCTCGAACCTTGGTCGTCCAACCGAAAAGGTGCGCTACCGTCGCCTTGATGAGCTGGAGGTGGATGAGGTCGATATGCTGACTGTTGTTTTGGTTGGATCAAGCAATTCACGTCTTGCTCAACTGGGCGAAGGGCCGCGTATGTACACGCCGCGCGGCTATGCCCGTAAAATTGATGGAGACCTCTCATGACCGTTTACTTTATTGGCGCGGGGCCAGGTGATCCTGAATTGTTGACCAAAAAGGCTGAGCGTTTGATCGGTGAGTGCCCTGTGTGTCTATACGCCGGCTCACTTGTGCCCGCCGAAGTGGTCGCAGGCGCGCCGACGGGCGCGTTGGTAATGGACACAGCGCCGATGACATTGGACGACACCCATGCCCAAATAAAGCTGGCGCATGACAAGGGCCAAAATGTTGCACGCGTACACAGCGGTGATCCGTCTTTGTATGGTGCTATCGCTGAGCAGATCCGCCGTTTGCGTGCAGATGGCATTGATTATGAAATCATCCCTGGCGTGCCAGCTTATGCTGCGGCTGCGGCTGCTTTGGGACAAGAACTCACCATTCCTGAGATCGCACAGTCCATCGTTTTGACCCGTGTTTCTATGAAATCCACATCAATGCCCGCAGGCGAAACCTTGGAAAATTTTGCCAAAACGGGGGCCACTTTGGCGATCCATTTGGGCGTGCGTAACTTGCGCGAAATAGAACGTCAACTTGTGCCGCACTATGGCGCAGACTGTCCTGTGGCCGTGGCGTACCGTGTTGGTTGGCCCGATCAAATGATGATTCGCGGCACCTTGAGCGACATTCGTGAAAAGGTCCGCGCCGAAAAAATCACGCGCACAGCGTTGATTTTGGTGGGGCCTGCACTTGGCGAAGTGGCTGATTTTAAAGACTCTGCGCTATATGACCCTGCCATGCCGCACGTTCTACGGCCAAAGGTGAAATCTTAGAGTGCCAAAAACAATTGTGTGTTGAGTGTCATATAAGGTTAACTTGACCTCAACTATGTTCCGTCCATGGTAAGGACACTCGACAACAAACGTTTTTGGAGACGTCATGTCCGAATATATGCCTGAATTCTTACCCAAAGAAGTTCTTGAGGGCCTCGAGCTTGCGCGCAAGCGAGATTCGAAACGTCGCTCACGTCTTCGGGTGCGCACTGAGCTGGGTGTCTACCCGATCTTAAAGCTGTGGGATGAAGGTTTCACAGTCGCGCGCGATAATGCGGATCAGTTGCGCGGGCTTGTCGGTATCTATGACGGTGCGCGCCATCTGTATCAGGCGTTGATTGTGGCGTCGCATGATGACGGTTTCACAATGAGCTTTGACTTTAAGCGTTCAACGGCGACCACTGATCGCCCTGCTTTGGACTATGACCAAAACGAGGACGCTCCGGTTGCTTTGTTGCCGCACCACTGAGTGACACGGCAACAAAGGCGTTTTTATTGTAGGTCACCAAAAGCTTTTGCCAGACGTTCGGTGGCTTCAATCACCACACTGCGCGGTGTCGCTAAATTGAACCGCAGATAGGTATCTCCGCCCGCGCCAAAGGTCGGCCCGTGGTTTGGCGCAATTTTGGCAACCTCTTGGACACGCTTTGTAAATTCATCACGGCTCACGCCTGTGCCCGCAAAATCCACCCATGCCAAATATGTCGCTTCAAGCGGCATGGATTTCAGTCCCGGAATGGCATTGATCGCAGCATCAAACAGGCGGTGATTTTCGGCCAAATACGCGACCAGATCATCGACCCATGCGGCCCCTTCAGGGGAATAGGCGGCTGTCGCCATGGCCAAACCAAACGAATTGGGTGAGATCCCATGCCCCATCATGCGTTTGGCAAAGCGCTTGCGCAAAGTTGCGTCTTCGATGATCACATTGCCAGAATGCGTGCCCGCGATGTTAAAAGTTTTTGTAGTGGCGCTCATCATCACCAGACGATCTGTGATGTCTTTGAGCGCGGCCATTGGGGTATGTTTGGAGCCAGAGAATACCAAATCGTGGTGTATCTCGTCAGAGACTAAAATCAAATCATGGCGTTTGCAAAAATCTGCGACACCTTGCAGTTCATCCGTGGTCCAAACACGTCCGCCCGGATTGTGCGGTGAGCACAGAATGAACATGGTCTCATGTCCCTTCATCTGTGCGTCCCACGTATCGAAATCCATCACGTATTTGCCATCGTCTAACGCCAGTTGGCATTCGACAACTTCGCGCTCGGCCGCTTTGATGGTGCGGGCAAAGGCGTGATACACAGGCGTCATCAACACGATGCCGTCGCCTTGGGTTGTAAACGTATCAAGACACATGCCTGTGCCATGAACCAAACCGTGGGTGGTGAAAATCCAGTTGGCGTCAACATCCCAACCGTGGCGGTTTTTCATCCACCAGCGGATCGCATCCGTGTAGGCTGTCTCGTCACCGAAATACCCAAAAATGCCATGCGCAGACATATCCCTTATGGCGTTTTGCACACAGTTTGGCGGGCGAAAGTCCATATCGGCCACCCACATCGCGATGCCATCCTTGGCTGAAACGCCATAAATCGGCTCCATCATATCCCATTTGGCGCAATGCGTTCCAAAGCGCGGGATGATCTCGTCAAAGGGGGATGTGTCGGTCATGGGCTGTCCTCGTTGTTTGAACAGACTCTAGTCACGGCTTTTGGAAAAGAAAAACCACTTTTTTTGTTTCTTCGCCCACATAGCGTGATGGGGTGATATTGCACCAGGGCGTGCAAAAGATTACATGCTTGGGCATGACACTTAAACCGATCTTGATCCATCCCGACCCGCGCCTGAAAAAGGCCTGTGACCCTGTAAGCACTTTTGACAAAGAGCTGGCAGCGCTGACAGATGATATGCTTGAAACCATGTATGACGCGCCGGGCATCGGCTTGGCCGCACCGCAGATCGGCGTGATGAATCGCTTGATCGTCATGGATTGCGTCAAAGAAGAGGGTGGGACGCCCGAACCCATGGCGCTGATCAACCCAAAAGTGGTTTGGGAAAGTGAAGAGCAAAACGTCTACGAAGAAGGCTGCTTGTCGATCCCCGGTCAATACGGTGACGTTGAGCGCCCTAAAATGGTGCGGGTGACGTGGCAAGATGTAACTGGTGCTGAAAAAGAACAAGAATTCGACGCCTTGTGGGCGACCTGCGTGCAGCATGAAATCGATCACTTGGACGGCAAGCTGTTCATCGATTACCTAAAGCCAATGCGACGCCAAATGATCACGCGCAAAATGCAAAAGTACAAACGCGAATTGGCGCGCGAGTAAACTGAATTGAGTTGTGGGCTCACCAGCGCCGGCGACACATTCTCCGCTGCCCTCA
The DNA here is from genome assembly GCF_038899935.1 of Pacificibacter sp. AS14. Taxonomy (NCBI): domain Bacteria; kingdom Pseudomonadati; phylum Pseudomonadota; class Alphaproteobacteria; order Rhodobacterales; family Roseobacteraceae; genus Pacificibacter; species Pacificibacter sp. AS14. The sequence goes on from NZ_JBBMQI010000005.1 coordinate 173,865, forward strand.
ATTGAATGGTGCCCCATGACCTCACGCGCTTTTATTCCCTATCCCGACAAACGCCTTAAAACTGTGTGTACACTGGTTGAGGCCATCACGGATGAGATTCGTCTAATTTGGGCCGACATGGTCGAAACAATGGATGCGATGCCGGGCTACGGTTTGGCGGGGCCGCAGATCGGCGTGCTGCAACGTCTCGCTGTGGTGGATTGTTCTGAGGAACGCGGCAAAGCCGTTCTGATGGCGAATCCTGTCGTGCTTCACGCATCTGCACAACCGCGCGAACATGAAGAAGCCTCGCCCAATTTATCCGGTATGTCAGCTGTGATCTCGCGCCCGCGCGCTGTGACCGTTCAGTTTTTGAACGAACAGGGCGAGATAGAAGAACGAGATTTCGTGAACCTCTGGGCGACATCGGTGCAGCACCAGATCGATCATTTGAACGGCAAAATGTATTTCGACAATCTCAAGCCAGTCAAACGCCAAATGTTTTTGAAAAAAGCCAAGAAAACAGGAGCAATGAAATGAAGGTGATTTTCATGGGCTCGCCCGCGTTTTCTGTGCCTGTTCTTGACGAATTGCTAGCAGCTGGCCACGAGATCGCTTGCGTCTATTGCCAGCCGCCACGTCCAGCGGGACGCGGCAAAAAAGATCGCCCAACACCGGTTCACGCGCGTGCTGAAGAATTGGGATTGATGGTGCGCCATCCGCTTAATTTCAAAGACCCTGCAGATGTGGCTGAATTCGCTGCCTTGCAAGCCGATGTTGCCGTGGTCGTGGCTTATGGTTTGCTGTTGCCGCAAGCATTGCTCGATGCGCCTGCCAAGGGCTGTTTGAACATTCACGCCTCTTTGCTACCACGCTGGCGTGGGGCCGCGCCGATCCATCGCGCTATTCTCGAGGGCGATGATGAAACGGGCGTGTGTATCATGCAGATGGAAGCGGGACTTGATACTGGCCCTGTAGTGTTGCGTCTTGAGACAGATATTGAGGCCGAAGACACCACCGAGACGTTGCATGACCGCTTGTCCGAAATTGGGGCTGCAGCGATTGTCGATACGTTGTTTGCGCTTGATACACTGACACCTGAGGCGCAGCCTGTTGAGGGCGTCACCTACGCCAAGAAAATCACCAAGGACGAGGCGCAAATCGATTGGTCGCAGCCCGCGCACAAAGTCGATCGCCAAATCCGCGGGCTGTCGCCTTTTCCCGGGGCTTGGAGCACCTACAATGGTGAGCGAATCAAGTTCCACATGTCTAAAGTCAGCGATGCGATAGGTGCAGCTGGCGAAGTCGTCGGACCGTTCACAATCGCTTGCGGGAAAGGCGCGGTGGAGATTCTCACTGCGCAGCGCGAAGGAAAACGTGCTATGCCAGTAGCAGAGATCTTGAAAGGTCTCGATTTGCCTGCCGGCACGACATTTGAGTGAGGGTATAAAATGTTTCCAGTTCTGATCGGCACAGTGGTGATCGCTGGAATCGTTGGGTACACCACTGAAAAAACGGGCTTCACCAAAAACGGTTATCTGCAGTCGATCATCATTTGTGTCGGCGGCGCGTTTTTAGCCTATTTTATCAAGCTTATGTTTGGCATTGGTCTGCGCCCTGCTGGTGTGAACGCTATTGTTTCTTCGCTTGGGGCCTTGATCATCGTGCCAACGCATTGGCGCAAAAGAAGATAGGATCAAACCATGCCCGTTCTTATGCTTATCATCATCGGTGCTGCTGCTGGATTTCTGGCCACGCGTGTCATGAAGCTCGACGCCAGTATCTTGATGACTGTCGCGATTGGCGTCGCAGGAGCCTTGATTGGCGGGCTGATCTTGCGTGCCGTTAGCGTTCTTGCAGGTGCATTGGGCGGTTTTGTCGGCGCTGTTTTAGGCGCGCTGATTTTGATTTGGGCTTGGAAAAAACTAAAAGACAAACGCTAAATGTTTGCGCTGCCTGCCATCCCAGACATGGCGCATTCTCATCAGCCTATATATTTGGCTGATGTGTCGACCAAGTTGATGGTTCGTTGTGTGGTGCCTTGGCATTGCTGGCACGTGGTATCTCTAGAAATTTACACACGAGGCGGACGGGATTTGTAACTTGGCAACGCCCAACCGAACACGATGCTGCCCGCGCGCAGCGCAAAGGTCAAAACACCACAGGCAAGATACGTGTAAACCGCAGGCAGTTCGAAATGCGATCCGACCACCATAGCCACAGATCCAGCGAAAGCGGCTGTAACGTAAAGCTCGCCTTGCTTTAAAACAAGTGGGACTTCGTTGCACACCACATCACGCATCAGGCCGCCAAAACTGCCTGTGGCAACCCCCATCAAGACGACGATGGCTGGGGCGTGGCCCAGTTTTAAAGCCACACCTGCGCCTGCAGAAACTGCCACTCCAAGTGCAATAGAATCTGCCCAGACAATGGCTTTCAGACGGCTTTCCAACCGGTGTGCGGTGAAGAAAACGATAATCGCGGTCACAACAGCCACAACGATATAGGTGGGTTCCGCAATCCAAAAAACGGAATCACGGTTGAGCAACACATCGCGAATGGTGCCGCCGCCGACAGCGGTCAAGCAGGCGATAAATGCAAACCCGATCAAATCAAGCTGCTGGCGTGACGCCACCAAAGCGCCGGACAAGGCAAACACCAAAACGGAGGCGTAATCCAAGAGCGCCAGAGGACTCATGCGCGTGTCTTTTTATAAGGTGCCATGCCTGCGCGCGCCAATTCATCGGCGTGCTCGTTTTCTGCGTGCCCCGCGTGGCCTTTGATCCATTTCCACGTGACTTTATGCGTTGCTTGGGCGGCGTCGATACGTTGCCAAAGGTCAACGTTTTTCACGGGTTTTTTGTTGGAGGTCTTCCATCCGTTGCGCTTCCAGCCGTGAATCCAGCTTGTGACGCCGTTTTTCACATAAGCGCTATCGGTCGTGATTGTGATGTCTGTTGGGCGGGTCAGAGTTTCCAGCGCGTTGATCGCTGCCAAAAGTTCCATCCGGTTGTTCGTGGTATCCGCTTCGCCGCCTTTAAGTTCGCGTTCTTTCAAAACGGTAGCGCCATCCATAGCGCGCATCAAAGCGCCCCAGCCCCCGGGCCCAGGGTTTCCAGAGCATGCACCATCGGTCCAAGCGTGAATTTCGGGCATGTCTGTCACTTTCTGTAGGGGCTAACTTTGTATCGACTAAGCGGGCAGGCGCAGCACGCGTGGGACTTTGAATTCGATGTTTTCTTGCGCGGTTTCGACCAACTCGACCGTCACGTCAAAACGCGCACGGAAGGCGTCGATCACCTCGTTGACCAAAACCTCAGGGGCAGACGCGCCGGCGGTGATGCCGATGGACGAGATTCCCGTCAATGCGCGCCAGTCGATATCTGTCGCGCGCTGCACCAATTGCGAGTAAGCGCAGCCATTGGCGGACCCGACTTCGACAAGGCGTTTCGAATTGGATGAATTCGGCGCGCCGATCACCAAAAGCCCATCGATTTTGGCAGCAATAGCTTTGACCGCGGCTTGGCGGTTGGTCGTGGCGTAGCAAATGTCTTCTTTATGAGGGCCAACGATGGTCGGAAACCGCGTGCGTAGCGCATCAATGATATCGATTGTGTCATCAACCGACAGAGTGGTCTGGGTGATAAACGCCAATTTATTTGGATCGCGTACGGTGAGGCCTGCCACATCTGCAGGCGTCTCGACCAACAAAACTTCGCCGTCGGGCAGCTGCCCCATTGTTCCGATGGTCTCAGGATGACCCTCGTGACCGATCATTACCATTTGCAAGCCAGCCTCTGAGTGGCGTTCGGCTTCGATATGGACCTTGGACACCAGTGGGCAGGTGGCATCTACATATACCATTTCGCGCTTTGCGGCTTCTGTGGGCACGGCCTTTGGCACGCCATGCGCAGAGAAGATGACTGGGCGATCATCGGGGCACTCGTCCAGTTCTTCGACAAATACGGCACCTTTGTCGCGTAGCGAATCGACCACGAATTTATTGTGAACGATTTCGTGGCGCACATAGACAGGCGCGCCCCATTTCTCGATCGCCAGCTCAACGATTTTTATTGCGCGGTCCACACCAGCGCAAAACCCACGCGGCGCAGCAAGATACAAAGTAAGTTTTGGTTTGGTCAAAGTGTGCGTCATCGGCCCATCCATTCTTTGAACAATATCTAAGCCGCCAACAGCTGCGCGTCCATGGGCGGACTAAGAATTATTGCGCAAATAAAACACCCCCCACGCGGCCAAAGCGACGGGGAGCGGAAATTTAGCAGACTGCTGAAATCGTTTGACGATCTATTCAGGTGTTAACGCAGGCTGAGGTGGCTCATACGCTTCACGAGATGGGCGCCCTAGAACATCTTTAAGTTCTTCCAGCTCGATAAAATTGTCCGCTTGGCGGCGCAACTCATCTGCGATCATTGGCGGTTGAGAGCGGATTGTAGAAACAACCGAAACACGCACGCCCTGACGCTGTAAGCTTTCAACCAGAGGCCTAAAATCACCGTCGCCAGAGAATATAACTATGTGGTCCACATGTGGAGCCAGCTCCATCGCGTCGACAGTTAATTCGATGTCCATGTTGCCTTTGATTTTACGGCGACCCATGGAGTCTGTAAATTCTTTGGCAGGCTTGGTCACCATGGTGAAGCCGTTATAATTGAGCCAATCGACCAAAGGGCGGATTGGTGAGTAGTCATCATTCTCGAGCAGCGCAGTGTAGTAAAACGCGCGCAGAAGCTTTCCGCGGCGCATGAATTCCTGACGAAGCAATTTGTAATCGATATCAAACCCAAGGGCTTTGGCCGCAGCGTAGAGGTTCGATCCGTCGATGAACAGAGCGAGACGTTCATCTCTATAGAACATTCGATTAGTCCTTTTTTTAGTTGGGGTGCGCAGCCCAAAAAAAATTGAAGCGCATGGTATGGTCCCACGAGAAATAGTATGAAATCGCGACTAGTGAAACATGTCTAAATATATAGGGATAAGAACTTGCTGCGAGACAAAAATTTGCAACTCGCGAAAAATCGCGCAGTTGTCGCATTCGGCGGAAATTTGCCATCCTTGATTGGCGCTTCTGTGGAAACAATCACTGCTGCTTTGGTTGAATTAGCTGCACATGACGTCGAGGTGACGGGCCGGAGTAATTTTTTTCAAACGCCATGTTTTCCGGCAGGAACTGGGCCGGACTACGTGAATTTGGTTGCCATTGTGTCAACGCCTCACAATCCTGAGACATTGTTGGAGCACCTGCATGAAGTCGAGGCAAAATTTGGGCGGGCACGAGATAAGCGCTGGGCTGGTCGCACTCTAGATATAGACATATTATCATATGATAATCTGATAGTTCCGAATTTAGATACCTACCACCGATGGGTGGATTTGCCGGTGCAGTCGCAGATGAAGGAGGCGCCGGAGGAACTCATACTGCCACATCCGCGCATCCAAGATCGCGGGTTTGTACTGATTCCTTTGTGCGATATTTGGCCTGAGTGGAAACACCCAGTTTCAGGCAAAACAGCTCAGATGCTTTGTGATGCTTTGCCAATAAGTGAAACCACAGGGATAAAACCTTTGTGAAACAGTGAAAAGGCGCCGTTTGACGGTCAAAGGTGCCTTGTCAATTGCGGGGCAAGCGCCTAAATAGGGCGCTTGTATCCCTCGCTCAGTTGGAATTGGAGATCTCATGGCTCGCGTCACAGTAGAAGATTGCGTTGATAAAGTTCCGAATCGCTTCGAACTTGTAATGCTTGCATCACATCGCGCTCGCGAAATTTCGGCTGGGTCGACTTTGACCGTTGACCGCGACAACGACAAAAACCCTGTTGTTGCTCTGCGCGAGATCGCTGACGAAACTCAACTGGCGTCCGCATTGCGGGAACGTCAAATCGAGTCCAACCAGACACAGATCGAAGTTGATGAACCAGAAGAAGACCAAATGGCGCTTCTTATGGGTCAAGAAACAGATCAACCTGTTGAAGATGATATGTCCGAAGAAAAACTTCTACGCGCATTGATGGAAGCCCAAGGGCAACAGTAATTTAGCGCCATGAGCTCTTAGCTCTGGCCTTTGCAAGAAGAGTGCGGACCGAATGATCGACGTCGAAGACCTGATCGCCTTGGTCCGCAACTACAATCCAAAAACCAATGCTGACCTGATTCGTGAGGCATATGCCTACGGAAGCGAGATGCACGAAGGTCAGTTCCGCCACTCGGGCGAGCCGTACTTCTCTCATCCTGTTGCTGTTGCTGCGATTTTGACCGAGCAAGCCCTTGATGATGCGACCATCATTACGGCGCTGCTGCATGACACCATAGAAGATACCAAGTCGACCTATAGTGAGGTCGAGCGTAAGTTTGGCACGGATGTGGCCGAGCTTGTGGATGGCGTCACTAAGCTGACCAATCTACAGCTGTCTAGTTCCGAGACCAAACAGGCTGAAAACTTCCGCAAGTTGTTCATGGCGATGTCTAAAGACCTACGTGTGATTTTGGTCAAGCTGGCGGATCGATTGCATAATATGCGCACGATCAAATCCATGCGCCCTGAAAAGCAACTCCAAAAAGCCCGCGAAACCATGGATATCTTTGCGCCGCTCGCAGGCCGCATGGGGATGCAATGGATGCGCGAAGAGCTTGAGGATCTCAGCTTTCGTGTGATCAACCCAGAAGCGCGTCATTCCATCATTCGCCGTTTTATCATGTTGCAGCGTGAAACTGGCGATGTGATCCATAAAATTACAAATGACATTCGCGCAGAGCTGGACCGTGAGGGCATCGAAGCGGATGTCTTTGGGCGGGCTAAAAAGCCGTATTCCATTTGGCGTAAAATGGAAGAAAAGCAGCAAAGTTTTTCACGTCTCTCCGATATCTATGGTTTTCGAATCATCACCGGTTCCGAAGGCGATTGCTACCGCACTTTGGGCGTGATTCACCAACGATGGCGCGCCGTGCCTACCCGCTTTAAAGACTATATTTCGCAGCCAAAAACCAACGGTTATCGTTCGATTCACACCACAGTTTCAGGTCGCGATGGCAAACGTGTTGAAGTGCAAATCCGCACACGCCAAATGCACGAGGTCGCCGAAGGTGGCGTGGCGGCACATTGGTCGTATCGCGATGGGGTACGTGCCAACAATCCATTTGCGGTTGATCCGGCCAAGTGGTTGGCAAAACTCACAGAGCGGTTTGAAAATTCGGATGATCACAGCGAATTTTTGGAACATGTTAAGCTGGAAATGTATTCCGATCAGGTGTTTTGTTTCACGCCCAAAGGGGAGGTGATCAAATTACCCAAAGGCGCGACCCCGCTTGATTACGCTTATTCCATTCACACCCGCATTGGTGACAGCTGCGTCGGCGCAAAGGTCGATGGCATTCGCGTGCCTCTTTGGACGCGGTTGAAAAACGGCCAATCCGTTGAAATTTTGACTGCGGAAGGCCAGCGCCCTCAAGGCACATGGTTGGATATTGTTGTGACGGGGCGCGCCAAAGCAGCGATCCGTAAGTCTTTGCGCGAAGAAGATCGGGAACGCTTTGTCAAACTTGGGCGTGAGTTGGCCCGTTTGGCTTTTGAACATGTGGGGAAGAAAGCTTCGGAAAAAGCATTAGCAACTGCCGCCAAGCAGTTATCTTTGCCCTCAACCGAAGAACTGCTGTCACGGATGGGGTCAGCTGAGTTGACAGCGACAGAGGTGATCAAAGCTGTCTACCCTGAGCTGGTACGTACCACTGGTGATGTCGATGCCAAGCGCGCCGTACTGGGCTTGAGCGAAAATCAAACTTATAATCGTGCCCAATGCTGCCAGCCTGTTCCAGGCGAGCGCATTTTGGGGATCACATATCGCGGCAAGGGTGTCATGTTGCATGCGATTGACTGCCTTGCGCTCGAAGAACTTGAGGCAGAAACGGATCGCTGGGTTGATCTTCAGTGGCATTCTGGACCGCACGGCGCGATTCACGCAGTGTCTTTGGACATCACGATTTCCAACGACACTGGCGTTTTGGGTCGTATTTGTACTTTGATAGGTGAACAAAAAGCCAATATTTCGGATCTCACTTTCATTGATAGAAAGCCAGACTTCTTTAGGGTGATCATCGATGCTGATGTACGAGACGTTGAGCACCTTCATGCTGTGATGTTGGCGCTTGAAGCTGAAAGCGACGTGGCGCGTGTGCGCCGTTACCGGGATTTGAATAGAAAGCCCTAATGGGCCCTTGAGGGAAAACGTGGTTTTCAAACGCCGAGATAAGCTGTCCCCAATCAAATGGGTGCAGCAGTGGGTTTGGCCTCGCGGGGGCTGGTCTCGCGCTGTTCGCTATATGAAGCTACGCCTCAACCGTTTGCCCGGAACCCCTGACAGCATTGCGCGCGGCGTTTTCGTTGGGGTATTTACGGCTTTCACGCCGTTTTTTGGTCTGCACTTTGTCATAGCCGCTATTCTGGCAAAACTCATGCGCGGCAATGTCTTGGCCGCAATTTTGGCCACATTTGCAGGCAATCCATTGACCTATTTGCCGATTGCTGTCGTCTCGTTAAAAACGGGGCACTTTATTCTGGGGTCGGAATTTGACTCCTATAAAGAACGATCGTTTGTTGGGAAGTTCTATGACGCCACCCACGATTTACTATACAATATCAAAGCACTTGTGACAGATGACGTCGCCAACTGGGATGGTGTTCTTCGGTTTGGAAACGATGTGTTCTACCCCTATCTGGTTGGCGGGCTGGTGGCTGGCATCCTCGCTGGCAGTGCTGCGTATTACGTTAGTTTGCCAATGTTTGCCGCGTTTCAAAAGCGCAGGCGTGGGCGTCTAAAGGCCAAGCTTGAAGAACTGCGCCGCAAAGCCGGAACCTTTAAGCCCAACAATAAGCAGTGACAATTTGAGTGATGGGGGCGATCAAAAATAGTCAGTTCCCTTTTGGCGCTGTCCGTCTATTTTGCATTCAAAGAGAGCAAAGCGCTTGCGGTGGAGTGGCACCCACTCGGTGCAGTGAGAAAGGCATCCGATGACTATAGTACCCCCATTGCGTTTGGGAATGAACATTGACCATGTGGCGACTGTGCGCAACGCGCGAGGATCGGCCTATCCTGATCCTGTGCGTGCGGCAAAACTGGCGGAAGAAGCCGGCGCTGATGGTATCACAGCCCATCTGCGCGAAGATCGACGCCACATAACAGATGCGGACATCGATGCGCTTGCTGAACATCTGACTGTACCGTTGAATTTTGAAATGGCGGCGACGCCTGAGATGCAAGCGATTGCGCTGCGTCACAAACCACACGCTGTGTGTATCGTGCCTGAAAAGCGCGAGGAGCGTACGACAGAAGGTGGTTTAGAGGTGGCGCGCGAAGAAAATAGCTTAGCGCATTTCATCGCTCCGCTGCGCGAGGCGGGCAGTCGTGTGTCGATCTTTATTGCAGCAGACCGAGCACAGATAGAAGCGGCGCATCGCATTGGTGCTGCCGTGGTTGAATTGCATACCGGTGCCTATTGCGATCTGCATGCTGAAGGCCAATTTGATGCCCGCGATAACGAACTAAAACGCCTGACCGAGATGGCAGATTTCGCCAACCACCTTGGGCTTGAGGTTCATGCGGGTCATGGCCTGACATATGAAACAGTGCAACCCATCGCGGTTTTGCCCCAAATTGTAGAATTGAATATTGGTCATTTCTTGATCGGAGAATCGATTTTCCGTGGCCTCAAACCCGCCATTCACGAAATGCGACGTTTGATGGATGAAGCGCGCAAGTGATTCCCTTTGCCGACCTTTGGCCAATTCTCTTAGGATGGGCGATTGCGGTAGGCTCTCCGGGGCCTGCCGTACTGGCGATCGCGGGGGCCTCGATGGGAGCTGGGCGCAAAAGCGGATTGGCTCTTGCATTGGGGGTCTGGAACGGATCCATGGTTTGGGCCAGCATTGCAGCCTTTGGGTTCGGTGCGCTTATGGTGTCCCATGCATGGGTGTTCGAGACGCTCAGGTATCTGGGCGCAGGTTATCTTTTATTCCTCGCGTTTAAGTCGGCGAAATCGGCCCTTCGCAGTGATACTATGCGCATTGCACCAAACGCCGATACTGTGCGCAAAGCATGGCTGCGCGGATTTTTAATTCATGTGATGAATCCGAAAGCTGCCTTGTTTTGGGGGGCGCTCTTCGCAGTTGTGATCCCGCAACAGGCGGCGCCAATTGCTGTGGCTCAAGTGGCCTTGTCGTGTTTGCTGACATCACTTGTTGTGATGTCTTTTATGGCTTTGTTGTTTTCAGCGCAGATCATTTCACAAGGGTATCTTCGGTTACACCGTGTTTTTGATGGCGCTTTTGCGACGCTTTTTGGCTATGCTGCGCTCAAAGTTGTCACATCGAAACTGGTTTAAAACACTTATGATCCTAGGCATCGGCACCGACCTTGCAAATATCGAACGGATTTCCGGCACGCTTGATCGCTTTGGTGATCGATTCAAAACCCGTGTGTTCACCGAGCTTGAGCAACACAAAGCTGAAAGCCGAAAAGATGTGGCGGGCACATACGCAAAACGTTGGGCCGCTAAGGAAGCTTGTTCAAAAGCTTTGGGCACAGGCTTGGCCATGGGCATTTCTTGGAAAGACATGGCCGTGACAAATATGGGCACAGGCCAGCCGACAATGCAGGTGACAGGCTGGGCCAAAGACCGTCTCGCGGCGATGACGCCAGAGGGGCACGAGGCCGTTATCCATGTGACGCTAACGGATGATCATCCTTGGGCGCAGGCTTTCGTGGTGATCGAGGCGCGCCCGCTTTAGCAAAATACGGCTGATGGCTTATAAATCTTGCCGAAACAGCGGTGTTTTGCGTGAGGAGCTTGACAGCGCCCGCGCCGCTAAGCATGAAACCCACAACAGGTTTGGCGCAAGTCCGCATATGTCCGATAAAGGTGAGATTTAAGATATGAGCACAGCAAAAGATTCCGTAACCGAAACGGTGAAAACCGTTGTTTATGCTCTGCTTATCGCAGGCATCTTTAGGTCCTTATTCTTCCAGCCATTCTTCATTCCGTCCAGCTCGATGAAAAGTACGCTGTTGATCGGTGATTTTCTGTTCGTGAACAAAATGAGTTACGGCTTCTCGGAATACTCCTGTCCCAAACTCGTGCGGTTCCTCTGCCCGATCTCTGGTCGTATTTTAGCGTCGGCCCCCGAGCGCGGCGATGTGGTTGTGTTCGAACATCCGACACAGCACCGTGCCTTTGTGAAGCGTTTGATCGGCCTGCCTGGCGACAAAATCCAGATGAAAAACGGCGTTTTGTTCATCAATGGCGTAGAATCCGTTCAGACACCTGATGGCGTCTTCTCTGAAACATTCGCGCCACAAGGCGCTGCGGGCAACACGCCACGCTGTGCCAATCGGGCCGTTGGCTTAGGCGGTGAATGTGTCAAAGAACGCTTTATCGAGACCTTTCCAAATGGCGACAGCCATAAGATTTTGAACATCGGCCAGTCACGCGTCGACGATACATCGGTGTTTACAGTGCCCAACTCCCAGTACTTCTTTATGGGCGACAATCGCGACAATTCAGCGGACAGCCGCATTGCGCAACCAACAGGCGTTGGGTTTGTGCCTGAAGAGTTCTTGCTGGGTCGTGTGGACCGCGTGATTTTCTCGGCGGCTGGCAAAAGGCTTTTCTACTTTTGGACATGGCGTTTGGACCGTTTCTTTGAGGAAATCGTGTGAAAATAGCTGCCGAACTCAAATCCTTTGAAGCGCGCCTTGGGCACAGTTTTAAAAACCCAGAGCATCTGACCCGCGCCGTGACGCACAGCTCTTTTTCGTCTGCCACGCGCCCTGACAACCAGCGTCTTGAATTTTTGGGCGACCGCGTTTTGGGTCTGAGCATGGCAGAGGCTTTGTTTGAGGCCGACACAGACGCCTCTGAGGGCCAGCTTGCGCCACGTTTCAATGCGCTTGTGCGCAAAGAGACCTGCGCGGATATCGCCCGCGATATCGATCTAGGGGCTGTTTTGAAATTGGGCCGCTCTGAAATGCTATCGGGCGGACGTCGCAAAGAAGCTCTGTTGGCCGATGCAATGGAAGCTGTGATCGCTGCAGTCTATAAAGATGCTGGATTTGACGTGGCCAAAGACGTCGTGCTGACCCTCTGGGGCAAGCGGATCAAAACCGTGGATGCAGACAGCCGCGACCCGAAAACGGCGCTGCAAGAATGGGCGCAGGCGCGCAAACAACAGCCCCCGAAATACGAAGAGGTAAAACGCTCTGGCCCCGATCACGCGCCAGTCTTTACCATCGAAGTACAGTTGCAAAGCGGGCAAACCATGCGCGCCGAGGCAACATCAAAACGCAATGCTGAGCAAGCCGCCGCCAAGGCGCTTTTGGATCAATTGGAGAGCGGACAATGACCGACGAAAAGACGACACGCGCGGGCTTTGTCGCCCTTATCGGTGAGCCCAACGCGGGCAAGTCCACTCTGTTGAACCGCATGGTGGGGGCCAAGGTCTCTATCGTGACGCATAAAGTCCAAACCACCCGCGCACGTATTCGCGGCGTGGCGCTTGAAGGCGATAGCCAGTTGGTGTTTGTCGACACACCTGGTATCTTTAAGCCCACGCGTCGTTTGGATCGCGCCATGGTGGCTGCCGCTTGGGGCGGCGCCGCAGATGCAGATGTTGTGGTGCTATTGATCGAAGCACATCGCGGCATGACCAAAGGCGTCGAAGCCATCTTGGAAGCCCTGTCCGAACGCACAGACACGCGCAATATTTCCTTGGCCATCAACAAGATTGACCGCGTTCCTGTGGACGTTTTGTTGGAACTGACCAGTAAAATGAACGAACGTTTCAACTTCAATAAGACGTTTTTGATCTCGGCTGAAAAAGGCCACGGCGTGGACGATTTGCGTGAATGGCTGGCGGCTGAAATGCCCGCCGGTCCGTGGCTTTACCCCGAAGATCAAATCGCCGATCTGCCGCTGCGCATGATCGCCGCCGAAATCACTCGCGAAAAGCTGACGCTGCAATTGCATCAAGAACTGCCCTATCAGTTGACGGTTGAAACCGAAAATTGGGAAGAGCGCAAAGACGGATCCGCGCGAATTGATCAAGTGGTCTACGTGATGCGTGACGGTCACAAAGGCATCCTTTTGGGCCACAAAGGCGAGACGATCAAACGGATTTCACGTGCGGCGCGCGAAGAGCTTAACGAATTTTTGGACCGCAAAGTGCACCTGTTCTTGCAGGTCAAAGTGCGCCCAAATTGGTTGGAAGAATCTGAACGCTACGGCGAAATGGGTCTTGATTTCAAAGACGGGAACTAAGCGCTCTTGGCACGTTTGACCGCTGATATTTGGGTGTCCGCCTATTTGACGCGTCTGCGTCTGGCGGACATTCCTGTTTTCGTCGTCAAGAAAGGCGACGCCACTGCAGGCGCGGTGATGATCAAGCTCAATACGTTGGATGGTCAAGCCGCCGCTTATCAACGTCAATTTGACATGATGGCGGATCGTCGTGAATGGGTTGAGCTGGCCCATGGCGCAGAGCGCGATGTCGATGCAGCGCTAAACAAGCAAGTCGGCTATGATCCTGATCTGTGGGTCATCGAAGTTGAGGACCGCGATGGTCGCACACTTTTAGACGAGGTCGGTCTGTCAGATTGACGCCGCCATTACGTCGGGGCACGATGGCCAGAGTGTGTCCATACAAGACACCAAACAAATCAGGGAAACCGCACGTGATAGAATGGCGTGATCAAGGTGCCGTCTTGGCGGTCCGTAAACACGGAGAAACCTCTGTGATCGTCGATGTGTTCACCGAAAATCACGGACGTCACGCAGGCGTTGTGCGCGGTGGTATCTCGCGCAAAATGACGCCGCATTTGCAACCCGGTGGTCAGGTTTCGCTGACGTGGAAAGCACGCCTTGAGGATCAGCTTGGCAGTTTCACCTTCGAGCCGATCAAAAGCCGTGCCGCCGCTGTGATGAATGATCCGATGGCCTTGTCGGCGCTCAATTCGATCACCGCGATGCTGGCTTTTGCCCTGCCTGAGCGCGAAACACATGGATATTTATACGTCGATAGCATGAGCTTGCTCGACAAGCTGGGCAACGATCCGAGCTGGCCTTTGGACTATTTGCAGTGGGAATTATCGATGCTTGAAGAGCTTGGGTTTGGACTTGATTTGTCATCCTGCGCAGTCACTGGAGCCCATGATGATCTGATCTATGTCTCGCCCAAATCTGGCCGCGCTGTCAGCCGTAAAGGTGCAGGTGAATGGGCGGATCGTATGCTGCCTTTGCCGCAATGTCTGCTGGGCCAAGCGCCGCTGGAATATCGCGAAGTCGTTCGCGGGCTTACGACGACTGGGCATTTTTTAACGCGTTTTGCCATGGAAATGGGCGACAAGCCTGTGCCTGTCGCCCGAGATCGTTTTCTAGATCGTTTGCAAAAATCCGCAGCGCTAGAGCCACCACGTTTCGAAGGTTAATTGAGTAAGCGGCGGGTGATCACCTGTGCTTGAATTTCGCCAGCGCCCTCAAAGATATTAAGGATACGTGCATCGCACAGGATGCGACTGATTTGATACTCTAACGCAAAGCCGTTGCCGCCGTGAATTTGCAGAGCATTATCCGCAGCCGCCCAAGCAACCCGCGCGCCCAAAAGTTTGGCCATACCGGCTTCCACGTCACAGCGACGGCCGTTGTCTTTTTCCCAAGCTGAGCAATAGGTGAGTTGACGCGCCACCATAATTTCCACAGCCATCATAGCAAGCTTGCCTGCCACACGAGGGAAATTGATCAAAGGTTTGTCGAATTGCTTGCGATCAATGGCATATTGCATGCCAACTTCCAAAGCGTTCTGCGCAACACCGATAGCGCGCGCGGCGGTTTGGATGCGTGCCGATTCAAACGTCTGCATCAGCTGTTTGAACCCTTGGCCTTCAATGCCGCCCAAAAGGTTGTCAGCGTCGACTTTGAAACCGTCAAAACCTAGCTCAAACTCTTTCATGCCACGGTAGCCAAGTACCTCGATTTCGCCGCCAGACAGGCCCGCTGTCGGGAAATCATTCACGTCATCACCCGGTGTTTTTTCTGCCAAGAACATCGACAGACCTTTGTAATCTGTCGTGTTCGGATCGGTGCGTGCGAGCAATGTCATCACATGGGCGCGTGCGGCGTGGGTGATCCACGTCTTGTTGCCCGTAACGGTGTAGGTTTCTCCCTCTTTGACGGCGCGTGTGCGTAAAGATCCCAGATCAGAGCCCGTATTGGGTTCTGTAAACACGGCTGTGGGCAGAATTTCCGCGCTTGAGATTTTCGGAAGCCAATGTTCTTTTTGCTCAGCCGTGCCACCGCACAGGATCAATTCCGCTGCGATTTCAGAGCGCGTGCCAAGGGAGCCAACACCGATGTAGCCGCGTGACAGTTCCTCGGACACCACAACCATCGCCGCTTTAGGGAAGCCGAAGCCTCCGAATTCTTCTGGAATGGTCAGGCCAAAGACGCCAAGTTCGGCAAGCTCATCGATGATAGACATCGGGATCAACTCGTCCTTGAGATGCCACTCATGGGCGAAGGGAACAACGCGTTCGTCTGCAAACCGGCGGAACTGATCGCGGATCATTTCCAATTCGTCATCAAGGCCAGTGTTGCCAAAGGTCGCGTGGCCAGCGTTGTCTTGCATCAGTTCCACAAGCCGCGTGCGGGCAGCGATGGTATTGCCCTCCAGCATAAGTTTGGCAGCCTCAGGGTGGCTGGGCTGTACCAATCCCAATCCAAGGTCGGACAGGCGTGCCATTTCGCCTTGGTTCATCGGAATGCCACCATAAATCTGGCTGATGTATTCTCCGAACGCGATTTGGTGGATCAGTTGTTCCATTTCGCCAAAGGTTCCAGCCTCGGTCAGTTTGTCCGCCCAGGCCTGCATTTGGCGCAGCGCTTCGACATAGGTGGCGAGCCAGGCAAGTCCGTGCGCTGCAGTTTGATTGGCTTCGATTTTTGTGTTGGAAATTTTACCTTCGACCAAAAATTCTGCACGCAATGCCGCGCGAGCACGGTCATACAGCGCTGCCATTTTTGGCATGACCGTTGCGGTCAATGTCATCAGATCAGGTAAAACTGCGGGTTTCATTTGCATTTCATGTCCGTCAAGGGCCATCGGGACTCTCCTACTCTTTGGTCTTGGGTAGCTATACGCACTTTGCATTTGCGGCGCAATAAAAATTCAACAAAGCATTAAAAATAGCATTAAAATGTCTCGATGATATTTGTCGTGCGGATTTCATCTAGTCGCAGTAGTTTGATCTAGATCCAAAGCATACGGAGTGACAAATGGACCTTATTTTCAACGATCTATCGGCAATTGCGATCGTTTTCGCTATCGGTATCACTCTGCTTGCGGGCTTTGTAAAAGGCGCAACGGGGTTCGCTTTACCGATGATTATGGTCTCAGGACTTGCAACAATCTTACCCCCCGATGTTGCGATTGCAGCATTGATTGTACCCACGGTGGTCTCAAATGTCTGGCAATCTCTGCGCGGCGGGGGAATCGGCGCTGCAGTTATTGTGGCAAGTCGTTTTAAACTGTACATCGTTACGTTGTTGTTGGTGGTTGTCATCACCGCACAATTGGTGTCTGAAATGTCCCAGAATGCGACTCTGTTGACCATCGGCATTCCGATCACCCTGTTGGCGCTGGTGCTGTTGTCTGGCAAAAAGTTTTCGATAAGCGACGGCGGTCGCAAATTTGCAGATGTGGCTGTCGGCACGATCTCAGGGTTTCTCGGGGGTTTGGCTGGCATTTGGGGGCCATTGACGGTGATGTATCTTACGGCACTGGATACGCCCAAAAAAGATCAGGTTCGCGTTACAGGGGTTATCTTTGGGGCAGGGGCCGTGGTGCTAGGACTGTCCCATCTGAAATCAGGGCTGTTGAATGCGCAGACGATCCCGCTGTCTTTGTTCATGATCATTCCTGTGTTGATCGGACAGACCTTGGGCAATCGTTTGCAAGATCGTCTTGATCAACAGAAATTCAAGCGCCTAACACTGTTGGTGCTTGTGGTCGCGGGGCTCAATCTGATCCGTCGTGGGATGATGTAGCTAATCCAAGCGAGGCACCTGCAACAAAAAAGGCGCGCTCAAATGGCGCGCCTTTTCTTTTGTCATCATGTGAGGCTTAGCCGATTGCTGCGGCTTTCACGTCTTCGTCGATATAGGCGACATACTGTTCGAAGTTTTCAGAGAACATTGAAACAAGTTTTTCGGCTTGTGCGTCATAGGCGTCTTTATCGCCCCAAGTGCGGCGTGGGTCGAGCAAGATATCAGCAACGCCCGCGACAGCAACAGGCACATCAAAACCAAAGTTCTCGTCTTTACGGAACTCAACTTCAGCCAAGGATCCGTCCAGTGCAGCGGTCAGCAAAGCGCGCGTGGCTTTGATCGGCATCCGCGATCCTGTGCCGTAAGCGCCACCAGTCCAGCCTGTGTTCACCAGCCAGCAGGTCGCGCCATGCTTTGCGATCTTATCGCGCAACAAGTTGCCATAAGCTTCCGGACGACGGGGCATGAAAGGTGCTCCAAAACAGGTCGAAAACGTTGGGATCGGTTCCAAAACACCAACTTCTGTACCCGGCGTTTTGGACGTAAAGCCGGACAAGAAGTGATACATCGCCTGCGCAGGTGTCAAGCGTGCGATGGGAGGCAAAACCCCAAAGGCATCACAAGTCAATAAGATGATGTTCTTTGGGTGGCCGCCGAGCGCTGTAGGAGACGCGTTGGAAATGTATTCCAACGGGTAGGCGCAGCGCATATTGTCGGTCAAAGAGTTATCTTCAAAATCCAGCTCTTTGGAATGGGGGTCGAACACCATGTTCTCAACGACAGTCCCAAATTTGGACGTGGTCGCGTAGATCTCAGGCTCAGCTTCAGCAGACAAGTTGATGGTCTTCGCGTAGCAGCCGCCTTCAAAGTTAAAGGTGCCGCGATCAGACCAACCGTGCTCGTCGTCACCGATCAACACGCGTGATGGATCTGCTGATAGAGTGGTTTTGCCCGTGCCTGACAGGCCAAAGAAAATAGCTGTGTCGACAGGGTTGTTTGGGGCGTGGTTTGCAGAACAATGCATCGCCATGACGCCCTTGCCAGGCAAAATGTAGTTGAGCAGCGTGAAAACAGATTTCTTGTTCTCGCCGGCGTATGCCGTGCCGCCAATTAAGATGATCTTCTTTTCAAAGTTCATCGCGATAACCGTCTCAGACCGGCAACCGTGCTTTTGCGCGTCAGCTTTAAAGCTTGGGCAGTTGATGATTGTAAAATCGGCAACGAAGCTATCGAGTTCAGTCAGTGCAGGGCGACGCAACATGGTGCGGATGAACTGGGCATGCCATGCAAGTTCGGTCACAACGCGGACATCCAAGCGATGGGCCGGATCGGCGCCGCCGAACAGATCTTGAACAAAGTAGTCTTTGCCTTTCATGTGCTCGATCATATCGGCGTACAAAACGTCGAAAGCCTCAGGCGCCATGGGTTTGTTGTTTTCCCACCAAATCGTGTCTTCAACATCTTTGGTGCGCACAACAAATTTGTCCTTGGGCGAACGGCCTGTGTGAGAGCCAGTGGACACCAAAAGCGCGCCACCTTTACCAAGTGCACCCTCGTCGCGCTTAAGCGCTTCTTCGATAAGGGCAGGCTCAAGCAGGTTGTAATAGACGTTTCCAAGTCCGTTGATGCCTTGTTCGTCTAGTGTGAAAGCTGGGTTCACGCGTCCAGTTGTCATCTTGCAAGCTCCCCCGCCGCAAACTCGCGGCGTCTCTATGAGGTCAGTATTCGCGATTGGGCTTTTCGCGACCGGCCACCGGATCGGGGCCGATACGTGAGCCTATACCATGCAAAACCAAGCCGTAAACAGGACGTGTCCGCACAGTTAGCGCAACCATTATTGGTTTAGCGCAAACAGTTAGCGCGACCTTGAAACTTTTTAGCTCCGGCAGAGCAAAGTTGGAGTTTGTGAGACAAATTAGTCATTTCTTGAAAAATTTTATGTCTGATGGAGCGGTGCCGATGGGGCGATTCGCGGTTTCCCTTGCCTTAACCCACCGAAATGCAGATGATGGTGAAAAAAACGAGACGATTGAGCAGTTAAAGGAACCCGAAACATGTCGCGGATCGCATTGGTTGACGATGACAGGAACATCCTGACGTCGGTATCTATGACACTTGAAGCCGAAGGCTTCGAAGTCGAAACATATAATGATGGCCAGTCTGCACTGGATGCGTTTAACAAACGTCTTCCAGATATGGCCGTTTTCGATATTAAAATGCCACGTATGGATGGCATGGATTTGCTTCAACGGGTACGTCAAAAAACCAATATGCCCATCATCTTTTTGACGTCTAAAGACGACGAAATTGACGAGGTGCTTGGCCTGCGTATGGGCGCTGACGACTACGTTAAAAAACCGTTCTCTCAGCGACTTCTGGTTGAACGCATTCGCGCCCTTTTGCGCCGCCAAGAAGCACTAGATGGCGTCGAAATCGTTGAAACCGAAGAAACTAAAGTTCTCACACGTGGTGAATTGACCATGGACCCCCTTCGCCACGCAGTCTCGTGGAAAGGAAATGACGTGTCTTTGACCGTCACCGAATTCTTGTTGTTGCAAGCTTTGGCACAACGTCCCGGTTTCGTGAAATCGCGCGACCAGCTCATGGATGTGGCCTACGACGACCAAGTGTATGTCGACGACCGGACCATCGACAGTCATATTAAGCGGCTTCGCAAAAAAATGCGCACAGCCGATAATGACTTTTCCGCAATCGAGACGCTATACGGCATCGGCTATCGGTATAACGAAGAATAATGTCCCTGACCTCTCGCATGTATAGATCTGGCAAAACCCACTCCGAGGATGCAGACGTTGTCCTTGGGGACGATTGGGTTGCCCCCAGAACAACCGACGCGGATTTGCGAGCAAAACGCGAGCGTCGTAAATTTATTGCGATAAATCGCTCCCCGTTGGCGCAAAAAATTATCACGTTCAATCTGGTCGCCATTATCCTTATGGTTGCTGGTATCTTGTACCTTAATCCTTTCCGCGACAGCTTGGTCAAACAACGCGAGATGGCGATGATCTCTGAGGCTGCTTTGATCGCTGACGTGGTCGAACTCATGGCCGGCCAAGACGGACGACTTGATACAGGGGTCGATTCTGATGATCTCGCTGCAATGCTTGGTGTGTTACAGATTCCTTTGCGTGAAGGTGTCTATATTTACGATGAAACCGGCACGCTTTTGGCATCAACCGAAGGTGTCGAGCGCAGTGCCGCTACCACTGTGGCAGGGCTGACCCGTGATCATCGTACCACGGTCATTTCGGATTTTCTCAACAGGATTTGGAGCTTTGCGTCATTTTCTGGTGGCGGCTCAAAAGTCGAAGGCTACGATGAGGCCCAACATATTCAATCTTTGATACCGGGTGCGCTTCAAAACGAAATTCATATTAATTCGACACAAGATCAAACCGGATCGCCAATATTTGCTGTGGCGGCTCCCATCACAGTTGACCTCGATGGAGTTCAAACCACGATTGGTGTTGTTGGACTGCATTCTGGCGAAGGTGATATTGATGCACTTGTGCGTGTTGAGCGCGAACAGATTTTGCAGGTCTTCATTATTGCCATATTGGTCTCTATTGGGCTTAGCCTCGTACTTGCGTCGACCATTGCAAATCCGTTGGCGGATCTCGCCGCAGCCGCTGAAGTCGGGCGTGACAAGAACAGTCGAAAAATGGCGCCGGGACGCGTACGCATTCCTGATCTAAGCGGACGGCCTGATGAGATTGGTCGTCTTTCATCTGCTTTACGCGGTATGGTGTCAGCCCTTTATGATCGGATTGACGCAAACGAACAGTTTGCGGCCGATGTGGCGCATGAGATCAAAAATCCTCTCGCAAGCCTACGATCTGCCGTTGGTTCGTTGCGCATGGTAAAAAAAGAAGAGCACCGCATAAAGTTATTGGACGTTATTGAGCATGATGTGAGACGTATGGATCGGCTTGTCTCTGATATTTCCAATGCGTCCCGCTTAGACAGTGAATTGGTCAAAGAAGAAGAAGAAGACTTCAATTTGATTAAGATGCTCGCAAATTTGACTGAATATTTGTCCCACGAGGCACAAGCAAAAGGCGTCGAATTTATCGCCGACTTGCCGGATAGGCCTATTGTTGTGTCTGGGCTGGAAGCGCGTTTGGCACAAGTTTTCGTCAACTTGATTTCGAATGCGATATCGTTTTGCGAAGACGGTGACGCGATCCGTGTTTGGGTGCGCAAGCGCGACAGCCGTGTTTTGGTGGTTGTCGAAGATACAGGCCCAGGCATTCCCGAACAAGCGCTGTCCAAGATCTTCAAACGCTTCTATTCTGAACGACCAGTCGGGCAGTTCGGTAACAATTCAGGACTGGGTTTGGCGATATCAAAGCAGATTGTCGAAGCGCACGACGGAGTTATCTGGGCTGAGAATATTCGACCCACCGATGCCGACATAACGTCAGACCCTCTGGGCGCGCGTTTTGTTGTCGGCTTGCCCGTGTGAGCTGTTCCCTACAATTGAACAAAAAGCCATCGCAGAAATGCGGTGGCTTTTTGCTGATGTCTGAGGGGTGTCATGGGGAAAGATGATCCGCTTTGCGATGTCATTCACGCCAGCTGTGTCGCAATTGATCCAAGTTTTGGGTTGCTTATTGTTGGGGCGTCGGGGAGCGGGAAATCCTCTTTGGCGCTTATGATGATGGCTTTGGGGGCGACTTTAGTGTCTGATGACCGCACCAAATTAACTATGGATTCGCGAGAAGGCGACCTTGTCGCCTGCGCGCCTGAGACGATTCAAAGCATGATTGAGGCGCGTGGTATCGGAATTTTGAATGTACAGTCGATGCCTTACTGTGTGATCCGGGCGGTTGTTGATCTCGATAAACTTGAACAAGAGCGCTTGCCTCCTGCGCGAATACGTCGCCTACTTAATCAGGACATCCCAGAATATCATCGAAGCGATGGACCGTATTTTGCGGCAGCTTTGATCCAGCTTTTAAAAGGGGGGCGCGTCGCGTCGCTGACCCATGATTGACTTTGACGAACCGCAAGCAAGTGATCAACGCCGTGTTGTTTTGGTGACAGGCCCGTCTGGTGCTGGTCGTTCGACTGCAATCAATGTGCTTGAGGATCTAGATTACGAGGTGATCGACAATATCCCTTTGTCGATTCTGCCCAAATTGCTTGAGGTATCCGGAAAAGGACGGCCCCTTGCGCTTGGCCTTGATGTTCGGAATCGAGATTTTTCTATAAATGCTTTGATTGAGCTCATCGACAAACTTGCGTTGAACGCTGATTTTAACGCATCAGTGCTTTATCTTGATTGCGCTGCTGATGTCTTGTCGCGGCGTTACTCGGAAACACGGCGCAGGCATCCTTTAGCGCCCGCAGAAACTGCTCAAGAGGGTATAGCACGGGAGCAAGACCTCTTAGTTCCCATTCATGCACGCGCTGACATCATCATTGAAACAACGGATATGAGCCCGCACGAGTTGCGCGATGAAATCGAGCGATGGTTTTCTGTTGGGCAACACGCGTCTATGGCGATTTCTGTTCAATCGTTTTCCTATAAACGCGGCATGCCGCGAGGACTAGATATGGTTTTTGATGTCCGCTTTTTGGCCAATCCCTATTGGGATATCTCTTTACGTGGATTGAATGGCCAAGATGAGGCTGTGCAAAAATATGTCATGAATGATGCACGATATGAGGCATTTTTTCAAAAGATACTGGAACTCACGCTTTTATTGCTGCCTGCTTACCGTGAAGAAGGCAAACGACACCTATCTATCGCCTTCGGCTGCACCGGCGGGCAACACAGGTCCGTTGCCTTGGTGGAAAACCTATCAAAGGCCCTTGCGAAACATGATTGGCAAGTGTCAATAAGGCATAGAGAAATGGAGCGGCGTCAATCAGGTGCGCCGCAGGTTGCGTCGAGGGCTGAGGCTTGATCGGAATTGTCATTGTAGCACACGGCGGATTGGCGCGAGAGTACCTCGCGGCGATAGAGCACGTGGTTGGTGAACAGACTGGAATAGAAGCTATATCGATCGCGCCTGACCATAATCGCGAAGCCAAGCAAGCGGAAATTTGCGCCGCAGCAGACAGTGTCGACAAAGGGGATGGTGTCGTGATGGTCACTGATATGTTTGGCGGAAGCCCATCAAACCTGTCGTTGCTGGCCTGCAACCCAGAAAATCGTAAAATCATATATGGCGCCAATTTGCCAATGCTCATTAAACTGGCAAAATCGCGCCATAAAACGGTTGCCGAAGCTGTTGCATCTGCCTTGGCGGCGGGGCGCAAATATATCGATAGCTTTGAGGCTCCGGGCCATTCATTTAGGGAGTGAGGTATGTCGTCTGTTGTTCGTACGCATGAAATACTAAACGTAAAAGGTTTGCACGCGCGCGCCTCTGCAAAGTTTGTCGAAGTTGTGGAAAATCATAACGCTACGGCAATTGTCGAGAAAGATGGCATGGATGCGGGTGGCGATAGCATCATGGGGCTTTTAATGTTGGCAGCCTCCAAAGGAACATCTATTGATGTGACAACAAAGGGCTCTGATGCCGTCGCGTTGGCTGACGCGCTGGAAGCTCTCATCAAAGATCGGTTTGGCGAAGGCATGTAAGCCTTTTAGCGCAGACCTAAAGAGGACAGTATGGAACAGGACAATCAGGCGACAGTGACGCCTAAGGCTGGGGATCCTGGTTTCGTGCCCTACGACGCACGTCGCCTGTCTTATGCCGGGACGTTTTCAGATCCATCCAAGGTTGTGATCATCAGGACCATCGAGTGGATCACCGGCAAGTTACCATTGCTGCGTTATATTCGTCGGTTTGAAAGAATGGGTACGCCCAACGGCCAGCCGTTTTTTACGCAAGCGCTAAAAGTTATGGGCATTGATGTCAAAACGCCTCCTGAACAAATTGCTAAAATTCCCGCAACAGGGCCGGTCGTCGTTGTCGCCAACCATCCTCATGGCTTGGTTGATGGGCTTGTAATGGCTGAATTGATCGGGAAAGTGCGTACGGACTACAAGATTCTCACGCGTTCTTTGCTGACGGGTATTCAAGAAATTGACCCATTCATGTTGCCGGTTCCATTCCCGCACGAAGAAGACAGTCATCGCAAATCGATTTTGATGCGCAATGAAGCAATGGCGCACCTCAAATCAGGTGGCGTGATCATTTTATTCCCAGCCGGCGCTGTAGCGACATCTGACACCTGGTTTGGTCCCGTGAAAGAAAAGCCATGGAACCCGTTTACGGCTAAAATGGTATTGAAATCAAACGCACAGGTTGTTCCGATATATTTTTCTGGCCGGAATACGCGTTTGTATCAAATTGCAGATAAAATTTCCGCCACGATACGCCAAGCGCTTTTGCTGCATGAAATCGTTCATGCGCGGAACAAAGCTCAATCCCCTGTGATTGGCGACCCCTTGTCGGCTGATCAATGTAGTGAATGGAAATCCAAGCCGGGCGGCTTCATGGAGTGGCTGCGCAGCCACACGCTTGCTCTCGGTGGCCGCACAGACTGATTGCAAATGATCTAGCGAGTCGGCACAGGTGTTTCGCCGCGGTAATCATAAAAGCCTCGCTTAGATTTGCGGCCTAACCAACCCGCTTCAACATATTTGGTGAGCAGCGGGCAGGGGCGATATTTGGTGTCGGCCAATCCGTCGTAGAGTACATTCATAATCGCAAGACAGGTGTCTAGCCCGATGAAATCTGCCAGTTCCAGCGGACCCATTGGCTGGTTCGCGCCAAGCTTGAGCGATTGGTCGATGGAGGTCACGGACCCTACGCCCTCATAAAGGGTGTAAACCGCTTCGTTGATCATCGGAATCAAGATCCGATTGACGATAAAACCTGGAAAATCTTCAGCGCTGGCTGCGACTTTCCCCAAGCTTTCGACGACTTTAAGCAAGGCCTGATAGGTTTCGTCATCTGTGGCGATCCCGCGGATAAGTTCAACAAGTTGCATCACAGGAACGGGATTCATAAAATGAAATCCCATAAATTTTTCTGGTCGATCGGTACGCGATGCCAAACGTGTGATTGAAATTGACGAGGTGTTAGATGTCAAAATCGTTGCCGGTTTCAAATGCGGCTGCAGTTTTTCAAAAATCGCGTTTTTGATTTCTTCGCGCTCAGTTGCCGCTTCAATGACCAGATCGCATTGTCCAAGGTCTTCAAGCGCAAGCGTTGTTGTGATCCTCCCCATTGTGGCGTCCAAGTCAGCTTGCGAAATTTTCTCCTTGCTCACTTGGCGATCCAAGTTTTTGCGAATGGTCGCCAAAGCTTTTTCAAGGCCTTCTTGTGAGATATCGTTGAGCAAAACCTGATACCCTGACAAGGCGAAGACATGGGCAATCCCGTTGCCCATTTGCCCTGCTCCGACGATGCCGACAGTAGAAATTTCCATAGTGTTGTGCTCCCTTGTGCCTATTTCGACCATACCCGTGCCTGCGCAGGCTTCAAGGCGTGAAGGTGCTGCGAGACCCGTAAAATTTGGGCAAAATTGCAAGTTTAGCGTTTTTGAAACCTGTATCTGCGAATCTCTGACTTGGGTGATTTAACTAACCAGCGGGTGGACGACATGGCTTACCAAAATTCGAGCGATAGTGCTCTGAACTACTTTCCTTGCCGATACGGAAAATCAAAACTCTTATTCCGTGGCCCCAAGAAAAACTTGCAAGATGATTATATCGCCTGTGTTGGCGGTACAGAAACATACGGGAAATTCGTTGAGATCCCATTCTCGGAATTGGTGGGAGAGGGGTTAAACATGACTTCGATCAACCTTGGGTGCGTGAACGCTGGGACCGACGTTTTCTTGACCGACGAGACCGTGATGAATATTTGTAAGCACGCAAAGGCAACGGTGTTGCAAATCTCCGGTGCGCAAAACATGTCAAACCGATTTTATGCCGTCCATCCGCGCCGAAATGATCGCTTTTTGCGAGCATCGACGCTTTTGAAAACCATCTACCGAGAAATCGATTTTACGGATTTCAATTTCACACGGCATTTGCTGACGACTTTGGAAGCTGAGTCGAAAGAAAAATTTGCAATGGTACGTCAAGAACTTAAGGATGCTTGGGTTGCGAGAATGAGAACCATGATTCAAAAAATGCCTCAAAATTTGGTGTTGCTGTGGGTTTCAGACCGTTCGCCTGATGACGCCGAGGCTTGTAACGCACTGCACGGAGACCCGTTGTTTGTTGATCGGGATATGATCGAGGAAATTCGTCCACTGGTCAAATGCATCGTTGAGGTCGTCGCATCGCCACAGGATATAACGCAAGGTTTCGAGCTTATGACCTACTCAGATTTGGACGCTCTCTCTGCACGTGAGATGCTCGGTCCAATTGTTCAGAGTAAAGTGGCTGATGCGGTGACGCAGGCCCTTGCTAGACTGATTTAAAAGCTTGCTGGGTTTAATAAAAAAATGGCCTGCCACGTTTGGCAGGCCATTTTGAATTCTATTGTAAAGTTTAGCGAAACTTAAAGCTTCTCAATTAGTTCTGGCACAGCAGAAAACAGATCTGCGACCAGCCCGAAGTCAGCAACTTGGAAAATCGGTGCTTCTTCGTCTTTGTTGATGGCAACGATGACTTTACTGTCTTTCATGCCCGCAAGATGCTGGATCGCACCGGAAATTCCGACAGCAAGGTAAAGGTCGGGTGCCACGACTTTGCCTGTTTGGCCGACTTGTAAGTCATTTGCCGCAAAGCCTGAATCCACCGCAGCGCGCGACGCGCCAACAGCCCCCCCAAGCTTGTCTGCAAGCTTTGCGATGAGCGCAAAATCGTCTTCAGAGCCAACGCCACGACCGCCAGAGACGACCACGCCAGCTGAAGTCAATTCAGGGCGGTCGCTGGTGACAACCGCGTCGCCAATGTGGCTCGATAGACCAACATCACCCGCACCCGATGCTGCTTCAACGACAGCTGATCCGCCATCCGCAGCAAGCTCTAGTGTAGCGGTGCGGAAAGTCACAACTTTGATCGCATCGGATGTTTTCACAGTTTGAATTGCGTTGCCCGCATAGATCGGACGCTTGAAGGTGTCAGCGTCGATCACTTCAATCACGTCGGATAAAATCATCACGTCCAAAAGGGCCGCCACGCGAGGTAAAACGTTTTTGGCGATGGATGTTGATGCGGCTGTTATGTGGCTAAAATCGCCAGAAAGACCTGTGATCAGGCCTGCGATGCTTTCGGCCAGACCGTTCGCGTAGGCAGAATCGTCAGCCAACAACACTTTTGAGACCCCTGCGATTTTTGCGGCTTCTTTCGCTGCTGCGGCAGGACCACACACGAGCAAGGTCACATCGCCGAGTTGTGCCGAGCCAGTGACAGCTTTCGAGGTTGCATCCAGCACCAATGCGCCGCCCACAACTTCTGCAAGACAAAGTACAGCCATTAGACAAGGCCCCCTTCTTTGAGTTTCTCGATCAATTCGTCAACGGATCCAACCATAACACCTGCAGCACGGCCAGCGGGTTCTTCTGTGGTGACGATTGTGTGGCGCGGGGTAATGTCGACATCAAAGTCCGCGGCGGATTTCTCATCCAGCGGCTTTTTCTTTGCCTTCATAATGTTGGGCAAAGACGCGTAACGAGGTTCATTGAGTCGCAAATCGGCGGTGACAACTGCGGGCAATTTTACCGAAATCGTTTGCAGGCCGCCGTCAACTTCACGGGTTACAATCGCAGTGCCATCTTCGATTTTGAGTTCAGATGCAAACGTCGCCTGCCCCCAACCTAAAAGCGCTGCGAGCATCTGTCCCGTCGCATTCATGTCATTGTCGATTGCCTGCTTGCCGGCGATGACCAGCTCAGGCGCTTCCTCGTCAATTACAGCTTTCAAAAGTTTAGCAACGGCCAGAGGCTCGATCGTGACACCTTGATCTGTTGTGATCAAAATTGCACGATCTGCCCCCATCGCCATGGCTGAACGCAGCGCGTCAGAGGATTTTTTCTCGCCGATGGACACGACAAGAACCTCGGTCGCGATGCCCGCCTCTTTGAGGCGAATGGCTTCTTCGACGGCAATTTCGTCAAACGGGTTCATCGACATCTTGACGTTTGTGAGATCAACACCAGACCCGTCTGAGCTGACCTTTACCTTAACGTTATAATCAATCACGCGCTTTACAGGCACCAAAACCTTCATGCGAATTCTCCCTTGGATTGAGGGCCGCGTTTTAGGTGCGGCGCTGAATACGTTCAGTTTGGCACATTTATGACTCGTATGGATGTAAAGAAACAGCCCCAAATGCCACGAAAGTTGAATGGATGCGTTCCGTTACTTTTGGTTTATCGGTTGGCTCCTGGGACCCAAAGAACGTCATTTTGGCCATTGTTGTTCGCAACACGTGCGGCAACAAAAAACCAATCAGACAGTCTGTTTAAATATTTGATTGCGGATGGATTGATGTTTTCTGCCGTATTTAAGTCGACAGTCAGGCGCTCGGCGCGGCGTGCGACGGTACGACACAGGTGCAGGTGAGCCGCCAAAGGCGTGCCTCCGGGCAGAATAAAAGACCGCAACGCAGATAGGTTCGCATTCATGATGTCGATTTCAGTTTCCAAACGATCTACCTGCGAAGAAATCATGCGCAGTGGCGGGTATTCTGCGTCATCGTCTTTTTCCATGTGGGGGCGGCACAGGTCTGCACCGAGATCAAATAAATCGTTCTGTATCCGTGCGAGGGCCTCGTTCATATTCGTCTCAGCAGTCAATCGCGCCAAGCCAACTGTTGAGTTCAACTCATCCACGGTGCCGTATGCTTCAACGCGCGGGGCATATTTGGCAACGCGGCTGCCATCGCCAAGGGCGGTTTCGCCTGTGTCGCCAGTGCGGGTGTAAATTTTATTAAGAACGACCATATCAGCCTCCTGTTTTACGCAGAGCGACAAATATCACGACAAGGACCACGACAATTAGCTGCGCTCCAATGCGATATTGCATCATTTTATTCGACTTTTTCGCGCCGTCCAGCCCGCCGCGCCCCATAAGACTTATGCCTCGGGCAAGGATAAGAGAGACGATGACACAGCCGACAATCACGGCGATGAAGAGAGGATCCTTCAGCATGATGCTGTCCTTTACCTAAATACGTTACCAGTGATATAGCGTGTCCGGTGGTAAAACCAAACACGCGAAGTGCCGCGCCCTGAGCAAGAAAGGGGCCGCTAGGACTTTACGGCGATGGCGTCGAACACCGAGGTCGGGAGGATGCGGCGCAAAATGGCCGCGATCCACGTGGGTGTCGTGACATAGTAGTGTGCGCGCGGGCGATCTGTGTTGAGCGCCTTGATCAATGTGTTGGTGACAGCCTCTGCCCCAAGTTCAAATCGATCAGGTGCTTTGCTGGCTTCATAAAGCCGTGGCACCAAAGATGCGCGATATTGATCTGCCCTCACCGAGTTTTCCCAGTCGATCCATTTGTCGAACTCTTTGCGCGCGTTGAGGCGAAAGTCGCTGGTGATGGGGCCAGGCTCGATACTGACGACATGGATTCCCGTGCCGCGCATCTCAAGTCGCAGCGT
Organism: Pacificibacter sp. AS14; assembly: GCF_038899935.1. Classification (NCBI taxonomy): domain Bacteria; kingdom Pseudomonadati; phylum Pseudomonadota; class Alphaproteobacteria; order Rhodobacterales; family Roseobacteraceae; genus Pacificibacter; species Pacificibacter sp. AS14. The sequence goes on from NZ_JBBMQI010000005.1 coordinate 203,490, forward strand.
ATCGGTGAGACCCTCAAGTGCGAATTTCGTCGCGTTGTAGGACCCACGCCATGGCATGGCCACAAGGCCCAAAACGGATGAGCATTGGATGATATGTCCATGACCCTGAGCACGCATCACCGGAATAACGCGGCGTGTCAGGTCGTGCCAACCGAAAAAATTGGCCTCAAAGTTTTGGCGCAAGGCCTCAACCGGTAAGTCTTCTACAGCGGCCGGAATGGCATAGGCACCATTGTTATAAAGCGCGTCCAGCGTGCCGCCGGTCAATTCCAGTGCTGTATTGAAACCCGTTTCAATCGAATGAGGGTCCTCATAATCAAGGACGAAACTGTCGAGGCCTTCAAGCTTTAGTCTGTCGCAGTCGCTTTGCTTTCGGCATGTGGCCAGAACGCGCCAGCCCTTAGTTTTTAAGGTTGTAGCCGCGTGATAGCCGATGCCCGATGAGCTGCCGGTGATGAGAATGGACCGCATGGAATACCCTTTTGACGCCTGAGTTTGCACAGGTCACGCGCCACGACGCATGGGCCTATCGGCGCAAGGTGGCTATTCCGCCAGAGGTGTCAAGAAGCGAGAAGACATATAGCCCTCAACGCCGTCGCCTTCGATGACGATTTTTACCCAGCTGCTGTCCGGATCCGAAATCACGCGCACGACATCTGAATACTCGACTTGGCCCAAAACAGGATTGGACGTTGACGGGCCCGAACGCACGTTTACGCGGTTGGCCGTGACAGAGCGGAGGAGCATATCATCTGATGTGACTTGCGCATCGCCATTTGTCTGGCGAGCCATAAGTGCAACAAGTTTGCTTGGGTCAGCGACAGTAGTCGTGGATACGATGGTAGAGTTCCCATCTGCGTTTTCTGGGATGAAGCTCGCGTTTTGTGCAAAAGCGACGCTTTGCTGGTTCGGTTTTATAGGGTCGACTTGATCCAATGTTGCAACATAAGTGGTCTTGCGCTTTGAGGTGTCCGTAAAGGCCTCTGACATCAGGGTAACAATTGATGTGCGCTGTGCGCGCAGCGTTGCCAGCTCGGCCTGTTCATCCGAGGATAAATCCCCGCCAAAGGCTAAAAATAAAACAAATAGACCACCAACGGTCAACGCAGATAGGCGCAGCATACCAGTTCCCCCGAACACACTTGTTAACAACGCTATCTATACAAAATTGTTTAAAATTTTGCGGGGAAAAAGGGAGAAGTTTTCCCGCGTTTTTCCTGCCTGCCGCATTCTTGCCACATTTGAACGTGCGAGGCCGCTTGCTCGTGCGCGACGGCGCTTGTATCACTGTTTCATGAGCAGTGATTTGATAGATAATAACGGCGGTCAGAGCGATGTCCCTGGCGAGACCTTAGAGCCCCTGCGTCGCGCCATTGGCGAGCGCTACCTGACCTATGCCTTGTCGACGATTATGCACAGGGCCTTGCCCGACGCGCGTGATGGTTTGAAACCTGTGCATAGGCGTATTTTATACGCGATGCGTGAGCTTCGTTTGGCCTCAAACGGTGGGTTCCGTAAGTCTGCGAAAATTTCTGGTGACGTGATGGGCAACTATCACCCGCATGGCGATATGGCGATTTACGATGCGATGGCGCGCTTGGCCCAAGACTTTAACGTGCGCTATCCGCTGGTGCATGGTCAGGGGAACTTTGGCAATATCGACGGCGATAACCCTGCAGCGTCGCGTTACACTGAGGCGCGGATGACGGCTGCGGCCGAGGCCCTGCTTGAGGGGCTTAACGAGGATGCGGTCAATTTTCGCGCCAACTATGACGGCACGCTGACAGAACCTGAAGTACTGCCTGCGGCTTTTCCGAATCTGTTGGCGAACGGGTCCACCGGTATCGCTGTTGGCATGGCCACCAATATTCCGCCGCACAACTTGGTGGAATTGGTCGATGCCAGCTTGCACATGATCAAAACGCCTGACGTGCGTGACGAGACCTTATTGAACTATGTCCAAGGGCCTGACTTTCCGACAGGTGGCGTGATCGTTGAATCCAAAGAAAGCATGATCAAATCCTACGCCACAGGGCGCGGATCGTTCCGTTTGCGTGCCAAGTGGGAAGTAGAAGACCTGGGGCGCGGCGTTTGGCAGATCGTTGTCACCGAAATCCCCTATCAGGTGCAAAAGTCCAAGTTGATCGAAAAGCTGGCAGAGCTTATTCAGGTCAAAAAAGTGCCTATTCTCGGCGACGTCCGCGATGAAAGCACCGAAGACGTGCGCCTGATTTTGGAGCCGAAATCCAAAAACGTCGATCCAGATATGTTGATGAACACCTTGTTCCGCAATTCTGATCTGGAAATTCGCTTTTCGATGAACATGAACGTGTTGATCGATGGGCGTACACCTAAAGTTTGTTCGCTCAAAGAAGTGCTGCGCGCCTTTTTGGATCACCGCCAAGATGTGTTGTTGCGCCGTTCGCAGCATCGTTTGGAAAAGATAGATCACCGCTTAGAAGTCCTGCGCGGTTTTATCATCGCCTTCCTTAATCTGGATCGCGTGATCGACATCATCCGGTATGATGATGATCCCAAAAAGGCTTTGATGGCCGAAGTCTGGCATCCAGACTCCCCACGGGCGATGACCGAGAAAGACTATATTTCTCCGCTGCCTGCTGCGAGCGGCGTCGGCGAGTTGTCCGAAGTGCAAGCCGAGGCTATTCTCAACATGCGTCTGCGCAGTTTGCGCCGCTTGGAAGAAATGGAACTTGTGCGCGAACGCGACGCTTTGATCGACGAACGCGCAACCATCGCAGAGCTTTTGGCGACCCCTGGTGTGCAATGGGATCGGATTTCCGAAGAGCTCAAAGACATCAAAAAACGCTTTGGCAAAGACTATGAGCGCGGGCATCGCCTGACGCAATTTGCAGAAGCCAAAGATGTTGATGACGTGCCTTTGGAGGCCATGATCGAACGCGAGCCGATTACGGTTGTCTGTTCGCAAATGGGTTGGATTCGCGCCATGTCTGGTCACATTGATCTGACGCGAGACTTGAAATTCAAAGACGGTGACGGGCCACGCTTTACCTTCCACGCGGAGACGACGGACCGTCTGCTGTTGATTGGCTCAAACGGACGCGTTTTGACGCTGTCTGCTGCCAATCTGCCCGGTGGGCGCGGCATGGGCGAACCGGTGCGGTTGATTGTCGATCTGCCCAATGAGGCAGAAATTATCGACTTGATCGTGCACAAACCGGGTGAAAAACTGTTGTTTGCCTCAAGTGCTGGCGACGGGTTTATCGTGCCTGAAAATGATATCATCGCGCAGACGCGGACTGGCAAGCAGGTGCTTAACGTCAAAGATGGTGCCGTGGCTGCTTGCGTGCGCCGTGTGGTTGGCGATCATGTTGCGGTGATTTCGAAAAACCGTCGTTTCCTTGTCTTCCCGATTTCAGAGGTGCCAGTGCTTGGGCGCGGCAAAGGCGTGCGACTGCAAAAGTACAGTATGGCGCGCGGTGCTCAAGGTATGTTGGAACTCGACGGTGGCTTGAGTGATATCACGACGTTCAATATCGAAGACGGGCTTAGCTGGACCATGGGCGGTGGCAATACCCGCACCGAGAAAGACCTGAGCCAATGGGTCGGCAAGCGGGCAGGGGTTGGTAAACAGCCCCCGCACGGTTTCCCGCGTGATAACACATTTGGCTGAACAAAAGGGCGCTCGATTGGGGCGCTCTTTTTGCAAGTGGGACCATTATGTGTGCGCCTCACATTGATTGTGCTTTTGATGACCTTCACACTGATGGGGTGTGGCGAAGCCTCTTTTGCGCCTGCGTCAATGGCGCGACTTGCGCAGGCAAATATTCGATTCAATCATATCAGTATCGTCGCAACGGATATGGTGAAAAATGCCTATTCTGATGATGTTTCGCCCGAAGATATGACCACACAGCTGCGGCGGGCGATCACGTCAAAGCTGTCAGAATTGCAGGGCGATAGGGTTTACAATATCGGTATCAAAGTGACTGGTTATATGTTGGCAAACCCTGCTGTTCCAACAGTTTCGTCACCCAAGTCGGTTCTTATGCTTTCGGTAAGCGTTTGGAATGATTCGCCTGATAACAAGCTTATGTTGCCTCCCTCCACAGTGATTGCGGTCGATGGATTATATGGCTCAGCGCTGAGTATAGCCAAGTCACAAGGCAGTAAGGATCAAAGGCTTGCAGCGCTCACCGTCAGGGCTGGCGTTGAAATTGCACAGTATTTGGCGCGAAATGCTCAAAGTCTTGAGGCGAGCACACCTTAAAACGGCCCAGCCGTTGCTGTTCCCGCACAAGGTGCCGCGCAACCTGAGGGAATTGTCAACTGACTCTTGATTTTATGTCTCGAAAACAATAATTAGCCCGCGATGATAATTCGGGCCAATCTCGGCCCCTTCTAAATGTAAAGGCGCCTTGATATGGCTAAGGAAAAGTTCGAGCGTAATAAACCGCATTGCAACATTGGCACAATCGGCCACGTTGACCACGGTAAAAC